>NZ_JTHF01000001.1 GCF_001043895.1 Methylobacterium indicum
TCCGGAAAAGGGATTGGTTTGCAATGGGTCATTGCAATGGGTCATGGAGCCTGGCTGCACGGTTCCCGGCCAGGGTCGTGTACCGTGGGCAGGCCAACGCTTCGCCCGCTTAGGTTCTTGTTTTGTCGCCGATTTTCAGCGCCGAACCGGCATCCACTTCGTCGGAAAATGCTCTAGCGCCCGTCCGCCCGCGCCACCGCCCGCTTGATCACCTGCTGCACCTCGACGTTCGACAGGAAGAGGTCGTGGTTGATGAGGCCGCTGCCGTAATCGGACGCGTCGGCGACGCGCACGCCGAGCGCCTCGAGGCGGCTGCGGTCGGCGGCACCCGCCCGCGTCACGCCGCCCGCGATGGTGCTGGAGAGTTCGAGCGCCCGGTCGTTCGTCGAGGAGATCACCGTGATCTTCTGCGCCGCGGTGCCGAGGCGCTCGATGCCGTTGGTGAAGAGGTCGATGTCGATGTCGGGGGCGGCGAGCACGATGGCGCCGATCCGGTCGAGGGCGGCCTCGCCGGCATCGGCCCGCAGCATGCGCAGGGTCTCGAGGGTGAGGAGCGTCCCCATCGAGTGGGCGACGATGTGGATCCGCCCGCCCTGCGAGGTAGCGAGCGCCCGCAACAGATCCTCGAAGGCGTCGCGCGACCACAGGGCGCTCTCGCGGTCGTAGCCGTAATCGAAGGTCTTGCCGGCCGACGGCCAGGTGAACAGGCCTGACACGCCGCGGAAGCGGATGCCGTCGGAGAGCTGCGCCGCGCTGACCGCCGCGGTCTCGAACGATTCGCGGTAGCCGTGGACGTAGAGCAGAACGTCGCGCCCGAGCGCCGCCTCCGCGAAGGCGGTGGCGGCTTCCGGCCCGGTGACCACCCGGGGCGCGGCGGCGATGCGCCAGTCGCCGGTGACCACCGACGAGACCTTGCCGATCAGCGACCGGTCGGGGACCGTGAGCCGCACGGTCGCGAAGGAGAGGCCGCGGCCGCGCTGGTCGGTGAAGTAGGGCGGGCGCCCGGCCGGGTCGGCGGGGCGGCGGGTCGTGGCGACGAGGAGCACCGGGCTCACGTCGAGGGCGGATTGCTTCTCGGGGCCCGGGGAATCGCCGAGCAGCCCGTCGCCGAAGCAGCCGCCCAGCGACAGGCTGGCGAGGGCGGAGAGGCCGAGGCGGGCGAAGCCCCGGCGCGTCGGCGCGGCAGTCGTGGTCATGGCGTCCTACTCGGGGCGTCCCGCTCGGGGCCGGCGTCGCGCCGGCTGTGCCCCGGCATTCAGGCCGAGGATGCGGCATGATCGTGGCCGTGGCGCGTCGCGCTGGGGACGACCGTGGGGAAGGGCCCGGGCAGGGTCCGGCCTGTTGCCCGAAGGTTACGCTTCCCCGGCCTTTCGTCCACAGCCCGGGCCCTCGACGGAGACCCGGCGAGGCGGCAGAAAGGTCGCCATGACCGTCCCGGCCCCCGACCTCGCCCAGCTGCTCTCCGGCAACCGCGCCGCACTTGCCCGCGCCATCACGCTGGTCGAGTCCAAGCGGGCCGACCACCGCGCCGCCGCCCGCGAGCTGCTCGACGCCGCCCTGCCGCATGCCGGAAAGGCGGTGCGGGTCGGCATCACCGGCGTGCCCGGCGTGGGCAAGTCCACCACCATCGACGCGCTCGGCGCCGCCCTGACCGCGCGGGGCCACAAGGTCGCGGTGCTCGCCGTCGATCCGAGCTCGTCGCGCACCGGCGGCTCGATCCTCGGCGACAAGACCCGGATGGCGCGGCTCGCGGTCGATCCCAACGCCTTCATCCGGCCCTCGCCCTCGTCGGGCACGCTCGGGGGCGTCGCCGCCAAGACCCGCGAGACGATGCTGCTGTGCGAGGCCGCCGGGTTCGACGTCGTGCTGGTCGAGACCGTGGGCGTCGGCCAGTCCGAGACCGCGGTCGCCGACCTCACCGACTTCTTCCTCGTCCTGATGCTGCCCGGCGCCGGCGACGAATTGCAGGGCATCAAGAAGGGCATCCTCGAACTCGCCGACATGATCGCGGTCAACAAGGCCGACGGCGAGGAGGGGATGCGGCGCGCCATGGCGGCGGCGGCCGAGTACCGCGCCGCGCTCCACATCCTGACCCCGGCGAGCGCCACCTGGTCGCCGCCGGTCGCCACGATCTCGGGGCTCGCCGGCCAGGGCCTCGACGCCCTGTGGGACGCGGTGCTCGACCATCGCCGGAAGCTCACCGCCACGGGCGAGATCGCCGCCAAGCGCCGGGACCAGGACGTGAAGTGGATGTGGGCGCTCGTCCACGAGCGGCTGCACCAGCGCCTCACCGGCAGCGCCGAGGTGCGCAAGACCACGGCGGAGGCCGAGCGGAGGGTGGCGGCGGGCGAGCGCTCGCCCGCGGCCGGCGCCGACCTGATCGCCGAGCTGATCGGCCTGTAGCTCAGTAACCGACGGTGAAGCGTCGGCGGAGATGCGCCGGGCGCTCGATCTCGTCGACGAGGGCGACGGCGTAATCCTCGTAGGAGATGCGGCTGCCCCCCTCGCCGACGAGGAGCGCGTCGCCCCCGAGGCGGAACCGGCCGGTGCGCTCGCCCGGCTCGATCAGCGCCGAGGGCGACAGGAAGGTCCAGTCGAGGTCGTCTACTTGGCGCAACGCGTCGAGGAAGGCCGCGCCCTTCAGGGCCTCCGCCTTGTAGGCGGCCGGAAAGTCGGGCTGGTCGATCAGCCGCCGCCCCGGTGCCACCTCGAGCGAGCCGGCGCCGCCGACCACGAGGTAGCGCCTCACGCCCGAGCCCCTCACGATCCCGATCAGGGCCGCCGGATCGGTGTCGGCGAAGCGCAGCGCGCTCACCACGGCGTCGTGCCCGGCGAGAAGCCGGCTCAGGGCCGCCGGATCGCGCACGTCGCCCGCCGCCGGCGCGACCTGCGGCGAGGCCGCGCCCGGATGGCGGCTGATCGCGGTGACGGCGTGGCCCCGCGACGCTAGCTCGGCGACGAGACGCGCGCCGACGTTCCCGGTCGCGCCGATGACGGCAACCTTGGTCATGGTATTCTCTTGGTTCAATTTCGCGATCTGGTCACTGTTCGAGACCATCGACAGAGCTAGGCCCGTCATACGATCCGCGCAAGACGTCACCGCCGCGCGACCAGGTCATCGCGCAGTGACCATGGAGAAGAAACAGTGCTCGACGATTTGAAGTCAGGCGAAACCTTGGATCAGGCCTGCCCGATCCGCGACGTGCTCGACCGGATCGGCGACCAGTGGAGCCTGCTCGTCCTGGCCACATTGGCACCGGGGGTGAAGCGGTTCAGCCAGATCGAGCGGGAGATCGGCGACGTGTCGAAGCAGATGCTGTCGAAGACCCTGCGCCGGCTGGAGCAGGACGGCTTCGTGGCGCGCGAGGTCCACGCCGAGGTCCCGCCCCGCGTCGAGTACCGGCTGACCCCACTTGGGCACTCGTTCCTGGAGCCGATGCGCGGGCTGATCCGCTGGGCCGAGGCGAACCAGGGGGCGATCCTGGCGGCGCGAGGGCGGGCAGCGACCGCCTGACGCCGCCGGTCGGCGGAAACACCGCCGGATGCCCGGAGAAAGCCGCGATCGTCCGGCAACGTCTTGTTAACCAAACTTCGCGAAAATCCTGGGCATAAAAAAAGGCCGGGACGAATCCCGGCCTCCCGCAAGGGGTCTCAGAGGTCCGAGACCGGCTCAGCCCAGGTTGAGCCGGTCGACCTTGGTGCCGCGCAGCGATTCGGGGATCGCCGAGAAGTCGCTGTAACCGGCCTCGCGCGCCATGGCGTCGAGGGCCTGCTGCTCGTCGGCGGCGCCGCCGGTCCAGAGAATCGCCCCGGTCTCGGCCTGCCTGACCTGGAAGATGGCCATCGCGCAATTCCTTCCCTCGATGACTGGTATTCGAACCGTCAACGCGGACCGGGCCGCAGAAGTTGCAGCCGCTCGGCCATTGCGGAATGTCAGGCCTTGGGTGTAGAGAATGAACGTTCATTCTCACCTGTGAGCCCGCGTGCCGCCCTCCCAGAGTCCCGCCCGCCTCGATTCGGCCGAGGAGCGCCGCACCCGCATCCTCGATGCGGCGGAGGCCTGCTTCGTCCGCCACGGCTTCCATCGCGCGACGATGCACGACGTGGCGGCGGAGGCCGGGATGAGCCCCGGCAACCTCTACCGCTACTTCCCGTCGAAGGACGCGATCGTCGCCGGCCTCGCCGAGCGCGACCGCGCGGCGGTGGCGGAGGACTTTTCCGGCATCGAGGCCGCCCCCGACCTGATGCAGGCCTTCACCGGCCTCGCCCGCCGCCACCTCGCGGAAGCGCCGGCCGAGAAGGCGGTGCTCTGCCTGGAGATGTGGGCCGAGGCGACCCGCAACCCCGCCATGGCGGCGATCTGCCGGGATTTCGAGCGCGAGATCGCGGGGCGCCTGTCCGGCCTCTACCGTCAGGCGCAGGCCCGCGCCCCGCAGCCCGCTCCCGGAGCCGACCCGGAGGCGCTCGCCCGCCTCGCCATGGTGATGGCCGACGGCATCATGGTGCGGCGCGCCCTCTCGCCCGATTTCGCCACCGGCCCCGTCATCGACGCCATGCTGACCGTGATCGGCGCGGCGCTCGACGGCCGCTTCGACCCGACGACTTTTCCGGAATCCGACCGATGACCCGCCCCCGTCGCCGCGCCGGCATTCCGGCCCTCACCTTCGCCGCGACCCTTGCCGCTGCTCTGCCGGCTGCCGCTCTCCCGGCCATGGCCGCCGAGACGGCGCCGCCGGCGGCCCCCATCGTCGCGGCGGCACCCGCGCCCGCCGTCACCGTCGCGGTGGCGGCCGAGCGCGAGATCGTCGAGCGCGCGGTCGTCACCGGGACCCTCGTGCCCCGCGACGAGATCCTGGTCTCGCCGGAGATCGAGGGCTGCCGCATCACCGAATTGCTGGTGGAGGAGGGGGACCGGGTCGCCAAGGGTGCGGTGCTGGCGCGGCTCTCGCGCGAGATGATCGACACCCAGCTCGCCCAGAACGCCGCCGCCATCGCCCGGGCCGAGGGCGCGGTGGCGCAGGCGCGCAGCACCATCGTGCAGGCGGAGGCCGCGCAGACCGAGGCCGCCCTGTCCTTCGAGCGCGCCCAGTCGCTGATGAAGACCGGCAACGGCACCGCGGCGGTACTGGAGCAGCGGGAATCCGCCGCCAAGGGAGCGGACGGCCGGCTCTCGGCCGCGCGCAACGGGCTCGCCATCGCGCAGGCCGATCTCGCCCAGGCCCGCGCGCAGAGGGCCGAGCTCGACCTGAAGCTCGCCCGCACCGAGATCCGCGCGCCGGAGGGGGGCATCGTCAGCCGCCGCACCGCCCGGGTCGGCGCCACGGCGAGCGCCTCGGGCGAGCCGCTCTTCCGGCTGATCGCCCGCGGCGAGATCGAGCTCGAGGGCGAGGTGCCGGAGACCGGGCTGGCGCGCCTGCGCGCCGGTGCCCCGGCGAGCCTCGACCTCGACACCCCGGACGGGCCGGTCTCGGTGTCGGGGCGCGTCCGGGTGGTCTATCCGGAGATCGACCGGGCGACCCGCCTCGGCAAGGTCCGCATCAAGCTCGACGCCGATCCGCGCCTGCGCATCGGCGCCTTTGCCCGCGGCGCCGTCGAGGCGGCGCGCCGCACCGGCGTCGCCGTGCCGCTCGCCTCGGTGGTCTACGGCCCGTCCGGCCCGACCGTGCTGGTGGTCTCGGGCGAGCGGGTCGAGTTGCGCTCGATCCGCACCGGCCTGTCGGCCGGCGGCTTCATCGAGGCCCGCGACGGGGTCAAGGCTGGGGACGCCGTGGTCGCCCGGGCCGGCAGCTTCCTGCGCGACGGCGACCGGGTGCGGCCGATCTACCCCGCGATGCCGGCAACCGCCGAGGCCGGACGTCCCTGACGCCCGCTTCTCGCTTCTCCCGCGTCCCCGACGCCCTCGACCTGCTTCTCCGGCGTCCCTGACGCCCGCCTCGTCCGCCTTCCTCTCCTGACCGGGTCCGCTCGATGCGCCTGAACGTCTCCGCCTGGGCGATCCGCAAGCCGATCCCCTCGATCGTGCTCTTCCTGGTGCTCGGGCTGCTCGGCCTCGTGAGCTTCCGCAGCCTGCCGATCACCCGTTTCCCCAACATCGACATCCCGATCGTCTCGGTGACGGTGACGCAGGCCGGCGCCGCGCCGAGCGAATTGCAGACCCAGGTCACCAAGTGGGTCGAGGACGCGGTGGCGGGGGTGAAGGGCGTCAAGCACATCATCTCGTCGATCACCGAGGGCACCTCGACGACGACGATCGAGTTCCGCCTGGAGGTGAACACCGATCGCGCCGTCAACGACGTCAAGGACGCGATCGCCAAGGTCCGGATGAACCTGCCGCGGACGATCGACGAACCGATCATCGCCCGGGTCGAGATCGCCGGCCTGCCGATCATGGTCTACGGGGCGTCGGCGCCCGCGATGACGCCCGAGGACCTGTCGTGGTTCGTCGACGACGTGGTGGCGCGCCAGATCCAGGGCCTGCGCGGCGTCGGCGGCGTCGAGCGCTTAGGGGGCGTCGCCCGCGAGGTCCGCGTCACCCTGAAGCCCGACCGGCTGCTGGCGCTCGGCATCACGGCGGCCGACGTGAACCGGCAGTTGCGGCTGACCTCTGCCGACATGGCCGGCGGCCGGGCCGAGGTCGGCGGCCAGGAGCAGTCGATCCGGACGCTCGCCGCCTCGTCGAGCCTCGACACCCTGGCGGCGACCTCGATCGTCCTGCCGGGTGGCCGCAAGGTGCGCCTCGACGACCTCGCGACGCTCAGCGACGGGGCCGAGGAGCCCCGCACCTTCGCCCGCCTCAACGGCCAGCCGGTCGTCGCCTTCGCGATCTCGCGGGCGAGCGGCGCCTCCGACGCCTCGGTGGGCGAGGTGGTGTCGAAGAAGATCGAGGATCTCGGCAAGGAATATCCGGGCGTCCGCTTCGACCGGATCGATTCGTCGGTCACCAACACCATCGGCAACTACGAATCCGCCATGCACAGCCTGATGGAGGGCGCAGGCCTCGCGGTGCTGGTGGTGTTCCTGTTCCTGCGCGACTGGCGTGCGACGCTGATCGCGGCCGTCGCGCTGCCGCTCTCGGTCTTTCCGACCTTCTGGGCGATGAGCGCGATGGGCTTCTCGCTCAACGCGGTGAGTCTTCTCGCCATCACCCTCGTCACCGGCATCCTGGTCGACGACGCGATCGTGGAGATCGAGAACATCGTTCGCCACATGCGGATGGGCAAGTCGCCCTACCGCGCGGCGATCGAGGGCGCCGACGAGATCGGGCTCGCCGTCATCGCCATCACGGCGACGCTGATCGCGATCTTCGCCCCCGTCTCGTTCATGGGCGGCATCGCCGGGCAGTACTTCAAGCAGTTCGGCCTCACCATCGCGGCGGCCGTCTTCATGTCGCTCCTGGTGGCCCGCCTCATCACCCCGATGATGGCGGCCTATTTCCTGCGCGACCACGGCCACCACGAGGAGCGCGAGGGGCCGGTGATGCGGGTCTACAACCGCCTCGTCCTGTGGTCGGTGCGGCACAAATACGTGACGCTGGTGGTCGGCCTGGCGCTGTTTGCCGCCTCCATCCTGTCCACCAGCCTGCTGCCGGCGGGCTTCCTGCCCAAGGAGGACGCGGCCCGCACCCTGATGGTGGTGGAGCTGCCCCCGGGCGCACGCCTCGACGACACGATCGCGGTCACCGACCGGATCGCAGCACGCATCCGCACCCTGCCCGAGGTCCGTTCGGTCTTCGTCGACGGCGGCCGCCAGCTGCCGGGCAAGAAGGAGGTGCGACTCGCCACCTTCACCATCAACCTGACGCCGAAGAACGCCCGCGCCCGCAAGCAGGCCGACGTCGAGGCGGCGATCATGGACCTGATGCGCGACGAGGCGGACGTACGCTACTGGTCGCTGCGCGAGGGCGGCCAGCGCGACTTCACCCTCATCGTCGCGGGTGGCGACACCGCCCAGGTGACCGAGGTGGCGGACAAGATGCAGCGCGAGGTCGCGGCCCTGCCCAACCTCGTCAACGTGATGTCGACCGCCCCCCTCGACCGCACCGAGGTCCGCATCCGCCCGAAAGCCGGCGTCGCCGCCGATCTCGGCGTCTCGACCGACACCATCGCCGAGACGGTGCGCGTCGGGACGATCGGCGACATCGGCCAGAACCTCGCCAAGTTCAACGCCACCGACCGGCAGATCCCGATCCGGGTGCAGCTGCCGACGGCCTTGCGCGGCGACCTCTCGGCGCTGGAAAGCCTGAAGGTGCCGGCGAAGAACGGCACCTCCGTGCCGCTCGCCGCGGTGGCCGATATCAGCCTCGGCCGCGGACCCACCGCGATCGACCGCTACGACCGCGCGGTGCGCGTCGCGCTGGAGGCCAACATGCAGGGCTCGGACGCGCTCGGCGAGCAGATCAAGCTCGCGATGAACACCCCCACCGCCCGCAACCTGCCGCCCGGCATCTCGTTGCGCCAGACCGGCGATGCCGAGGTGATGGGCGAGGTGTTCGAGGGCTTCGCCATGGCGATGGGCGCCGGCCTGATGATGGTGCTGGGCGTGCTGATCCTGCTCTTCGCCTCGTTCTTCCAGCCGCTGACCATCCTGTTCTCGCTGCCGCTCTCGATCGGCGGGGCGATCCTCGGCCTCCTGGTCTTCAACCGGCCGATCTCGATGCCGGTGGTGATCGGCATCCTGATGCTGATGGGCGTCGTGACGAAGAACGCCATCATGCTGGTCGATTTCGCCGTCGAGGAAATGGCCCGCGGCGTCGATCGCGTCACCGCCATCACCCAGGCCGGCGCCAAGCGCGCCCGGCCGATCGTGATGACGACGATCGCCATGGCGGCCGGCATGGTGCCGAGCGCGATGGCCTTCGGCATCGGCGGCGAGTTCCGCTCGCCGATGGCGATCGCCGTGATCTCGGGCCTGATCGTCTCGACCCTGCTGTCGCTGCTTTTCGTGCCGGCGATCTTCCTCCTGATGGACGATCTCTCGCGCCTGATGGGCCGGCTGTTCGGCCGCTTCGTCGGCGCGGTGGACGAGCCGCCGGGGCACGAGGGAGCGCATCGGCCGGCGGCGGCGGAGTAGGGGAGGCGGGCGCCGCAGTTCCGCACGGGACCGACGCATCTCCTGGGACGGGCGAGGGGCGTGCGACGGGTTTCCGCCAACCCACGCAACGCCTCTGTCACCATCGCGCGTCGTGGATGCGGTGACCGAACGCCTGCTCGCCTCGGGCGGTCGGGCGGTCCGCCATGCGTGAGACGCCCGACGTGTCCTCATCATGGACCAATTGTCATGAAACCGCGCCGATATATCGGCTGTTGATCGGCAACTGACCATGAGGAAGAGGCCATGATCAAGCCGCTGCTATCCGCCACACTCTGCGCCGCGTGCCTTATGTCCGCGACGCCGGTCTTCGCTGCCGAGAATACCATCCCGCAGGGCAAGCGGGACGAGATGTCTCAAAAATACACCGAGCACCAGATCAAGCAGCAGAACAAAGAGAACCGGGAGGCCAATCGCAACGTCGACAGCCTCATCACCAACCGGAAGTAAGTCGCAGCGATGGTCCCTCGCGGGATTTGACATCCGTCAATGTCATCCCGGGGCCGCGCTGCGGAACCCGGGATCCCACGGTACACGACACTGGCCGAGAACCGTGCAGCCAGGCTCCATGACCCATTGCAAACCAACCCCTTTTCCGGACGACTGAAGCGAAGCGGAAGGAGATCCGGAATCCAGCACGAAAAGCCGCGAAGCGTCTCATTGTCTGCGACGGTGCAACAGGTTGAGCCGCTTCGCGGCATGTCCTCTGCTGGATCCCGGATCTCCTTCCGCTGACGCTCCAGTCGTCCGGGAAAGGGGGTGGAACGCCCGCGTGGTGGCCTCCACTTTCTTCAATGTCGTGTACCGTGCCGGGATCCATAACCGCCGAGGCTTCGGCATGACGCGGAACGCGCTCTGCCGGACCCTGCACCGTCAGCATTGATGGATCCCGAGTTCTCGCCGCGCGAGCCCCGGGATGACCTTCGGGATCGATGGGCCATCAGGGTGACGCGTGCGGGAGCGAACCCGCTACTGGCCCCGCCGTGCCTGCGCGGCGAAGCGCACCGCCTCCTCGGCCGCTCGGAACTGCGCCTTGGCCTTGTTGATGCATTCCTGCTGCTCGGAGGCCGGATCGGAATCGTGCACGATGCCGGCTCCGGCTTGAACGTGCATCCGGCCGTCCTTGACGATGGCGGTGCGCAGCACGATGCAGGTATCCATCTGGCCGTCGGCGCCGAAATAGCCGATGCAGCCGCCATAGGGCCCGCGCTTCTCGCGCTCCAGTTCGTCGATGATCTGCATCGCCCGCACCTTCGGGGCGCCCGAGACCGTGCCGGCGGGGAAGCCCGCGGCGAGCGCCGAGAGGGCGTCGTGCCGGGGATCGAGGCGGCCCTCGACGTTCGACACGATGTGCATGACCTGGCTGTAGAATTCGAGGAAGAACGAATCCGTCACCCGCACGCTGCCGATCTCGGCGACGCGGCCGACATCGTTGCGGCCGAGATCGAGCAGCATCAGGTGCTCGGAGCGCTCCTTGGGATCGGCCAGGAGCTCGTCGGCCAGCGCCTTGTCCTGCTCCGGCGTCGCGCCGCGGGGCCGCGTGCCGGCGATCGGCCGGATCGTCACCGCGCCGTCGCGCACCCGCACCAGGATCTCGGGCGAGGAGCAGACGATCTGGAAGCCGCCGAAATCGAGGTAGCACAGGAACGGCGCCGGGTTGACGCGGCGCAAAGCCCGGTAGAGCGCCAGGGCCGGCAGGCCGAACGGCGATTCGAAGCGCTGCGACAGCACCACCTGGAAGATGTCGCCGGCGGCGATGTACTCCTTGGCCCGCGCCACCATGGCGTGGAAGTCCTCGGGAGCGACGTTCGAGATCTGCGCCGGCGTCGGGATCTCGGCCGGGTTCTGCCGCGCCTCGACCGGCAACGGGCCCTCGAGCGCGTCGGCGGCCGCGTCGAGCCGGGCGAGCGCCCGCTCGTAGGCGGCCCTGGCCGAGAGGCCAGCGATCGGCCGGATCGGCGCCACGAGCGCGATCTCGTCGCGCACGGCGTCGAAGATCACCATCACGGTCGGGCGGACCAGGATCGCGTCCGGCACCCCGATCGGATCGGGATGGGCGGGGCCGAGCCGCTCCATCTCCCGCACCATGTCGTAGCCGAGATAGCCGAACAGGCCGGCCGCCATCGGGGGCAGGCCGGGCTCGGCCGGAATCGCGCTCTCGGCGATCAGCGCCCGCAGGCTGTCGAGGGGAGGGGCGTCCTCGGGCGCGAAGGCCGCGAGGTCGGGCGCCACGGCCCGTTCGGCCCTGCCGTCGGCGCAGCGCCAGGCGAGGTCGGGGTCGAGCCCGATCATCGAGTAGCGGCCGCGCACGGCGCCGCCCTCGACCGATTCGAGCAGGAAGGCCGCGCCGTCACGGCCGGCCTTCAGCTTCAGGAAGGCGGCGACCGGGGTCTCGAGATCCGCCACCAGGGTGGTGCGCAGAAGGACCGGCCGGCCCTCGGCATAGGCGGCGGCGGCAGCCTCGGGGGAGGGGGCGACCAGCACGGGATCAGTACTCGCCGCCGATGGCGCGCCGGAAGGCCGCCTCGTTGACCGAGATGCCGGCCTGCTTCTGCACGTCGGCGATGTACTCGGCCAGGATGTCGTCGGCGAGGGCCGTGCGGTACTGCTGCTCCACGGCGACCGCGCCGGCGGCGCTCGGCACGAAGGCCGGCACCGTGGCGCTCGTCACCCGAAAGACCACCCGGGCGGTGTCCTCGCCGGCGGCGGTGCCGGACTTGCCGACCGGCGTGGCGAAGATCCGGGCGACGCTCTCGGTCGACAGGCCGTCGCGGCCCCGGCCGCGGGCGAGATCGGTCACGGTCTTCGCCTCCTGGCCGAGGGACTTCGCGACCTCCTCGATCGCCTCGCCCTTGTCGAGCCGCTCGGTCGCCTCGCGGGCCTTGGCGGCGAGGCGGCGGGCGACCTCGTCGGCCTTCCACTGCGCCACCACGGCATCGCGGACCTCGGCCAGCGGCTTGTCGTGGGCCGGGTCGACCTTGGTCACGTCGTACCAGACGTAGCCGCCGGCACGGGTGCGCAGGGCCTCGTTGTCGGCCCCCATCTCGCTGCGGAAGATCGCCGCCAGCGTCGCATCCTTGTCGGGAATCGCCTCGACCGCCTTGCCCTGGGGATCGCGGCCCTGTGCGTCCACCGCCGGCACGCTGACGAGGGTGAGACCCTGCTCGCGGGCGATGTCGGCCAGCGGCTTGGCGCCGGCGCGCTGGTCCTCGATCGCGTCGTGGACCTTCTCGAGCCCGTCCCGGGCCTTGTCGAGGGCGACCTCGGCGCGGATCTCCCCCGCCACGTCCTCGAACGGCTTGCGGGCCGCCGGCTGCACCGCGGTCACGCGCAGCAACACCGTGCCGAACCGGCCCTTGACCGGCTCGCTCACCGTGTCCGGCTCGGCCGCGAAGGCGGCGTCGGCCACCGCCGGGTCGAACAGCTCGGACTTGGTGAAGGTGCCGAGATCCAGCGCCTTGGCGTCGAGGCCGCGCTCGGTGGCGACCTGATCGAAGGTGACCGCGCCGCTGCGGATCCGGGCGAGCGCCGCCGCCGCATCGGCGTCGTTCGGGAAGACGATCTGCTGGATCGTGCGCTTCTCGGGGGTGCCGAAGCGGGTCTTCTCGCTCTCGTAGCGGGCGCGGGCCTCGGGCTCGGTCACCGCGTCGGGCTTGGCGATGGTCGCCGGATCGAGGACCAGAAGGTTGACGCTGCGATATTCCGGCGCCCGGAACGCGCCCTTGCGCTCGTTGTAGAAGGTCGTGACCTGCTCGTCGGTCGGGGCCGGGATCTCGCCGGCAGCCGAATCCGGCAGGGTGAAGATGGCGGCGGCGCGCCGCTCCGAGGTGTAGCGGTGGATCGCCTCGCGGGCGGCGAGGGAGACCGGCAGCTCGGCGGTGATCGCGTCGGCGAGCTGGAGGCGGGCGGCGACCGCGCGCTGCTCCTGCACGAAGCCCTGCTCGGTCAGGCCGGCCTGCCGCAGGGTATCGCGGAAGGTGTTGACGTCGAAGGCGCCGTTCGGGCCCTTGAAGGCCGGCTCCTCCTGGATCAGCCGCACCACCGTCGAATCGGGGATGCGCAGCCCCAGATCCTTGGTCTTCTGATCGAGCGAGGCCTCGGTGATCAGCTGGGCCAGCACCTGACGGTCGAGGCCCAGCGCCTTGGCCTGATCCGGCGTGATCGGCCGGCGGCTCTGGCGCGAGAGGCGCTGGAGCTGGTTCTGGTAGGCGGTCCGCAGGGATTCGGCCGGGATCTGCGTGCTGCCCACCGTCGCGACCGCGTTGCTGCCGCCGCCGCGGAAGATGTCGCCGATGCCGAAGATGGCGAGGCCCGCGATCAGGAGGCCGAACACCACCGTCACCACGATCTTGCCGAGCCAGCTCTGGCTGGCGGCGCGGAACCCCTGGAGCATCGCGATCCTCAGAAAAACCCATGAGGGCGCCTGTCCGCGAGGCGGCGCCCGGTTCCGGCCGCGATACCGCATAAGCGCCGCAAGGCAAAGGGCGGGCCTCCCCGGACGTTTGCCGCTCGGCGGCGGACCTGTTACCCGGCAACGCTTGTCCAGGATCGACGAGGCTGGATCGCCTGTGCAGGATCGGGGGAGAGAGATGACGACCGAACGGCCGCGCCCGCTGGTGGCGGGAAACTGGAAGATGAACGGCCTCCAGGCCTCGCTCGCGGTCGCCGAGGCGGTTCGCGACGGCCTCGATGCCGGCCTCGCCGCGCGCATCGACGTGCTGGTCTGCCCGCCCGCGACCCTCGTCGGCGCGACCGCCGCCGCGCTGAAGGGCTCCCCGGTCCAGGTCGGCGGCCAGGATGTCCATGCCGAGGCGAACGGCGCCTATACGGGCAACGTCTCGGCCGAGATGCTGGCGGATCTGGGTGCGCGCTACACCATCGTCGGCCATTCCGAGCGCCGCGCCTACCACCGCGAGAGCGATGCCGACATCCGCGCCAAGGCGCTCGCCGCCCGCCGTGCCGGCCTCGTGGCCATCATCTGCGTCGGCGAGACCCGAGAGGAGCGCGAGGCCGGCCGCACCCTCGACATCGTGCGCGGCCAGCTCGCCGGCTCGCTGCCGGACGGCGCGACGGCCGCCGACACGGTGATCGCCTACGAGCCGGTCTGGGCGATCGGCACCGGGCTCACCCCGACGGTGGACGACGTGGCGCAGGTCCACGCCCTGATCCGGCGGGAGCTCGAAGGCCGGCTCGGCGCGGAGGGCGCCAGGATGCGGATCCTCTACGGCGGCTCGGTGAAACCCTCGAACGCCGCCGAACTGATGAGCGTGGCCAATGTCGACGGCGCGCTCGTCGGCGGCGCGAGCCTGAAGGCCGAGGACTTCTTGGGGATCGCGGCGGCGTATCGCTGAGGCGACGGCAAGACGATTCGTCGAGGCCCCCCTGCGAGGGGGTCTCGACCCATGACGATATCGAGGGCCCGTCGCGGCCCCGACACGTTCTTCTCGCATGGTGGTCCGTTCCGGCATGCACCAGCGGAGCCGCTGTCAGAAACGCGCCTCCGGATGAACGAGACGGCCGTCCTCACGCTCCCGGACGCACCTGGAGGAATCCCGGCGAGCCTTCAGCGCGCGACGCTCCGCTGCACGACACGGATGATTTCGGAACGCCTCGGCGCGTCGCGCTGACGGGCGACACCGGTTTGGCGCGCCCGAACGCGAGGCGGGCGCGACGGGCTACGAAGCCCCTGGTGGGCGGTGACGGGCTCGAACCGCCGACCCTCTCGGTGTAAACGAGATGCTCTACCAACTGAGCTAACCGCCCGGGTGCCGGCATCGTTAAGGGGCTCGGGCCGCGAGTGCAAGACGCCGAGGCCAAGATGCTGCTGCCAGCCTAATGCTGCTGCCAGCTTGCTCCGGACCGGACTCTGCACGGAGCGAGCTCCGGCAGGGAACGAGGCCCTGCACGCCGGAGCTAGCGAGGCGTTTTGCGGATGCGACGCGGGCCGCGGGTGGTGGCCCGCCGACGCGCCCGACACCCGTCCCGCACCCCCTCCCGGCTTTCTTGAGCCGGCGGCTTGACAGGGTAGGGGGCGCCCCATACACCGCAGCCATCGCAGCACTGCGAGACGCCGGGCGGACGTAGCTCAGTCGGTTAGAGTGCCGGCCTGTCACGCCGGAGGTCGCGGGTTCGAGCCCCGTCGTCCGCGCCACTTCCTTTACGGATAAGGCGTTTCTGTAGTGCAAAGCGCCATGTGCGGACGTAGCTCAGTCGGTTAGAGTGCCGGCCTGTCACGCCGGAGGTCGCGGGTTCGAGCCCCGTCGTCCGCGCCACTTCCTTCGAGGGAGTGGCAGCCGAGGCTACATGGTGAAGCGAGCGCGCCGCGCGGGCGTAGCTCAGTTGGTTAGAGTGCCGGCCTGTCACGCCGGAGGTCGCGGGTTCGAGCCCCGTCGCCCGCGCCACTCGCCGCACTGCACAAAAATCCCCTGATCCGCAGCTTACGCTAACGCAACGTCAAGCATCGCGCCCCTAAGGCATTCCCCAACGAAACTCGGGGATGCGGATGTCTTGGTCTAACATGAGCGTGAGCCGAAAGTTCGCCGTCCTGATGGCGGCGGCAGTGCTCGGCCTCGGGGCGGTGGTTCTTTACGCCTTGCGGGCAAACCACGACAGCCTGATCAGCGAGCGCGTGGCGAAGCTCCGGGCCCTCACCGACGTGGTGGTGGCGACCGCGACCGGCCTCGACGCGGATGTGAAGGCCGGTGCGCTGACGAGGGAGGCCGCGATGGCGACGTTCCAGCGGCGCGCCAACGCGATGCGCTACGACGGCGACAACTACGTCGCGGTCTACGACTATTCGGGCAAGGCGCTGGTGATGCCGCCCAAGCCCGACTGGGTCGGCAAGGACATGAGCGGCCTGAAGGATGCGAGCGGCATGCTGCTCGTCAAGGCGATCACCGACATCGCCCGGTCCGGGACGCCCGGCACCCTGCGCTACGTCTTCACCCGTCCGGGCGGCGAGGCCCACGTCCCGAAGCTGAGCTACATCCAGGGCTTCGCGCCGTGGACGCTCGCGATCTTCACCGGCGTCTACGTCGACGACATCGACGCCGCGTTCTGGCGTCACGCCCTCTGGCTCTGCACCATCGCCGGCGTGGCGATCCTCGGCATCGGCCTCTTCGGCGTCCTCGGCTGGCGCTCGATCGTCGGCGGGCTCGCCGGCCTGACCGATGCCACCGCGGCCCTGGCGAATGGGCGCTACGACGCGGCGATCCCCGGAACCGGGCGGCGCGACGAGATCGGCCGGATCGCCCGGGCCATCGACGTCTTCCGTGTCGTCCTCGCGGAGCGCGAGAGCCTGGCGGCCGAGCGGGATGCCAGCGAGGCGCAGGCCCGCCGCGCCGCCCAGATGGCCCGCGAGGTCGAGACCTTCGAGACCGCGGTGGCGCAGGTCCTGGCCCAGGTCGACGCGGCGGCCCGCGACCTCGACGCGACCGCCCGGGCCCTGTCCGGCACCGCCGCCGAGGCCGCGAGCCGCGCCGGGACGGCGGCGACCTCCGCGGCGGAGGCGTCGCGCCGGGCCGGCGGCCTGTCCTCCGCCGCCGAGGGCCTCGGCCGGTCGATCGACGCCGTCGGCAGCGACATGCGCGAGGCCGCGACCATGGCCCGGGACGCGGTCACCGGAACCGACCGCACGGCGGCGGTGATGCAGAGCCTCGGCGAGGCCGCTGCCCGCATCGGCGACGTCGTCACGGTGATCGCCGGCCTCGCCTCGCAGACCAACCTGCTCGCGCTCAACGCCACGATCGAGGCGGCCCGCGCCGGGGAGGCGGGACGCGGCTTCGCGGTCGTCGCCGCCGAGGTCAAGCAGCTCGCCGGCCAGACCGACCGGGCGACCCAGGAGATCTCCGCCCAGGTCGCGGCGATCCAGGATACGACCCGGCGCGCGACCGCCGCCATGGGCGAGGTCGCCGAGCAGGCCCGGGCCATCAACGGCGTGACCGACCGGGTCGCGACCGCCGTCGAGACCCAGGTCGGGGCGACCCAGGCCATCGTGCGCGGCGTGGCGGAGGCCGCTGCCGGCACCGCCACGGTGAGCGGCGCGGTCGAGGGCCTCGCCCTCGACGCCGAGGCCACCGGCGACGCCGCCCGCCACGTGCTTCAGGCCGCCGACACCGTGGCGCAGCAATCCGCCAGCATCGGCGCCGAGGTGAGACGGTTCCTGGCGACGCTCCGAGCCGCCTGAAGGCCGCCCGCACATCGCCACAATCGCCGGACAGGTGGCGCCGCCCGCGTGGATATGCCGGGCTGCGCCGCCTGCCCGAGGATCGACCCGACGATGTCCCAGCCGCTCCGTTCGACGGCCCCCGCCCACCCGGCCGGGCGCCCGCACCACGGCGTGGCCCGGCGCCCGCTCGTGCTCGCCGCCCTCGCCGGAACCGCCCTGGCGCTCGCCGGGTGCAGCGGCAGCGCGCTCCTGCCGGCTCCCGACTTGCCGACGACCCCGGTGATCCTCGACGAGGCGGCTGCCGCTGCGGCGATCTCGCGCTACCGCGCGAGCCACGGCCTCGGCCCGGTGGTGGTCGATTCCTCGCTCATCCGCGCCGCCTCGTACCAGGCGGAATCCAACGCCCGCGCCGGCCGGCTCTCGCACGAGGTCGGCGGCACCTTCGACGTGCGGCTCAAGCGCGCCGGCTTCGGCGGCCGCTACGCCGCCGAAAACCTGAGCGCGGGATCCGCCACCTTCGACGAGGTGCTGAAGCGCTGGCAGGTCTCCCCCGAGCACAACCGCAACATGCTGATGCCGCAGGTCCGACGCGTGGGCATCGCCCGGGTCGATGCGCCCGGCAGCCGCTACAAGCGCTTCTGGGCCCTGATCCTGTCGGACGGCTGAGCGGCGCCCCGGCGACCGGATCGGGCACCCGGCGGGGCCGGAGCGGGAAGGGGCCCTGCGACGATACTCCCCGGGAGGCCCGAGGCCCCGCGGTGTTGTGCGCCGCGCGCATATCCTTATGTAGCGCAGGGACGTTCGCGGTTTGTGCGGTGCGAACGCCCCTTGTTTCGCAATACCCGCTCGTTTAAGCCTCGCGGCACCTTCCGGGCTTTGGAACCGTTCCGAGAACGGCCCCGGCGGCCCGCGGCGCGGGCCCGCGCCAAGGCCCGCGCTCACAAGGCCTCGCGCCAACCCTTGAGGATGCTCGATGAACGGCCTCCTGTCGGATTACCTGCCGCTGGTGATCTTCATCGGCGTCTCTCTCGTCATCGCGGTGGCGCTGCTCGTGGCTCCGTTCCTGGTGGCCTATAACAGCCCGGACCCCGAGAAGCTCTCGGCCTACGAGTGCGGGTTCAACGCCTTCGACGACGCGCGCATGAAGTTCGACGTGCGCTTCTACCTCGTCGCCATCCTGTTCATCATCTTCGACCTCGAAGTGGCCTTCCTGTTCCCGTGGGCGATCACGTTCGGGGATCTCGGCTGGTTCGGCTTCTGGTCGATGATGCTCTTCCTCGGCGTGCTCACCGTCGGCTTCGTCTACGAGTGGCGCAAGGGCGCCCTCGAGTGGGACTAGAAGCCGGAACGCGCAGAGCCGCCCCCGAGACGTAGGAACCGGACCCCACCATGGCCCTCACCACCGTCCGCGCCCCCGAGATCGCGCCGCAGCCCAAGGGTATCCTCGACCCGGCCACCGGCAAGCCGATCGGCGCCAACGACCCGACGTTCCTGACGATCAGCGACGAGCTCGCCGATCGCGGCTTCCTGCTCACCACCACGGACGACCTCATCACCTGGGCCCGCACCGGCTCGCTGATGTGGATGACCTTCGGCCTCGCCTGCTGCGCCGTCGAGATGATGCAGATGTCGATGCCGCGCTACGATTGCGAGCGCTTCGGCTTCGCCCCGCGCGGCTCGCCGCGCCAATCCGACGTGATGATCGTCGCCGGCACGCTGACCAACAAGATGGCGCCCGCGCTCCGCAAGGTCTACGACCAGATGCCGGAGCCGCGCTACGTCATCTCGATGGGCTCCTGCGCCAATGGTGGCGGCTACTACCACTACTCCTACTCGGTGGTGCGCGGCTGCGACCGGGTCGTGCCGGTCGACATCTACGTCCCGGGCTGCCCGCCGACCGCCGAGGCGCTGCTCTACGGCGTTCTGCTGCTGCAGAAGAAGATCCGCCGCACCGGCACGATCGAGCGCTGAGGCGGGGATCCCATGAGCAACGGCATCACCATCCGGGCCCATACCCACAGCGAGCAGGGCGACGCGGCCCTGCTGGCGCTCTCCGACGCTCTGGCCGCAAGCCTGGGCGCCGCGATCACCGACCGGGCGCTCGCCTTCGGCGAATTGACGCTGGTGGTCGAGGGCTCCGAGATCCTGCGGGTGCTCACCCACCTGCGCGACGATCCGGCTTGCGCCTTCTCGACCTTCATCGACATCTGCGGCGCCGACTATCCGGCGCGGGCGAAGCGCTTCGACGTCGTCTACCACCTGCTCTCCATGCGCCATAACCGGCGCATCCGGGTGAAGGTGCAGACCGACGAGCGCACCCCGGTCCCGTCGGCGATCCCGGTCTTCCCGGCCGCCAACTGGTTCGAGCGGGAGACCTACGACCTCTACGGCATCCTGTTCTCGGGCCATCCGGACCTGCGCCGGCTGCTCACCGATTACGGCTTCGAGGGTCACCCCCTCCGCAAGGACTTCCCGCTGACCGGCTTCGTCGAGGTCCGTTACGACCAGGACGAGGCGCGGGTCGTCTACGAGCCCGTGCGACTGACGCAGGAATTCCGCAACTTCGACTTCCTGTCCCCCTGGGAGGGCACCGACTACGTGCTCCCGGGCGACGAGAAGGCCGACAAGGCACCGGCGAAAGGCTGAGCCGACATGGGCGAGCACAGCATCCGCAACTTCTCGATCAACTTCGGCCCGCAGCACCCGGCGGCGCACGGCGTGCTGCGCCTGGTGCTGGAGCTCGACGGCGAAGTGGTCGAGCGCGTCGATCCGCATATCGGCCTGCTGCACCGCGGCACCGAGAAGCTGATCGAGGTCAAGACCTACCTCCAGGCGACGCCCTATTTCGACCGGCTCGACTACGTCGCGCCGATGAACCAGGAGCACGCCTTCTGCCTCGCGGTCGAGCGGATGCTCGGGATCGAGGTGCCGCGCCGCGCCAAGCTGATCCGCACGCTCTATTGCGAGATCGGCCGGCTCCTGTCGCACCTTCTCAACGTCACCACGCAGGCGATGGACGTCGGCGCCCTCACGCCCCCGCTCTGGGGCTTCGAGGAGCGCGAGAAGCTGATGATCTTCTACGAGCGCGCTTCCGGAGCGCGTCTCCACGCCAACTACTTCCGCCCGGGCGGCGTCCACCAGGACCTGCCGCCGAGCCTGATCGACGACATCGAGGCGTTCTGCGAGACCTTCCCGCAGGTGGTCGACGACCTCGACAACCTCGTGATGGCCAACCGCATCTTCAAGCAGCGCAACGTCGACATCGGCATCGTCACCGTCGAGGAGGCGCTGGCCTGGGGCTTCTCCGGCGTGATGGTGCGCGGCTCCGGCATCCCGTGGGACCTGCGCAAGTCGCAACCCTACGAGGCCTATGCCGAGATGGAGTTCGACATCCCCGTGGGGAAGAACGGCGACACCTACGATCGCCAGGTCATCCGCATGGAGGAGATGCGCCAGTCGGTGCGCATCATGAAGCAGTGCATCGCCAAGCTGCGCGAGCCGGCCGGCCAGGGGCCGATCGCCACGCAGGACGGCAAGGTCGCGCCGCCGCCACGGCGCGAGATGAAGCGCTCGATGGAGGCGCTCATCCACCACTTCAAGCTCTACACCGAGGGCTTCCACGTCCCGGCCGGCGAGGTCTACGCCGCCGTCGAGGCGCCCAAGGGCGAGTTCGGCGTGTACCTGGTCGCCGACGGCACCAACAAGCCGTATCGCTGCAAGATCCGCGCTCCGGGCTTCGCCCACCTCCAGGCGATGGACTGGATGTGCCGCGGGCACCTGCTGGCGGACGTGTCGTGCATTCTCGGCACGCTCGACATCGTGTTCGGCGAGGTGGACCGGTGAGGGGGCTCACGCCCTCGCCCGCACCCGTCGGACACGTTTGAGACATGGACGTTTGAGACATGGCCAACCGCAGATTAGCCCCTCTCTCCGAGCAGCCCGAGAGCTTCGCGTTCACGGCTGAAAACGCCGAGTGGGCCAAGGGGCAGATCGCCAAATACCCGGAGGGGCGCCAGGCCTCGGCGGTGATCCCGCTCCTGTGGAAGGCGCAGGAGCAGAATGGCGGCTGGCTGCCGCAGAAGGCGATCGAGGCGGTGGCCGACCAGCTCGGCATGCCGCATATCCGCGTGCTGGAGGTCGCGAGCTTCTACACGATGTTCGCCCTCGAGCCGGTCGGCCGCTACTGGATCCAGGTCTGCGGCACGGCGCCCTGCGACGTCTGCGGCGCCCGCGAGCTGAAGCAGTACCTTCACGAGCGGCTTGGCCCGTCGGGCCATGTCAGCCCGGACGGCAACTTCTCCTGGCTCGAGGTCGAGTGCCTGGGCGCGTGTTGCAACGCCCCGATGGCGCAGATCAACCACGACTACTTCGAGGATCTCACGCCTGAGTCCCTCGGCAAGCTCATGGACGACCTCGCGGCCGGCCGGCCGGTGAAGGTCGGCTCGCAGATCGGCCGCACCTCCTCCGAGCCCAAGGACGCGGTGACGACCCTCCAGGACGAGACGCTGTTCGACGGCTCGCGCGTCGGCGCGTGGCGCAAGCGCTTCGAGGAGGAGGGGCTGAAGGAGACCGGCGCCGACTCGACGGGCGAGAAGGCCCGTGCCGACGCCTCGGCCGCCGAGAATCCGAAGGCCGCCCGCCCGGATGCCGGCCGCGCCACCGAGAGCAAGGCTGCCGCCGCGCCCGCGCAGGCCCAGTCTCCCGCCGGCGTCGAGCCGAAATCCGACAAGGGCGAGGTGACGCCGGACCGCACCACCGTCGCGGTCCCCCGTACCGGGCCGGAGACCGTCGGCGCGCCGCAGAGCGGCCGCTCCTACACCCCGACCCCCGTCGACCCCGCGGACGGCCGCCCGGTGGCTGCCGCCAAGGGGACGACGCCAGAGGCCGGCGCCGTGCCGGCGAACGCCCCGGGCAAGACCGACGGATCGCAGGCCAAGCCCGTCGGCGTGACCAACGCGGACAAGGCCGCCGACAAGGGCCCGCCCGGCCCCAAGGCGAAGCAGTAATCTCGACCATGATGCCCCTTTTCACAGCAGGCCTGTAGGACGATCGCCATGCTCGCCGATCAGGATCGGATCTTCACCAACCTCTATGGTCTCCATTCCCCCGGTCTCGAGGCCGCGAAGAAACGCGGCGCGTGGGACGGCACCAAGTTCCTGCTCCAGCAGGGCCGGGACTGGATCATCGAGGAGATGAAGAAATCGGGCCTGCGCGGCCGCGGCGGCGCCGGCTTCCCCACCGGCCTGAAGTGGTCCTTCATGCCCAAGAAGTCGGACGGCCGGCCGCACTACCTGGTGGTGAACGCCGACGAGTCCGAGCCGGGCACCTGCAAGGACCGGGAGATCATGCGGCACGACCCGCATCTCCTGATCGAGGGCTGCATGCTGGCGTGCTTCGCCATGGGCGCGCATGCCTGCTACATCTACATCCGCGGCGAGTACGTCGCCGAGAAGCACGCGCTCCAGCGCGCGGTGGACGAGGCCTACGCCGCCCGCCTCGTCGGCGAGAGCAACGTCCACGACTACCCCTTCGACATCTACGTCCACCACGGCGCCGGTGCCTACATCTGCGGCGAGGAAACGGCGCTGATCGAGAGCCTCGAGGGCAAGAAGGGGATGCCGCGGCTCAAGCCGCCGTTCCCGGCCAATATGGGCCTCTACGGCTGCCCGACGACGGTCAACAACGTCGAGTCGATCGCGGTGGCGGGCACCATCCTGCGCCGCGGCGGCGCCTGGTTCGCGGGCCTCGGCCGTCCGGGCAACACCGGCACCAAGCTGTTCTGCGTCTCGGGCCACGTCAACAAGCCTTGCAACGTCGAGGAGGAGCTCGGGATCACCTTCCGCGAGCTGATCGACCGGCATTGCGGCGGCATGCGCGGCGGCTGGGACAACCTTCTGTGCTCGATCCCCGGCGGCTCCTCGGTGCCGCTGGTGCCGGCCGCCGAGATCATCGACGCGCCGATGGATTTCGACACGCTGAAGAACCTGAAGTCGGGCCTCGGCACCGCCGCCGTGATGGTGTTCGACAAGTCGACCGACATGGTCGCGACGATCGCCCGCATCGCGTACTTCTACAAGCACGAGTCCTGCGGCCAGTGCACCCCGTGCCGCGAGGGTACCGGCTGGATGTGGCGCGTGATGCTGCGCATGGCGGAAGGCCGGGCGCAGAAGCGCGAGATCGACATGCTGCTCGACGTGACGAAGCAGATCGAGGGCCACACGATCTGCGCGCTCGGCGACGCCGCCGCCTGGCCGATCCAGGGCCTGATCCGGCACTTCCGCCCCGAGATCGAGAAGCGCATCGACCGCTACACCGCCAACCCGCACCCGACCCCGGTGCCGATGGCGGCGGAGTGAGACGGTGCCGCGTCTGCCGCATCATGACCTGCCTTCCCGGTTCGCCGGCCCGGCGCGCGGAGACGCGCGCCCCGCGGACCTCGCCCGAGAGTTGACCGCATGACCAAGATTCTCGTCGACGGCATCGAGGTCGATGTCCCGCCGGACTACACCCTGCTCCAGGCCTGCGAGGTCGCGGGCGCGGAGATCCCGCGCTTCTGCTTCCACGAGCGGCTGTCGATCGCCGGCAATTGCCGCATGTGCCTCGTCGAGCTGAAGGGCGCGCCGAAGCCCGTCGCCTCCTGCGCCTGGGCCGTGCGCGATTGCCGCCCGGGTCCGAACGGCGAGCCGCCGGCGGTGTCGACCAAGTCGGCCCTGACCAAGAAGGCGAGAGAGGGGGTGATGGAGTTCCTCCTCATCAACCACCCGCTCGATTGCCCGATCTGCGACCAGGGCGGCCATTGCGACCTGCAGGACCAGGCGATGGCCTACGGCGTCGACTCGACCCGCTACGGCGAGAACAAGCGCGCCGTCGAGGAGAAGTATATCGGCCCGCTGGTGCGGACCGCGATGAACCGCTGCATCCACTGCACCCGCTGCGTCCGCTTCCTGGCGGAGGTGGCCGGCGTGCCGGATCTCGGCGCCATCGGCCGCGGCGAGGACATGGAAATCACCTCCTACCTCGAGCGCGCGATGGAATCGGAGCTGCAGGGCAACGTCGCCGACCTCTGCCCGGTCGGCGCGCTGGTCCACAAGCCGCAATCCTACAACGTCCGCCCCTGGGAGCTGAACAAGACCGAATCCGTCGACGTGATGGATGCGGTCGGCTCGGCGATCCGCGTCGATACCCGCGGCCGCGAGGTGATGCAGATCGAGCCGCGGGTGAACGAGGCGATCAACGAGGAGTGGATCTCCGACAAGACCCGCCACGTCGTCGACGGCCTGCGCCTCCAGCGCCTCGACCGGCCGTATCTCCGCGAGAACGGCCGCCTGCGTCCGGCCTCCTGGGCCGAGGCCTTCGGGGCGATCGCCGCCAAGCTCAAGGGCGCCGATCCGAAGCGCGTCGGCGCGATCGTCGGTGACCTCGCGGGCGTCGAGGAGATCTTCGCGCTCAAGACCCTGATGGGCGCGCTGAAGGTCCAGAACCTCGATTGCCGCCAGGATGGCGCGATGATCGACCCGGCCTGGGGCCGGGCCGCCTACACCTTCGGTCCCGGCATCGCCGGCATCGAGCAGGCGGACGCGATCCTGATCGTCGGTGCCAACCCGCGCACCGAGGCCTCGCTGCTCAACGCCCGCATCCGCAAGCGTTGGCGGATGAGCCCGATCCAGATCGGCGTGATCGGCGAGGACGCGGACCTCACCTATCCCCACACCTATCTCGGCGCCGGTCCCGAGACCCTGGCCGAGGTGGCCTCGGGCCGTCACAGCTTCGCGGAGGCCTTCAAGGCCGCCGAGCGGCCGCTGGTCATCGTCGGCCAGGCGGCGCTCGCTCGTCCGGACGGCGCTGCGCTCCTCGCGGCGGTCGCCAAGCTGGTCCAGGGCCTGGGCGCGAAGGCCGAGGGCTGGAACGGGCTGGGCGTGCTCCAGAACGCGGCGTCCCGCGTCGGCGCCCTCGATCTCGGCTTCGTGCCGGGGGAGGGCGGCCTGACCTTCGCCGAGATGGTGCAGGGCGGCGCGCTCGACGTGGTGTTCAACCTCGGCGCCGACGAGGTCGAGGTCGGTCCGGGTGCCTTCGTGATCTACCAGGGCACCCACGGCGACAAGGGCGCCCACCGCGCCGACGTGATCCTGCCGGGCGCGGCCTATACCGAGAAGTCGGCGACCTACGTCAACCTCGAGGGCCGGGTGCAGCTCGCCAACCGGGCCGCCTTCCCGCCGGGCGACGCCCGCGAGGACTGGGCGGTCCTGCGCGCCCTCTCGGACGTGCTCGGCCAGCGGCTGCCGTTCGACTCGCTCGGCGCGCTGCGCAAGGCGCTCTACGCCGCGCATCCGCACTTCGCCGGCATCGACCAGGTCGCGCCGGCCGACGGGACTGCGGCCCTGACGACCCTCGCGGGCCTGTCGGGCGAGCCGAGCCGCGAGGCGTTCCGCCCCGCGGTGGCCGATTTCTATCTCACCAACCCGATCGCCCGCGCCTCGCGGGTGCTCGCCGAGTGCTCGGGTCTCGCCCGCGGGCGGGCCCTCGAAGCGGCGGAATGAGGAGCACCGACCGATGACCGTCTGGGAGGTGCTCGGCACCGTCCTCCTCATAGGCCTGAAGAGCGTGGCGCTGCTGGTGGCGCTGCTCGTCTTCATCGCCTACGCGCTGCTCGCCGACCGCAAGATCTGGGCGGCGGTGCAGCTGCGCCGCGGCCCGAACGTGGTCGGGCCCTGGGGCCTGTTCCAGTCCTTCGCCGACCTCTTGAAGTTCGTGCTGAAGGAGCCGGTGATCCCGGCGGGCGCCAACAAGAGCCTGTTCCTCCTGGCGCCGCTGATCTTCGCCACCCTGGCGCTCGCCGCCTGGGCGGTGATCCCGCTCGCCGACGGGTGGCCGATCGCCGACATCAATGTCGGCATCATCTACATCTTCGCGATCTCGTCGCTCGGCGTCTACGGCGTCATCATGGGCGGCTGGGCCTCGAACTCGAAATACGCCTTCCTGGGCGCGCTCCGCTCGGCCGCCCAGATGGTGTCCTACGAGGTGTCGCTCGGCTTCGTGATCGTCACGGTGCTGATGTGCGCCGGCTCGCTCAACCTGTCGCAGATCGTGCGGGCGCAGGACACCTCGCTCGGCATCCTCGGCTGGTACTGGCTCTGGCTCTTCCCGATGTTCGTGGTGTTCTTCATCTCGGCGCTGGCCGAGACGAACCGCCCGCCCTTCGACCTGCCCGAGGCCGAATCCGAGCTCGTCGCCGGCTACATGGTGGAATACTCTTCCACCCCGTACCTGCTGTTCATGCTCGGCGAGTATGTCGCCATCGTCACGATGTGCGCGCTCGGCACGATCCTGTTCCTCGGCGGCTGGCTCTCGCCGATCCCGTTCGCGCCCTTCACCTGGGTGCCGGGCCTGATCTGGTTCGCGCTCAAGGCCAGCTTCCTGTTCTTCATGATCGCCATGGTGAAGGCGATGGTGCCGCGCTACCGCTACGACCAGCTCATGCGGCTGGGCTGGAAGGTCTTCCTTCCGCTCTCCCTCGTCATGGTGTTCGTCGTCGCCTTCGTCCTCAAGCTGACCGGCCTCGCGCCGGTCTCCTGAAGCCCCCCGTCGGAGAACGAGCCATGAAGCTCGACCAGGTCGCCCGCGGCCTGCTGTTGAAGGAGTTCGTCACCGGGTTCGCCCTGGCGATGCGCTACTTCTTCAAGCCCAAGGCGACGATCAACTATCCCTTCGAGATGGGCCATCGCGGCCCGCGCTTCCGCGGCGAGCACGCCCTGCGGCGCTACCCCAACGGGGAAGAGCGCTGCATCGCCTGCAAGCTCTGCGAGGCGGTGTGCCCGGCCCAGGCCATCACCATCGAGGCGGGCCCGCGCCGCAACGACGGCACCCGGCGCACGACGCGCTACGACATCGACATGGTGAAGTGCATCTATTGCGGCATGTGCCAGGAGGCCTGCCCGGTCGATGCCATCGTCGAGGGGCCGAACTTCGAATTCTCGGTCGAGACCCGCGAGGAGCTCCTCTACGACAAGGAGAAGCTGCTCGCGAACGGCGACCGCTGGGAGCGCGAGATCGCCCGCAACATCGCGGCGGACGCGCCCTACCGCTGATCGCGGCCGGGGGAGGGCGGCCCGCTCTCCCTCCTTCGAGGACCAGGGGAGGACGGTGATCCTCCCCCATCCACGCCACATTCGCCGCTCCCCCGGTTGTGCGCCGCGGGAGCGGGTTCTATAGACGAGCCGCCGGCACGCTCCGGGGGTCGGGCAGGAGGCCGCCGCCAGGCGGCATGAATTCAGCGCATGACCGCAGCCGCCGCCTTCTTCTATCTGTTCGCCGCGATCACCGTCGCCTCCGGCTTCATGGTGGTCGCCTCGCGCAACCCCGTCGTTTCGGTGCTCTTCCTCATCCTGGCCTTCGTGAACGCCTCCGGGCTGTTCGTGCTGATGGGGGCGGAGTTCCTGGCCATGCTCCTGGTCGTGGTCTATGTCGGCGCCGTCGCGGTGCTGTTCCTGTTCGTCGTCATGATGCTCGACGTCGACTTCGCGGCGATGCGCCAGGGCTTCCAGGACTACCTGCCGGTCGGCGGCCTGATCGGGGCGGTCTTCCTGGTCGAGCTGCTCCTCGTGGTCGGCTCTTGGGCGATCGATCCGGGCCTCGTCCACGGCCCGCTGGCGGTGTCGCCGGGGTCCGAGACGGTGACCAACACGCAGGCCCTCGGTCTCGTTCTCTACACCAACTACTTTTTCTTCTTCCAGATCGCCGGCCTGATCCTGCTGGTGGCGATGATCGGCGCGATCGTGCTGACCCTGCGCGACCGTCCGGGCGTCAAGCGCCAGGACATCGCGATCCAGAACGCCCGCACCCAGGCCAGCGCCGTCGAGGTCCGCCAGGTCCCGACCGGCCAGGGCGTCGAGGTCTGACGGGCGCGGTCAGACGAGTTTCGTGCGGGGCCCGGCGGGCCCCGCGGTGCGGATGGCAAGAGCGGCGGGGCGGCTGAAGCGCCTCGCGACACGAAGGCGGCCGCAAGCGGCCGAGAGGCACGATGATCGGTTTGAGCCATTACCTGACGGTCGCCGCGATCCTGTTCACCCTCGGGGTGCTCGGCATCTTCATCAACCGCAAGAACATCATCGTGATCCTGATGTCCGTCGAGCTGATCCTGCTCGCGGTGAACATCAACCTCGTGGCGTTCTCGACCCATCTCGGCGATATCGTCGGCCAGGTCTTCGCCCTGTTCGTGCTCACGGTCGCCGCCGCCGAAGCCGCGATCGGCCTCGCCATCCTGGTGGTGTTCTTCCGCAACCGCGGTTCGATCGCCGTCGAGGACGTCAACATGATGAAGGGCTGACGCGGCTCACCGAGCCCGCACGCCCTTTCCCCCAAGAACCAGCGCCACAGCGGCAACCGCCACGCGAGGCCGGGACCCGAGCATGTACCACGCGATCGTCTTCCTGCCCCTGATCGGCTTTCTCATCGCCGGTCTGTTCGGGCGCCGCATCGGCCCGCGGGCCAGCGAGGTGGTGACCACCGGCATCCTCGTCTTCGTGGCGCTCCTGTCCTGGGTCGCCTTCTTCGAGGTGACCGGCGGGCACGGCCACGGCGCCACCACGTATCACGTCGCGACGTGGTTCACCGCCGGCGGCCTGACGGTCGACTGGGCGTTCCGGGCCGACACGCTCACTGCGGTGATGCTGGTCGTGGTCAACAGCGTCTCGGCGCTCGTCCACCTCTACTCGATGGGCTACATGCACGAGGATCCGCACCGGCCGCGGTTCTTCGCCTACCTGTCGCTCTTCACCTTCGCCATGCTGATGCTGGTGACGTCGGACAACCTCGTCCAGATGTTCTTCGGCTGGGAGGGCGTCGGCCTCGCCTCGTACCTGCTGATCGGCTTCTGGTACGAGAAACCCTCGGCCAATGCCGCCGCCATGAAGGCTTTCATCGTCAACCGCGTCGGCGATTTCGGCTTCTCCCTCGGCATCTTCCTCTGCTTCGTGCTGTTCGGCGCGGTCTCCTACGACGCCATCTTCGCCAAGGTGCCGGAGCTCAAGGACGCAACGTTCCACCTGCTGGGCTACGACTGGAACGCGCTGACCATCTGCTGCCTGTTGCTGTTCATGGGCGCCATGGGCAAGTCGGCGCAGTTCCTGCTGCACACCTGGCTGCCGGACGCGATGGAGGGCCCGACCCCGGTCTCGGCGCTCATCCACGCCGCCACCATGGTGACCGCCGGCGTGTTCATGGTCGCCCGTCTGTCGCCGCTCTTCGACGCGGCGCCCAACGCGCTCATCGTCGTCACGGTGATCGGCGGCATCACGGCCTTCTTCGCGGCCACCGTCGGCCTCGTGCAGAACGACATCAAGCGCGTCATCGCGTACTCGACCTGCTCGCAGCTCGGCTACATGTTCGTGGCGCTCGGCGTCGGCGCCTACGCGGCGGGCGTCTTCCACCTCTTCACCCACGCCTTCTTCAAGGCGCTGCTGTTCCTCGGAGCCGGCTCGGTCATCCATGCGATGCACCACGAGCAGGACATGCGGAACATGGGGGATCTGCGCCGCTACATCCCCTTCACCACCGCCATGATGGCGATCGGGACGCTCGCGCTGATCGGCTTCCCGTTCACCGCCGGCTTCTACTCGAAGGACGCCATCATCGAGGCGGCCTACATGTCGACCCGCCCGGGCCACACGCTGGCCTTCCTGGCGACCGTCATCGCGGCCTTCTTCACCTCGTTCTACTCCTGGCGCCTGTTCTTCATGACCTTCGAGGGTCGGGCCCGCTGGCAGAACGCGCATGGCCACGGCCATGACGACCACCACGCCGACGCGCACGCCCACCATGCCGTCGCCCACGCCTCCGCCCACACGTCGGCCCATGCCTCCTCCGCCATCGCCGACGGCGCCCTCGGCCACCACGAGGGTGTCGCCCACGACGACAAGGGCCACGACGTCGAGCCGGTCTCGCGCTCGGCCATCGAGCACCACGACGACCACCACGCCCATACCCCGCACGAGAGCCCGAAGGTGATGACGATCCCCCTGGCGATCCTCGCCATGGGTGCGCTCTTCGCCGGCCTGGTGTTCAAGAACCGCTTCATCGGCGAGGGCATGGACGAGTTCTGGAAGGGCGCGCTCGCGCACGGCCCCGACAACCACATCATGCACGACATTCACAACGCGCCGGCCTGGGTGCAGCACTCGCCCTTCGTGATGCTGGTGCTGGGCTTCGTGCTCGCCTTCTGGATGTATATCCGCCGGCCGGAGCTGCCGCACCAGCTCGCCACCAACCAGCCGCTGCTGTACCGCTTCCTGCTCAACAAGTGGTACTTCGACGAGATCTACGACCGGATCTTCGTCCGCCCGGCCAAGGGCTTCGGCGAGTTCCTGTGGAAGGTCGGCGATGGCCGGATCATCGACGGGATGGGCCCGAACGGCATCGCCGCCCGCGTGGTCGACGTCACCCGCGGGGTGGTCCGCCTGCAGACCGGCTACGTCTACCACTACGCTTTCGTGATGCTGGTCGGCGTCGCGGCCCTGGTGAGCTGGTACCTCATCACCGGCGTCTCCGCGGCCACCCACTGACCTGACCGGAGAACAGAGACTCATGCTCGGCCTCGGGATCCTCTCCGGCCTCCTCGTCCTGCCCCTCGTCGGCGCCGCGTTCATCCTGACGCTGCGCGGCGACGAGGAGTCGGTCCGCCGCAACGCCCGCTGGGCGGCGCTCATCGCCACCCTCGCCACCTTCCTGCTGTCCCTCGTCGCCTGGGGTCGCTACGACACCGCGACCTCGCAGTTCCAGCTCGTCGAGACCCATGCCTGGCTGACGGACACGATCCGCTTCAAGCTCGGCGTCGACGGCTTCTCGATGCCGCTGGTGCTGCTCACCACCTTCCTGATGCCGTTCTGCGTCGGTGCCTCCTGGCTCTCGATCGAGCACCGGGTGAAGGAGTACTTCGTCGCGTTCCTGGTCCTCGAGACCACGATGATCGGCGTGTTCTGCGCCCTCGACCTTGTGCTGTTCTACCTGTTCTTCGAAGCCGGCCTGATCCCGATGTTCCTCATCATCGGCATCTGGGGCGGCAAGCGCCGGATCTACGCGTCGTTCAAGTTCTTCCTCTACACCCTGCTCGGCTCGGTGCTGATGCTGCTCGCCATCATGGCGATGTACTGGCAGGCCGGCACGACCGACATCCCGACCCTGCTGCAGACCCGTTTCCCGGCGAACATGCAGATCTGGCTGTGGCTCGCCTTCTTCGCCTCCTTCGCGGTGAAGATGCCGATGTGGCCGGTCCATACCTGGCTCCCCGACGCCCACGTCGAGGCGCCGACCGCCGGATCGGTCATCCTGGCGGGCATCCTCCTGAAGATGGGCGGCTACGGCTTCATCCGGGTCTCGCTGCCGATGTTCCCGGACGCGTCCCACTATTTCGCCCCGATGGTCTACACCCTCTCGGTCGTGGCGATCATCTACACCTCGCTGGTCGCGCTGGTGCAGACCGACATCAAGAAGCTGATCGCCTACTCCTCGGTAGCGCATATGGGCTTCGTGACGCTCGGCCTGTTCACGCTGAACGAGCAGGGCATCCAGGGGGCCCTGTTCCTGATGATCTCGCATGGCATCGTCTCGGGTGCGCTCTTCCTCTGCGTCGGCGTCATCTACGACCGGATGCACACCCGCGAGATCTCGGCCTATGGCGGCCTCGTCAAGCGCATGCCGCTCTACGCCGTCGCCATGATGGTCTTCACCATGGCCAATGTCGGCCTGCCGGGCACCTCGGGCTTCGTCGGCGAGTTCCTGGCCATGATGGGCGCCTTCCGGGCCAACCCGATGGTCTCGTTCTTCTCGGTCTTCGGCATCATCCTGTCGGCGGCCTACGCCCTGTGGCTCTTCGCCCGGGTGGTCTACGGCAAGCTCGAGAAGCCGAGCCTGCAGGGGATCACCGACCTCGATCGCCGCGAGATGCTGATCCTCGCCCCGCTCGTCGTCCTGACGATCTATTACGGCGTCCATCCCGGCCCGATCCTCGACGTCTTCGCGCCCTCGACGGACGCGCTGATGCAGGGGATGCGCGCCGCCCTCTCCACGACCCAGACCGCTGCCGCGGCTCTGCCGGTCCCGCACTGAGTTTTTCGCGATGAACGCCGCTCAGATCGTCATGCCCGCCCTCGGGCCCGCCCTGCCGGAGCTGATCCTGTCGGTCGGCGTCCTGGTGCTGATCCTCTACGGGGCCTTCAAGGGCGAACGCTCCACCGAGGGTGTCAGCGTCGGGGCCCTGATCCTGCTGATCCTCGCGCTGTTCGCGGTGGTCAGCCAGCCCTTCGGCGCCAAGGTCACCACCTTCAACGGTGCCTTCATCGTCGACGGGTTCGCCCGGTTCATGAAGGCGCTGACCCTCCTCGGATCGGCCGCCGCCATCCTGCTCGCCAAGGAGCATTTCGAGCGCGAGCGCATCGCCCGGTTCGAATATCCGATCCTGATCGTCCTCTCGACGATCGGCATGATGGTCATGGCCTCGGCTAACGACCTGATCGCGCTCTACATGGGCCTCGAGCTGCAGAGCCTGGCGGCCTACGTCATCGCCTCGTTCCACCGCGACGACGTGCGCTCGACCGAGGCCGGCCTGAAGTACTTCGTGCTCGGCGCCCTGTCCTCCGGCATGCTGCTCTACGGCGCCTCGCTGGTCTACGGCTTCACCGGCACCGTCTCGTTCCCGCATATCGTCACCGCGCTCCGCGAGGGCTCGGGGGTCGGCGTGGTGCTCGGCGTCGTGTTCGTCGCCGCCGGCGTCTCGTTCAAGCTCGCGGCCGTGCCGTTCCACATGTGGACGCCGGACGTCTACGAGGGTGCGCCGACCCCGGTCACCGCCTTCTTCGCCTCGGCTCCCAAGATGGCGGCGATGGCGATGGCCGTGCGCGTCTTCATCGGCGCCTTCCCGGTCATCACCCCGGAATGGCAGCAGATCATCGTGTTCGTGTCGATCGCCTCGATGGCGCTCGGCTCCTTCGCGGCGATCGGCCAGCGCAGCCTCAAGCGCCTGATGGCGTATTCCTCCATCGCCAATGTCGGCTACGCCCTCATCGGGCTCGCCGCCGGCACGGAGGAGGGGGTGCGCGGCGTCGTGATCTACATGGCGATCTACCTGGCCATGACGCTCGGCGCCTTCGCGGTGATCCTGTCGCTGCGCCGCGGCCGCCAGATGTACGAGACCATCGACGACCTGTCGGGCCTGTCGCGCACCCATCCGCTGGTCGCGTTCCTGCTCGCCATGATGATGTTCTCGCTCGCCGGCATTCCGCCGCTCGCCGGGTTCTTCGCGAAGTTCTACGTCTTCGCGGCGGCCATCAAGGCGAACCTGGTGCTGCTGTCGGTAATCGGCGTGGTCACCAGCGTGGTCGGCGCCTACTACTACCTGCGCCTCGTCAAGGTGATGTACTTCGACGAGCCGGCGGGCGCCTACGCCCCGATGGGCCCTGGCCTGCGCATCGTGCTCGGCCTGTCGAGCGTCGTGGTGCTGCTGTTCTGGCTCGTGCCGGCTCCGCTGGTCGGGCTGGCTGGGGCCGCCGCGAAGTCGCTGTTCTAGGCGCATGACCTTCGTGCTCGACCCCGCGGCCACGGCCGCGGGATACCGCCTCGAGGTCCATGACAGCCTCGCCTCGACGAGCACGCAGGCCCTCGATCGCGCCCGCGCGGGCGAGACCGGCCCGCTCTGGGTGGTCACCCGGGAGCAGACCGGCGGACGCGGCCGGCGCGGCAAGGGCTGGAGCTGGATCCCCGGCAACCATGCCGCGAGCCTGCTCTGGCCCGTGCCGCCTTCCCTCGCGCCCGACCGGGTCGCGACGCTGGGATTCGTCGCCGGCGTCGCGGTCGAGCGGGCCCTGCGCCGGGCCTGCGGTCCGGGTGCGGATGGACGCGGGCCCGATTTCCGGCTCAAATGGCCGAACGACGTGCTGCTCGGCGGCGCCAAGCTCGTCGGCATCCTCCTCGAGATGGAGACCCTGCCGGATCGCCGCGCGGTGGTGACGGTCGGGATCGGGATCAACGTGGCGGGCGCACCGGACGGGCTGCCCTACGCCGCGACCTCGTTGGCCGGAGCCGGTCACGCGGTCGATGCGCCGGGCCTGTTTCGCCTGCTGACGGGCGCTTGGATCGAGGCCGAGCGGCTCTGGGACGAGGGCAGGGGCTTTTCCCGCATCCGCGAGGCCTGGCTCGCCGCGGCGGCCGGACTCGGTGGTCCGGTGACGGTCCAGGCCGGGGGGCGTAGCGCGACCGGGACCTTCGAGACGATCGACGAGGGCGGGCGCCTCGTGGTGCGGCTGCCGGATGGCGGCCATGTCGCGGTCTCGGCCGGCGAGGTGCATTTCGGGACGGCCGCCACGGCGGCGTGACGCGAGGAGGCGGACCGGCGCCGTGACGGCGACGACGCGTCCCTGAGGGAGAGACGTTTTTACGGCGGGGCGCCCCCTGGGCGCCGCCGCCGCGCGGCCGTTTCCGGCCGGATACGAACATGACGGCGCCGTGACCGTGACGGCAGACGAGGCCGTTCCTCGAGTAGGACCGCGACGGCGGTCCATGCAGCAATGGTATGGGAATGTCGAACAAGGGAGATGAGCTGATCTTCGTGCCCCTCGGCGGGGTGGGCGAGATCGGCATGAATGCGGGCCTCTACGGCTTCGGGCCGCCTAAAGCTCGCAAGTGGATCATGGTCGACCTCGGCATGGGCTTCGCCAGCGAGGAGCATCTGCCGGGCGTCGACCTGATGTACCCGGATCTCAGCTTCGCCGAGGAGCACCGCAAGGACATCCTCGGCATCCTGATCACCCACGGGCACGAGGACCATATCGGCGCCATCGGCGAGATGTGGCCGAAGCTGAAGGTGCCGATCTACGCCACCCGCTTCACCAAGAACCTGATCGAGGCCCGCCGCCTCGGCGAGCCGGGCGCGCCCAAGGTCGACATGCGGGAGGTGCCGGCGGACGGGCGCCTCCAGCTCGGCCCGTTCTCGATCGAGTACGTGCCGGTCGCCCACTCGATCCCCGAGGCGAACGCCCTCGCGATCCGCACTCCGCTCGGGATGGTCCTGCATACCGGCGACTGGAAGCTCGACGACACGCCGGTCGCCGGCAACTCCACCTCGGAGGAGACCTTCACCCGCCTCGGCGAGGAGGGCGTGCTGGCGCTGGTCTGCGATTCGACCAACGTCACCCGCGAGGGCCGGTCGCCGAGCGAGTCGGAAGTCTCGCAGCACCTCGCCGAGCTGATCCGCAACGCCCCGCACCGGGTCGCGGTGACGACCTTCGCGTCGAACGTCGCGCGCATGCGCGCCGTCTGCCTCGCGGCGCAGGCCTGCGGCCGCGACGTGGTGGCGGTCGGCCGGGCCATGGACCGGGTGATCGACGTCGCGCGCGAGTGCGGCTACCTCGACGGCCTGCCGGAGATCCGGGGCGCCGAGGCCTACGGCTACCTGCCGCGCGAGAAGGTGGTGGCGCTCCTCACCGGCTCGCAGGGCGAGCCGCGGGCGGCGCTGGCCCGCGTGTCGCGCGAGGAGCATCCCGAGATCGCGCTCGCCGCGGGCGACCGGGTGATCTTCTCCTCGCGGGCGATCCCCGGCAACGAGCGGGCGGTCGGTGCGATCATCAACGACCTGATCGAGGCCGGCATCGAGGTCATCACCGACCGGACCGAGCTCGTCCACGTCTCCGGCCACCCGCGCCGGGACGAGATGGCGGCGATGTACCGCTGGACCAAGCCGCAGATCGCGGTGCCGGTCCACGGCGAGGCTTTGCACCTCGCCGAGCACGCGACCTTCGCCCGCAAGCAGGGCGTCGAGAAGGTGATGAAGGCCCGCAACGGGACCCTGATCCGGCTGGCTCCCGGCGAGCCGGAGATCGTCACCCGGGTCAAGAGCGGTCGCGTCTACAAGGACGGCAACGTCCTCGTCGATGCGAACGACCGCGCCATCCCCGAGCGGCGCAAGCTCGCCTTCACGGGCATCGTCTCGGTGGCGGTGGCCCTCGACCGCAACGGCGAGATCAAGGGCGAGCCGTCGATCGACCTGATGGGCCTGCCGAGCTACGGCCGCAAGGGCGAGGTCATCATCGACGTCGTCGGCGACGCGGTCGAGCGGACGCTCAACGGCCTGTCGCGGGTCAAGCGCCGCGACTCCGAGGCGGTCGAGAACGCCGTCGACCGCGCGATCCGCTCGGCCGTCAACGAGGTGTGGGGCAAGAAGCCCGCCTGCCACGTGATGGTCGTCGAGGTGTGACGAGAGCGGGGGCGTCGCCCCGATGCGATTTCCGACCCTCCCCCCTCTGCGGGGGGAGGGGGCTCTCCGAGCTTCAGGCGCTCAGCGTCTAGTCACAAGGACGGGTTGATGCCGTCGCGCCGTTGGAGCCAAAACCCAAGAACAGATCATCCCTCGGGGATAACGGAGGAACACCCATGATCGGCCGGCTCAACCACGTCGCCATCGCGGTGAAGGATCTCGAGGCCGCAGCCAAGGTGTACCGCGACACGCTCGGCGCGACCCTGTCGGCGGCGCTGCCGCAGCCGGAGCACGGCGTGACGGTGATCTTCGTGGAGCTGCCCAACAGCAAGATCGAGCTGCTGGAGCCGCTGGGTGCCGATTCGCCGATCAACGCCTTCCTGGAGCGCAACCCGGGCGGCGGCATCCACCACGTCTGCTACGAGGTCGACGACATCCTGGCGGCCCGCGACCGGATGAAGGCGCAAGGCGCCCGCATCCTCGGCTCGGGCGAGCCGAAGATCGGCGCCCACGGCAAGCCGGTGCTGTTCATGCACCCGAAGGACTTCCTCGGCACGCTGGTCGAGCTGGAGCAGGCCTGACCTTGATCGCCGACCTCCTCGACCGTGCCACCGCCTCGATCCCCCGCACCCTCGCGGTGTGCGTGGTCCTGATGCTGCCGATGCTCGCCCTGGCGGTCTGGGGCTTCCGCCTCAGCGCCTTCGGGGCGGGGGCTCTCTATTTCGTGGTCTGGTGGACGGTGCTGTTCGCGGTGCTGCCGTTCCGCGCCGCGCCCGACGGCACCGAGGTCGTGGTGCCGGGGCAGGATCTCGGCGCGCCGCACAAGCCGCAAATGCGCCGCAAGGCGGTGTGGACCACGCTCGTCTCCGACGTGGTCTTCGTCGTCGCGGTGGCGGCCTTTCCTCTCGCAGGGCTGTAGCAGAGCCGCGGCGTTCGACGCCGCGGTCGCCCGCATGGTCCGGGCTTCATTGTCGTTCGAAGCACAAAATAAAAAAGCAAGGCTCGGAAGCCTTGCTTGATAGCTTTCTGAATGTTTTCGCCAGTCCATATTCTATTATTCACCCCGTTGGGTGTTGAGGCTGGCTATTCCTCCCGAGACTCGGACCTTGCGCGGCGCCGTTCGGCCTGCCTGCGCATCATCGCGATGCCGCTTATAGGAACAAGAATTCGCATTGTCACCACCTTTCCAGCAGGTTGATGCGTTTTTTTGCATGGCAACCGCATTTTCCTCCTTCGCCCCGCTTCCGGCGCGGGGAGGGACGCCGACGGAGGCGCCGCGGCGGGCAGCGCGTCGCGTTTCATGTTTTGCGAACGGGGCCGGAAGCGTGCAAAAGGGCGATCCCCGGGGATCAACCCGCCCCGGCGGGGCCGCGAGCCCCCGTAAAGCCACTGCCTGCCACGCCAAGGTCGACCATGCGTCTCAGCCGCTACTTCCTGCCCATCCTGCGCGAGACGCCCAAGGAAGCCGAGATCGTCTCGCACCGCCTGATGCTGCGCGCCGGCATGATCCGCCAGGAGGCGGCCGGCATCTATGCCTGGCTGCCGCTGGGCCTGCGGGTGCTCAACCGGGTCGCGGACATCATCCGGGCCGAGCAGGACCGCTCGGGCGCCGTCGAGCTCCTGATGCCGACGATCCAGTCGGCCGACCTGTGGCGCGAATCCGGCCGCTACGACGCCTACGGCAAGGAGATGCTGCGCATCAAGGACCGGCACGAGCGCGACATGCTGTTCGGGCCGACCAACGAGGAGATGATCACCGCGATCTTCCGCTCGGCTGTGCGCTCCTACAAGGATCTGCCGAAGAACCTCTACCACATCCAGTGGAAGTTCCGCGACGAGGTGCGGCCGCGCTTCGGCACCATGCGCTCGCGCGAGTTCCTGATGAAGGACGCCTACTCGTTCGACCTCGACCAGGCGAGCGCGCGGCACTCCTACAACAAGATGTTCGTGGCCTACCTGCGCACCTTCGCGCGGCTCGGCCTGAAGGCGATCCCGATGCGGGCCGAGACCGGGCCGATCGGCGGCGACCTCTCCCACGAATTCATCATCCTGGCCCAGACCGGCGAGAGCGAGGTCTTCTGCGACCGCGCCTATCTCGACTTCCCGACCCCCGACGCGACAATCGACTTCGACGACGTCGCCGGGCTCCAGGCGACCGTCGATCACTGGACCTCGCGCTACGCCGCGACCTCCGAGATGCACGACGCCGCCGCCTTCGCGCAGGTGCCGGCGCCCGAGCAGATGGCCGCCCGCGGCATCGAGGTCGGCCATATCTTCTACTTCGGCACCAAGTACTCGGAGCCGATGGGCGCGCGTGTCACCGGGCCCGACGGGCAGGAGCGCCCGGTCCATATGGGCTCCTACGGCATCGGGCCGAGCCGGCTCGTGGCGGCGATCATCGAGGCGGGCCACGACGAAGCCGGCATCGTGTGGCCGGATGCGGTGGCGCCCTTCGACGTCGCGCTCCTCAACCTCAAGGTCGGTGACGCCGCCACCGACGCGGCCTGCGCCAAGCTTCAGGGCGAGCTGGAGGCTGCCGGCCTGACCGTCCTCTACGACGACCGCGACGAGCGCCCGGGCGGAAAGTTCGCCACCGCCGACCTGATCGGCCTGCCCTGGCAGGTCATCGTCGGGCCGAAGGGTCTCGCCGACGGCAAGGTCGAAGTGAAGCGCCGCGCCACCGGTGCCCGCGAGACGGTCGCCCCCGACGCCGTGCCGGCCTACCTGCGCCAGAACCGGACGGCCTGAGCCGATGCCCCTTGCCGCGATTCGCGACCGTATCCCGAAGGTCGGTACCCTGTTCGCGGGGCGCGGCGGGGGCGGCACCCTGCCGTTCGCGCCGTTCGAATGGACGATCGCCGGGCGCTACCTGCGCACCCGGCGCAAAGAGGGCTTCGTCTCGGTCATCGCCCTGTTCTCGTTCCTCGGGATCATGCTGGGCGTGGCCACCCTCATCATCGTGCTCTCGGTGATGAACGGCTTCCGCAAGGAGCTGTTGAGCAAGATCGTCGGCATCAACGGCCACATCTTCGTGGCGCCGATCGACCGGCCGCTGACCGACTTCGCCGACCTGTCGGAGCGGCTCGGCAAGGTGGCGGGCGTCCACCTCGCCCTGCCGATGGTCGAGGGCCAGGCCTTCGCCTCGTCGCAGTTCGGCGGCTCGGGCGTGCTGGTGCGCGGCGTGCGGGCCGACGACCTGCAAAAAATTCCGTCGGTCGCCAAGACCATCCGGGGCGGCACGCTGGAGAACTTCGACGCCGCCGGCGGCGTCGCCATCGGCAAGCGGCTGGCCGAATCCCTCGGGCTCCAGGCCGGCGACACGATCACGCTCGCGACCCCGAAGGGCGCCACGACGCCGTTCGGCACCGCGCCGCGGATCAAGAGCTACAACGTCGCGGCGGTGTTCGAGGTCGGCATGTCCGAGTTCGACGGCACCTTCGTGTACATGCCGCTGACCGAAGCGCAGGCCTTCTTCAACCGCGACGGCGACGTCTCGGTGATCGAAATTTTCCTCGACAATGCCGATTCCGTCGGGGAGGCGCGGGGAGAACTGGAGCTTGCGGCCGAGCGCCCGGTGCTGATCACCGACTGGCGCCAGCGCAACCGCACCTTCTTCTCCGCCCTCGAGGTGGAGCGGAACGTGATGTTCATCATCCTCACGCTGATCGTGCTGGTGGCGGCGCTCAACATCGTCTCCGGCCTGATCATGCTGGTGAAGGACAAGTCGAGCGACATCGCGATCCTGCGCACCATGGGGGCGACGCGGGGCGCGATCATGCGGGTCTTCCTGATCACCGGCGCCTCGATCGGCATCCTCGGCACCATCGCGGGCTTCGTGCTCGGGCTCGTCTTCTCGGCCAACCTCACGGTGATCCAGCGCACGCTCTTCCCGGGCGCCTGGGACCCGACGGTGCGGTTCCTGTCCGAGATCCCGTCGGAGACCAACGCCAGCGAGGTCGTGGCGGTCGTCGCGATGTCGATGGTGCTGTCGCTGCTCGCGACCCTCTACCCGTCCTGGCGCGCCGCCCGGCTCGACCCGGTGCAGGCCCTGCGCTACGGCTGATCCTTCGTCCCGGCCGGGCGCTCGCCCGGCCCCGTACCCGAGTACCGTCCGGATGCCGTTGCCCGCCTTCCCCGAACGCCCCACCCCCCACGCCTCGGCGAGGGGCGCCTGACGCCGATGGACGACACCCAGCAGCAGCCGGTCCCGGCGCTCTTCCTCGCGCAGGTCGAGCGGCGCTACGCGCAAGGCGCCGGTCATCTCGAGATCCTGCGCGGGGCCGACCTCGCGATCTGGCCCGGCGAGATCGTGGCGCTGGTCGCGCCGTCCGGCACCGGCAAGTCGACCCTGCTGCACGTCGCCGGCTTGCTCGAGCGCCCGGATGCCGGCGAGGTCTATATCGGCGGCCAGCCGAGCGCCCGGATGGACGATGCCGCCCGCACCCGGATGCGGCGCGAGGAGATGGGCTTCGTCTATCAGTCGCATCACCTGCTGCCGGAATTCTCGGCGCTGGAGAACGTGGTGCTGCCCCAGCTGATCCGCGGCCTGGCGGCCAGGGAGGCGCGGGCGCGGGCGGGCGAATTGCTGTCGTTCCTCGGCCTCAAGGAGCGACTCGCCCACCGCCCGGCGGAGCTATCGGGCGGCGAGCAGCAGCGCGTCGCCATCGCGCGTGCGCTCGCCAACGGCCCGCGGCTGCTGCTGGCCGACGAGCCGACCGGCAACCTCGACCCGCAGACCGCCGGCCACGTCTTCGCGATCCTGGTCTCGCTGGTGCGGGCCTCCGGCGTCGCGGCGCTGATCGCCACCCACAACCTGGAGCTCGCCGCCCGGATGGACCGGCGGGTGACGATCCAGAACGGCCTCATCGTCCAGCTAGCGTGACCCGTCGTCGCCGGCCCGCCGGGCGCCACACCCGGTATCCGGCCCGGGCCCGGGGGAGGCGAGGCACCCAAGTCCTCCGAGCCCAGACCTCCGAGCCCAGACCTCCGGGCCAAAGTCCCCCACGCCCGGCACGTCCCGCCCCTAAGACTTTTGGATGACCCTGCCGTTCAGCTTGCGTTGGGCCGGGGAATGGTCCAACCCGGCGGGAACGTCAGGCGGCAGCCGCTACGAACGGACAAGTGACATGGCGAAGTGGGTCTACACCTTCGGCGACGGCAAGGCCGAGGGCAAGTCGGCGATGCGCGATCTGCTCGGCGGCAAGGGCGCGAACCTCGCCGAGATGTCGAATCTCGGCCTCCCGGTGCCGCCCGGCTTCACCATCACCACCGAGGTCTGCACCTACTACTACGACCACGGCCGGCAATACCCGCCGGAACTGGAGGGCGAGGTCGCCGGCGCGCTCGAAGCCGTCGGCAAGCTGACCGGGCGCCGCTTCGGCGATTCCGAGTCGCCGCTCCTCGTGTCGGTGCGCTCCGGCGCCCGGGCCTCGATGCCCGGCATGATGGACACGGTGCTCAATCTCGGTCTCAACGACGTCACCGTCGAGGCGCTGGCCCGCGGCGCCGGCGACGAGCGCTTCGCCTATGACAGCTACCGCCGCTTCATCACCATGTACTCGAACGTGGTGCTCGGCGTGGAGCACCACTCCTTCGAGGAGGTGCTGGAGCGCTACAAGGACGAGAAGGGCCTGACCCTCGACACCGAACTGGGCGCGGCCGACTGGAAGCACCTGATCGGCGAGTACAAGGCGCTGGTGAAGCGCGAGCTCGGCCAGGACTTCCCGCAGGACCCGCAGGCCCAGCTCTGGGGGGCGATCGGCGCGGTGTTCGGCTCGTGGATGAACCCGCGCGCCAACAAGTACCGCGAGCTGCATAGCATCCCGGCGAGCTGGGGCACCGCGGTCAACGTCCAGGCCATGGTCTTCGGCAACATGGGCGAGACCTCGGCCACGGGTGTGGCCTTCACCCGCAACCCCTCCACCGGCGAGAAGGCGCTCTACGGCGAGTTCCTGATCAACGCCCAGGGCGAGGACGTGGTGGCGGGCATCCGCACGCCCCAGGACATCACCGAGGTCGCCCGCATCGAATCCGGCTCCGACAAGCCGTCGATGGAGCGGGCGATGCCGGAGGCCTATGCCGAGCTCGTGCGCATCTACGGGATGCTCGAGCACCATTACCGCGACATGCAGGACCTGGAATTCACGGTCGAGACCGGGAAGCTCTGGATGCTGCAGACCCGCAACGGCAAGCGCACGGCGAAGGCCGCGCTCCGGATCGCGGTCGAACTCGCGGCGGAAGGCCTGATCACCCACCAGGAGGCGGTCGGCCGCGTCGAGCCGGCCTCCCTCGACCAGCTGCTGCACCCGACCATCGACCCGAAGGCCGAGCGCAAGGTCATCGCCACCGGCCTGCCGGCCTCGCCGGGCGCCGCCTCGGGCGAGATCGTGTTCAACTCCGAGGAGGCCGAGGCCGCCAAGAAGGCCGAGCGCAAGGTCATCCTGGTCCGCGTCGAGACCTCGCCGGAGGACATCCACGGCATGCACGCCGCGGAAGGGATTCTCACCACCCGCGGCGGCATGACCTCGCACGCGGCCGTGGTCGCCCGCGGCATGGGCAAGCCCTGCGTGTCGGGCGCCGGCCAGATCCGGGTCGATTACGCCGCCCGCACCCTGTCGGTTGGCGGCGTGACGCTGAAGGCTGGCGACCGCATCACCATCGACGGCTCGAACGGCCAGGTGATGCAGGGGTCGGTCGAGATGGTCGAGCCCGAGCTGTCGGGCGACTTCGCGGCGCTGATGGAATGGGCCGATGAGGTCCGCACCATGAAGGTCCGCACCAACGCCGAGACCCCCCTCGACGCCCGCACCGCCCGCAAGTACGGCGCGGAAGGGATCGGCCTGTGCCGCACCGAGCACATGTTCTTCCAGGAGGAGCGCATCGTCGCGATGCGCGAGATGATCCTGGCGGACGATGCGGAAGGCCGGCGCGCCGCGCTTGCAAAGCTCCTGCCGTACCAGCGCCAGGACTTCGTCGAGCTGTTCACCATCATGTCGGGCCTGCCGGTCACCATCCGGCTCCTCGACCCGCCGCTGCACGAGTTCCTGCCGCATTCCGACAAGGAGATCGGCGAGGTCGCCGCCGCCACCGGCGTCCAGGAGGACAAGGTGCGGCGTCGCATGAACGAGTTGCACGAGTTCAATCCGATGCTCGGCTTCCGCGGCTGCCGGCTCGCGATCCTCTATCCGGAGATCGCCGAGATGCAGGCCCGGGCGATCTTCGAGGCGGCCGTCGAGGCCGCCAAGCAGACCGGCACGCCGATCATCGCCGAGGTGATGGTGCCGCTGGTCTTCACCCGCACCGAGTTCGATCTGGTGAAGGCCCGCATCGACGCCATGGCGAAAGCCGTGGCGTCCGAGACCGGCACCGAGGTCGAGTATCAGGTCGGCACGATGATCGAGCTGCCGCGCGCCGCTTTGCGGGCCGGCGACATCGCCCAGACGGCGGAGTTCTTCTCCTTCGGCACCAACGACCTGACCCAGACCACTTTGGGCATCAGCCGCGACGATGCGGGCCGGTTCCTCGGGCCCTACACGCAGCGCGGCATCCTGGCCTCCGACCCGTTCGTGTCGATCGACCAGGAAGGCGTGGGCGAACTGGTGCGGCTGGCCGCCGAGCGCGGCCGGGCGGTGCGGGACAAGCTGAAGCTCGGCATCTGCGGCGAGCATGGCGGCGACCCGGCCTCGATCGCCTTCTGCCAGGAAACCGGCCTCGACTACGTCTCGTGCTCGCCGTTCCGCGTGCCGATCGCCCGTCTGGCGGCGGCGCAGGCGGCCCTCAAGGTGAAGGGCCGCGGCGAGGCGTGAGGCCCCCACGCGGCCTGCGCGTCGGGTCGCGTGCAGTCGCCTCTCCCCGCGGGCGGGGAGAGGGCTCCGGCGACTTCATGGTCGACGGAGCGAGGCGTGAGCCGAGGGTGAGGGGGAGGCTCCGGATGAGGCTCCGGAAACGCCCCCTCACCCTCGCCCTTCGGGCTCGCTGCATCCCCTGAACGGGGGTGGGATCTTCGATCCCCAGCAGCCCTCTCCCCGCCCGCGGGGAGAGGGGAAACCCGCGGCAGGAAAGAGTAAACCCCCATGCGCGACCCGCAGGCCGCCGTCGGCCCGGCCCCGGAGGCCGGCGCCCGCCTGTGGCGCGGCTCGCTCGCGCAACGCCTACGGCTGATCTCGGGCCTCGTCCTGTTCGCCTTCGCGGGTACGCATTTCGCCAACCACGCGCTCGGCCTCGTCGGCCTCGAGACGATGATGGAGGCGGCCCGCTGGCGGGTCGCTGTCACGCGCTCGCTGCCCGGCAGCCTGATCCTCGGTCTCGCGCTCGTCGCCCACGTCGCCTTCTCGCTGGTGCGCCTCGCCGAGCGCCGCACGCTGCGGATGCCGCCCTGGGAGGCGGCGCAGACGCTGCTCGGCTTCGCGATCCCCTTCCTGCTGGTGCCGCACGTCCTGGGCACCCGGATCACCAGCCTGGTCGACGGCACGCGGACCACCTACGCTTACGTGATCGTCCGCATCTGGCCCGACGGCATGGGTTTCCAGACCGCCCTGCTGCTGGTGGTCTGGCTCCACGGCTGCCTCGGCCTGCATGCCTGGCTGCGCCTGTCGCCGCTCTACCGGCGCATCGTGCCGCTCCTCGCCGTGCCGGTCTTCGGCCTGCCGGCGGCAGCGCTCGCCGGCATCGTCACGCAAGGGCGCCTGATGGAGCGCGACACGGTGCTGGCCCGCCGCTTCGAGGCGCCGGACCTCGCCGCCCGCTGGCAGGTGCCGCCCCTCGATTCGACGGTCGCGGCCTGGGGCGACACCGTCACGGGCGCGATCTACGCGGCGGTCGCGGTCGCGCTCGGCATCGTGCTGGTCCGGGCGGCCGCGACCCTTCGGGCCCGGCGCTTCACCGTTTCCTATGTCGGCGGCCCCACGGTGAAGAGCCTGGAGGGGCCCACGCTCCTCGAGATCAGCCGGGCGAATCGGGTGCCGCACGTCTCGGTCTGCGGCGGGCGCGGGCGCTGCTCGACCTGCCGGGTCCTGGTGGTGGGCGGGGAAGGGCACCTGTCGCCTCCCGGCGCCCAGGAGAGCGCGGCCCTCCGCGCGATCGGCGCGCCCGCCAACGTGCGGCTCGCCTGCCAGGCGAAGCCCAGCGGCGACGTGGCCGTGGTGCGCATCCTCGACCCGCGCCGCGAGAGCGCGGACCAGCACCTGACCAACACCGACGTCGCCGGCATCGAGCGCGAGGTGGCGATCCTGTTCATCGACATCCGCGGCTTCACGACGCTCTCCGAGCGCAAGCTGCCCTTCGACGTGGTGTTCATCCTCAACCGCTTCTTCGAGGCGGTCGGCCGGGAGATCGAGGCGGCGGGCGGCTGGATCGGCGGCTATGCGGGCGATGGCCTTCTCGCCCTGTTCACCCATGCCGACGGGATCGGCCCGGCCTGCCGCAGCGCCTTCACGGCCGCCGGCGAGGTCGACCGGGCGGTGACCGACCTCAACCGTCAGCTCGCCGCCGAACTGCCGAGCGCGCTCCGCATGGCGATGGGCCTGCATGCCGGCCCGCTGGTGCTCGGCCGCCTCGGCTACGGCGCGAGCCGGGGGCGCTCGGTGATCGGCCCGGCGGTGAACCTGGCGAGCCGGCTCGAATCCCTCGCCAAGGCCGCCGACGTGCAGATCGTCGCCTCGGCCGAGGCCGCGGAGCGCGCCGGGATCGGCCTCCAGGGCCTGCGCGTCGAGACCGTGGCGGTGCGCGGCGTAGCGGCGCCCCTGCCGGTGCTCTACGCCGCGCGGGCCGGCGACCTCGCCGGGCGTCTCGGCGCATCCGCTTAACCAACGCTCAACCATACCCGCCGACACTCCCCTTGACGATCGCGGGTCCCGCACGGGGCCGGCGGAGCGTGCGTAGAGTGGGGTCGGGACCTTGGGCAGGCGGTACGTGCGCAAGCGGGAGCTGCGCAGACGGCAGATGCGGCGGACGAAGGGCATGCGCTGGTTCGCCGCCGCCGTGGCGCCCTGGGCCGTGGGTCTCGGCGTCCTCGTCTCGTTCACGGCGTCCGCGGGCTACGAGACCTCGCTCGGCTCCAGCGCCGTCGCACGCCTCGTCCCGCGCGGGATGCCGCCGCTGCCGGAGCGCGGCCTCATCACCCCGGTCGGCCCGTCGCAGATCGGCCTGTCGGGACCCCTGCGCCTCGCCGTCGACTCCGAGCCTCTGCGCCCGGACCTGAAGGCGGATGCCCGCACCCAGCCGCTGGCCCAGCGCACCCACAAGACCGATCCGCTGGTCCCCGGCCGGGTCACCGGGGCCGGCCGGCCCCTCCCGGTGGCGAGCGGCTGGCTCGGCAGCACCGGCCCGAGCGTCGCGTCGACCTTCACCCCGGGCCCGGCGACCTGGAACCCGGACCTCGAGCCGCAGGAAGCCTTCGTGCCCCTGCCGGACACGGCGAGCGAGGCGGGCGCGAGTTCGCCCGCCGCCGGCGCGACGGCGCCGACCCGCGGGGCCGCCGCCGGCGGCCAGACCGCCGACAAGACCCGCGCGGCGAAGGTCCGGGACACCGAGACCCGGGCGGATCAAGGCGGCACCCCGGCGGTGCCCCGCGCCGTCGCCCTGTCCTCGACGACGCCGGCCCCGGCCGAGGCGACCCCGGTCGAGATCGCCGCCGGCGGCCAGATCTCGCCGCGCCTCGATCGCGACGCCCGGGCGGCCGTCACCACCGCCGCCCGCATCGCCCCCGAGGCGCTGCCGAGCGAGGACGCGAAGCGCCGCTACGCCGACCTCATCACCCCGGAGAACGCCGAGAAGGAGCAGCGCTGCCTCGCCGAGGCGGTCTACTTCGAGTCCCGCGGCGAGCCGGAGCAGGGCCAGGCGGCGGTGGCCCAGGTGGTGCTCAACCGCGCCAAGAGCGGCCTCTACCCGGCCAACATCTGCGGCGTGGTCTACCAGAACCGCCACCGCTACATGGGCTGCCAGTTCTCCTTTGCCTGCGAGGGCAAGTCGCTGCGCATCACCGACGACGCCTCCTGGCAGACCGCGACCCGCATCGCCCACGCGGTGGTCGAGGGCCGCACCTACCTCGCCGATGTCGGCGGGGCGACCCACTACCACGCCGATTACGTCAAGCCGCGCTGGTCGCGCCGCCTGCGCAAGATGGACGTGATCGGCCGCCACATCTTCTATCAGCTGCGGCCGGGACAGACCTGATCGACCGCTGGGCGGGCGTCCCGACGCGGCCGCCCCGCCCGGGCCGGGCGCGCCCGGCATCCGGGCCGGTCGCTGGCCTCAGGTGCCGTCGGGCTTGCCGTCCCGGCCCGTCTCTCCGGACTCCGATCGCCATAGCGATATCCCGCAAGGGCGGTCGCTGCCGACGCGGCTCAGGCTTCATGCCGATGCGGGTGGCAGCCGGCCCCTGTCCGAGCCAGGACCCACCCCGCCCGGGCTGGCCGCCGGTGCGCCGACGCGGCCTCGTGAGCCGCCCGCGAGCTCGGCACCCGATCACCGTCCGGGATGGACGGCGCCGCTCGACTCTTCCTCGTCGAAAAGTTCCGCTCGTCCACCGGCGAAGCGAGCTACGTGGTTTACCGCAAGTATAGAGAACGTGCCGGATTCGCAGGTTCCCGGGCCACCGAGGCGATCGACTCTCAGGCTTGCGCGATCCCCTCTGCAATTCACCGAAATACGTAGTAAATCCCGAGGGCAATTTTACCCTCTTCCGGGTTTCGGCTTGCCTGGCGGGCTCCGCACCGGCTTCACTCCCGGGCAAGCGTGGCGCTGGCGAGTGTCGCGCCAGCGTCTTTCCCCGCGACTCCCGAGGATCTCCGACCATGACCGCCCCGGTCACCCGTGCCATCGCCGCGACCGCGCTCGCGGCCGGCCTCGTCTCCGCCGCCCCGGCCCTCGCGGGCGGCTACGGCTGCACCACCGATTGCTACCGCCAGGTCTCGACGCCGCCGGTCTACGGCACGGTGTCCGAGCAGGTGATGGTGCGCCCGCCGCGCACGGTGAACCACGTCGTGCCGCCGGTCTACGACACCGTGTCCGAGCAGGTGCTGGTGGCCCCGGCCCGCCGCGTCTGGCAGACCTCGATCGACGCCTACGGCCAGACCGTCGGCTGCTGGGTCACGATCCCGCCGCGCTACGCCACCCAGACCCGCCGGGTGCTGGTGCGTCCGGCCCAGGTGGTGCCGCAGGTGATCCCGCCGGCCTACGCCTCCTACCAGCGCCGCGTCCTGGTCGAGCCCGGCCGCTCCGGCTGGGTGCCGGCCAATGGCGGCGGCTATGGCGGCGGCTACGGCGCCGGCCCGGCCCCGGGCGGTCTCGTCGGCGCGGGCCTCGGCCTCGCGGGTGCCGGCATCGGGCTCGGCGCGGCGGCGGTCGGTGCCGGCACCGGCCTCGTCTTCGGCGGCGGCAGCATCTACGACGGCTACTGAGCCGAGCCGATACGCGGCCCAGGTCCGCCTGGGCCTGCGCGGCCCGGGTCCGCCCGGGCGTTGCGCGGCCCGGGCCCACCCGGGCCTGTGCGGCCCGGGTCCGCCCTGGCCGCCGCCACCTTGCCGCCGGGGGGCTCGCGCCCCACAACCCGGTTCGGCGACGCGGCACGAAGGCCGCGCGCGGACAGGGAGGCGACGGCGTGGGTACCTTCAAGGCGGTGGTGATCGAGAAGGGCGAGGGCGGCGGGAAAGGCGAGATCAACCAGCGGGTCTCGCTCCAGGACTTCGACGAGGCCGGTCTGATGGACGGCGACGTCACCGTCCGGGTCACCCATTCCACCCTCAACTACAAGGACGGACTGGCCCTCACCGGCAAGGCGCCGGTGGTGCGGCGCTGGCCGATGATCCCGGGCATCGATTTCGCCGGCGTGGTCGAGACGTCCTCCCACCCGGACTGGAAGCCGGGCGACGCCGTGGTGCTGAACGGCTGGGGCACCGGCGAGACCCATCTCGGCGCCTATGCGGAAAAGTCCCGGGTCAAGGGCGACTGGCTGGTCGCGCTGCCGGCCGCCCTCACCCCCGAGCAGGCGATGGCGATCGGCACCGCCGGCTACACTGCGATGCTCGCCCTGCTGGCACTGGAGCGCCACGGTCTCACCCCCGAATCCGGTCCGGCCCTGGTGACCGGGGCGGCCGGCGGCGTCGGCTCGGTGGCGGTCGCGCTGCTGGCGCGTGCCGGGTGGCACGTCGTCGCCTCGACCGGACGGGCGGAGGAGGAAGCCGAGTACCTGCGCGGCCTCGGCGCGGCCGAGATCCTCGACCGGCAGGAGCTGAGCGCCCCGGGCAAGCCGCTCGGCAAGGAGCGCTGGGCCGCCGCGATCGACGCGGTCGGCTCGACGACGCTCGCCAACGCGCTGGCGATGACCCGCTACGGCGGCGCCGTCGCCGCCTGCGGCCTCGCCGGCGGCATGGACCTGCCGACCTCGGTCGCGCCCTTCATCCTGCGCGGCGTCGCGCTCTACGGCATCGACAGCGTGATGGCGCCGCTTCCCCTGCGCCGCGAGGCCTGGGCTCGCCTCGCCCGCGACCTCGATCCCGCCGCCCTCTCGGCGATGACCACGACGGTGCCGCTCGCCGACGTGATCGCGCGCGGACCCGAGATCCTGGCCGGGCGCACCCGCGGGCGGGTGGTGGTGACGATCGCCTGACCGCGCGGGCCGGCGGAACCTTGACGAGACCTCGCGCATTGCCCCTTTCATGAGCATTGCCTTCGTTCGTGAGAAGGAGGGCGGGGAGGCCTTCGAGGATCTCCCCGACCGCCCCGTCTCCCCGCATCCCAACTTCGTCACGCCGGAGGGCCTCGCCCTCATCGACGCGGAACTCGACCGGCTGCACACCGAGCATGCCGGCCTGTCCCCCGACGACAAGGCGAACATGGCGCGGGTGAACCGCGACCTGCGCTACTGGACCGCCCGGCGCAACTCGGCCCAGGTGGTCGAGCAGCCCCCCGGCGATACGGTGCATTTCGGCTCGACCGTCACCATCACGCGCGACGACGACAGCGAGCAGACCTTCCGCATCGTCGGCGAGGACGAGGCGGATCCCGCCAAGGGCACCATCGCCTACGTGGCGCCTCTCGCCCGCGCGCTCACCGGCAAGCAGGCCGGCGACACCGTCACGCTCGCCGAGCACGAGATCGAGATCGTCGCGGTGCGCTGAGCCCGATCCGGACGGGAGACGATCCGAAGGCCCGGCCTCGCCCCTCGCGTGTTTCCGCGGGCAGGGACGAGGCCGGGCCGACTTTTTTCGAGCCCGGCCGCTCTCGATCATCGGCCGTCACGGCCTCGGTCCCTTGCGGAGCATCGCGAGGGGTCGATGAAGCCTGGCTCGATCGAGGGGGCCGATCCGATCGCGCAGGCCCGTCGCGGTGATCCGGAGCGTATCCCCGCATCGGAACGAAGCCAGGCGACGCGGCGTTTCCGGGGGCGTTTCTGTACCCCATGGGAGCATATGCATGGCCGACGACAAGACCCTCCGGGCGCTGTTCCTGCATCAGCTCAAGGACACCTACTTCGCCGAGAACGCGATCCTGAAGGCCCTCCCCAAGATGGCCCAGGCCGCCCGCTCGGACGCCCTGCGGGGTGCCTTCGGCGTCCACCTGGAGGAGACCCGCGCGCAGGTGAAGCGCCTCGACCAGGTGTTTCGGATCGTCGGCGAGAAGCCCGAGGGCGTGACCTGTCAGGCGATCCAGGGGATCATCGCCGAGGGCGAGGAGGTGATGCGGGAATTCGCCGGCGGCGAGGCCCTCGATGCCGGCCTGATCGCCGCCGCGCAGGCGGTGGAGCATTACGAGATCACCCGCTACGGCACGCTGCTCGCCTGGGCGCGCCAGCTCGGCCTCGGCGAGGCCGAAGACCTGATCAAGGAGACGCTGGTCGAGGAGGAGAACACCGACGAGGTGCTGTCGGAACTCGCCGAGGACGCGGTCAACCCGGCCGCGGTCGCGTAACCGCCGGACCGCCCGGGCGTTGATCCGGCGGGAGGTGCCAGCCATGCCACCGATCGCCGGAATCCTCGAGACGGTCCTCTACGTCGACGATCTCGCGCGGGCCGCCGCATTCTGGGGCGGGCCGATGGGCCTGCCCTGCCTGCACGAGGACCATCGGATGCGGGCCTACGACGTCGCCGGGCGCGGCGTGCTGCTGCTGTTTCCCCGCGGCGGCTCGCTGACACCGATCCCGACGCCCGGCGGCACCATCCCGCCGCATGACGGGTCGGGCCCGCTCCACCTCGCCCTGTCGATCCCGGCCGATGCGCTCGACGCCTGGGAGCGGCACCTCGCGGCGCGGGGCATCGCGGTCGAGGGTCGCACCACATGGCCGCGAGGCGGCACCAGCCTGTACTTCCGCGACCCCGACGGCCACCTGGTCGAACTGGCGACGCCGGGGCTCTGGAAGGGATACTGACCGGTCCCGCTCACGCCACCCAGTGCTGCCCGTCATAGGCGAACCTGTCCGGCTGACAGGCGAGTGCCGAAAGGCCGGTGAGCGCCGGGTCGGCGATGGTGATGACGCAAGTCGGGATCTGCGTCATGCGATCGGAGAAGGGCGGCTTGTGCTCGAAGGCGCGGCGGAAGGTGCCGTCGTTCAGCACGTCGAGGATGCGGGGCACGATGCCGCCGCCGATATAGACCCCGCCGGTGGCGAGGAAGGTCAGGGCGAGGTCGCCGCAGAGCCGTCCCAGCAGCTTGGAGAAGACCTGCAGGGTGCGCCGCGCCGCCGGGTCCTCCCCGGACATGCCCCGCTCGGTGATGTCCTTCGGGTCGGCCTCGCCGCCGCCGAGACCGGCATGGAGCCGGGTGAGGCCGGGGCCGGAGAGCAGCGATTCGACGGTGATGCGCCCCTCGATCCGGGCGAGGTTCGGCCAGAACGCCGCTTCCTCCGCGTCGCTTGGCCCGAAATCGATGTGGCCGGCTTCCGTCGAGACGATGGCGAGCTGCTTGCCGTAGGGCACGAGCGCCGCGGCGCCGAAGCCGGTGCCGGGGCCGAGCACCAGCCGCGCCCCCCCATCGGGACAGAGCGTCGGGCCGATCTGCTCCAGGATCGAGCGGTCGCGACCCGCCGGATCAAGGGCGGCGGCGCCGGCCGCCACCGGGACGTAATCATTGACGACCCGGCAGCTCTTCAGGCCGAAGTCGCGGCCGATCCGCTCGCCCTCGATCACCCAATGGGCATTGGTGAGGTGGACCGACGGCCCATCGACCCGGGCAGCCACCGCCAGGATCGCGGAGCGGGGCGGGGCGACGTCGCTCGTGTCGAGCGCGGCCCGGATCGCCGCGCTCGGATCGGGAAAGGCGGCGGTCTTCTCGTGGGCGAGGACCACGGGCTCGGCCCCCGGCTTCTCCTGCACGGCGAAGCGCGCGTTGGTGCCACCGATGTCGCCGAACAGGACCGGGAACTCGAACATGGGCCGCCGCCTCGCTCCGCCTCAGGGCTACCGGTTATAGCGCCGCGGCGGCCCCGGTCGACCGGTTCACTCGCCTTCCATCCGGCCGACCTCCTTCATCGCCTGCTTGAGGGCGAGCAGCCGCCGGTCGCGGTCGCGGAACAGCTCGGCCGGGTCGCGCCCGCCCCAGTCGAAGAAGCCTTTTCCCGCCATCACGCCGGTGCGCCCCTGCGCCACCAGGTCGTCGACCGCCTCGGAGCGGGTACGGGGCGGGGGCGGGCTGTAGCTGGCATTGGCCAGCGCGTGGCGCAGCAGCTCGATGCCGGTGAAATCCGCCTTGGCGAGGTGGCCGAGGATCGGGATGCGCAAAGCGAGCCCGTGGATGATGGCGTCGTCGATCTCGCGGGCGGACGCCACGCCCTCGTCGAGCAGGTGGTAGACCTCGGCCGAGATCGCCGACTGGATCCGGTTGGCGACGTAGCCCGGGATGAAGCGCTTGAGCACGATCGGCACCTGGCCGAGGCCGAGCACGAGCTGGCGTGCCTCCTCGATCACCGCCGGATCGGTCTGCGGGCCCGGCACCACGTCGACGAGGTCGACGATGTAGGGCGGGGTGTACCAGTGCATCACGAGCGCCCGCGCCTGCCGGGCCTCCGGGATCAGCGGGAAGACGTCGAGGTAGCTGGTGTTGCTGGCGATCCGGGTCTCGGGATCGCAGAGCCGGTCGAGCTCGGCGAACAGGGTGCGCTTGGCCTCCGGGTTCTCGGTGATCGCCTCGATGACGAGGCTCGCCCCCGCCACCGTCGCGGCGAGGTCCGGTTCGAGGCGGATGGCCTCCGCCGCCCGCTCCGGCGTCCAGTCGGCGGACACCGCGCCGGCCTCCCGCAGGGTGTCGAGGGCGGAGGCGATCAGGCTCGGCACCCGCTCCAGGGTCTCGGGCCGGCTGTCCGTCAATCGCACCCGATGCCCGCCGAGCGCCAGCACCAGGGCGATGCCATGCCCCATCAGGCCGGCGCCGACGACTGCGATCTCGCTCATGGTGTCCTCCCGTTTCGATTGATTGTCGTTGCGTCGCGCCGTCCGCGATCGGCGTCGATCCGCGAATGCCGATTCATCCCTCTCGCACTCTCACCCTGAGATGCCTGGCGGGTGAAGATCGCAGACTGAGAGAAGCCTCGAAGGAGGGCTCCAGGACGCGCATCGACATCTGGAGCCCTCCTTCGAGGTCGGTCCATCGTCGATGGACCGACACCTCAGGATGAGGTCGTGGATGGGAGGGGCCGGATGACGAGGCTCACTCCCGCCACGGCCCCAGCCGGGCGATGTCCTTCTCCCGCCGCTCCAGCCACCAGCCGGCCTGGTGCGGCCAGGCCTCGAAGCCGGGCTCCGGCGCCCCGTCGAGGACGCGGCTGGCGCGCACCGCCCAGTTCGGGTCGGCCAGCGCCTCGCGGCCGACCGCGACGAGGTCGGCCCGGCCCTCCGCCACGATGGCGTCGGCCTGGCGCGGATCGACGATCAGGCCGACCGCCATGGCGGCGAGCCCGGTCTCCCGCTTCACCGCCTCGGCGAAGCCGACCTGGAAGCCGTAATCGCGCCGGATCCGGGCGGCGGTGGCCGAACCGGCGAGCCCGCCCGACGAGCAGTCGAGGACGTCGACCCCCAGCCCCCGCAACTCGCCCGCAAAGGCCAGGGTGTCGTCGAGCGTGATCCCGCCCTCGAGCCCGTCGACCGCTGAGACCCGCACGAAGAGCGGCTTGTGCGAGGGCCAAGCCTCGCGCAGCGCCCGGGCGATGCGCAGGGGAAACCGCATGCGCCCGGCCCGGTCGCCCCCGAACGCGTCCTCGCGCCGGTTGGTCAGCGGCGACAGGAAGGTGTGCAGCAGGTAGCCGTGGGCGGCGTGGAGTTCGATCACGTCGAATCCCGCCGCCTCGGCCCGCCGGGCCGCCGTCACGAACGCCTCGGTCAGGGCGTCGAGATCGTCGCCCGAGAGCTCGGCCGGCATCAGCCAGCCCTCGTCGAGGGGGATCGCGCTCGGCGCCACGATCGGCCAGGGCGCCTCGCCGCGGGCGATTTCCTGGGCCGAGAGCGGGCCGTTGCCCTCCCAGGGCCGCTGCATGCTGGCCTTGCGGCCGGCATGCGCCAGCTGCACCCCGGCCGCTGCGCCATGGGCCTTGAGAAAGGCCGCGACCCGGGCGAGCGCGGCGCCGTGCGCGTCGGACCAGATCCCGAGATCGCCGTGGGTGATGCGCCCTTCCGGCACCACCGCGGTCGCCTCCAGGATCACCAGCCCGGCGCCCCCGAGGGCGAGGCGGCCGTAATGGACGAGGTGGTAATCGCCCGCCATCCCGTCGGCCGCCGAATACTGGCACATCGGCGGGATCACGATGCGGTTGCGCAAGGCGACGTCGCGGAGGGAGACGGGGGTGAAGAGCGGCGCGGTCATGGGGTGGCTCACACGGTGGCGATCGGCGTCGTCGGCGAGCCGACCGCGCCGGGCAGCCGCAGGGGCGGCGCCGTCAGGAGGAAGCGGTGGCGCCCGTTGGCCCGCAGCCAGTTCGCCAGCGGCGTGAGGTGCCACAGCTCGCCGAGATTGACCCCGAGACGAAACAGGCAGTGCTCGTGCAGGGGGAGGGTGGCGCAGCACCCCTCCGCCGGCATCGCGGGGTGGACCTCGACCGCGTAATTGTCGGCGATGAGGGCGGCGAGTCCCGAATCGGTGATCCAGTTCAGGAGCTTGCGGTCGCGCCCGTCGAGGCCGGCGCAGAGGTCGTGGACGATCGCCGGGTCCGGGTTGCGGTTCATCCCGAGCAGCCGCTCGGCGAAGCCGGTATGCAGGCAGACCATGTCGCCCGGCTCGACCGTGACCCCGTCGGCGTCGAGGATGCGGCGCAGGCCGTCGTAGCCCACCGCCACCCGGGCCTCGCCGAGATGGGCATGGAGGTCGATCATCACGCCGCGCCCCTGCATGCCGCGCTCGGCCAGCCGCTCGATGCCGAGCGCCTGGGCGCGGGAGGGGGCGCCGGCCTCCTCCGGGGTGGCGGGGCCGGTGATGTCGGAGCCGGCCCGGAAGCCGTTGTAGTAGACCGGGCGCGGGGTGCCGTCGCCCTCGACGTCGAACAGCGAGCCGACATGGGCGAGGCTGTCCCACTGCGTCGAGTATTGCAGGTGGAGCACCGCGAGGTCGTCGCTGATCACGTCGGTGGCGTCGGGCACCTCCTCGCAGACCAGGAAGTTCATGTTCGGGCGGCCGCTCGCCCGCACGGTCGGGCGGATCTGCGGCGGGTGGCGGCGGGGGTTGAGCACGTTGCCGCCCGGATAGTCGAGGGGCAGGCTGAGGCAGAAGGTCAGGCCTTCGCGCACCTCGGCGGCGCCCTGGCGCACCTTCTCGGGGGTCAGGAGGTTGAGCCGGCCGAGCTCGTCGTCGGGGCCGAAATCGCCCCAGGTCGAGCCCTCCGGCCGGCGGCGCCAGCGCAGGGTCATGGTCGGGATCTCCCCTCACGGTGCGGCCGGACGGCGCGCCGGTCCGCGGCGCGCGCGCCCGCCGCCGTCACTTCTTCACCAGCGGGCAGCGCGAGGCCGAGAGCGGCTGGAACGCCTTGTCGCCCGGCACCGTAGCGACGCGCTTGTAGAGGTCCCACGGCCCCTTCGATTCCTCGGGTGTCTTGACCTCGAACAGGTACATGTCGTGGACCATGCGGCCGTCCTCGCGGATGCGGCCGCCGCGGGCGTAGAAGTCGTCGACCGGCATGTCGCGCATCGCCTGCATCACCGGCGCGGTCTCGTCGGTACCGGCCTTCCGCACGGCCTTGAGATAGTGCATCACCGTCGAGTAGACGCCGGCCTGGGACATGTTCGGCATCTTGCCGACCCGGTCGAAGTAGCGCTTCGACCAGGCCCGGGTCTCGTCGTTGAGATCCCAGTAGAAGCCCTCCGTCAGCAGCATCCCCTGCGTCGCCTTGAGACCCAGGCTGTGGACGTCGCTGATGTAGACGAGAAGCCCGGCGAGCTTCTGCCCGCCTTGCGTCAGGCCGAACTCGGCCGCCTGCTTGATCGCGTTGGTGGTGTCCGCCCCCGCATTGGCGAGGCCGACCACCTTGGCACCCGACCCCTGCGCCTGGAGCAGGTAGGACGAGAAGTCGGCCGTGTTGAGCGGCACCCGCACCGCGCCCCGCACCGTGCCGCCATTGGCCTTCACCACCGCGCCCGCGTCGCGCTCGAGGTCGTGGCCGAAGGCGTAGTCGGCGGTGACGAAGAACCACGAATCGCCGCCGGCCTTGACGGTGGCCTGCGCGGTCGAATTCGCCAGCGCGTAGGTGTCGTAGGCCCAGTGCACCGAGACCGGCGAGCAGGCCTCGTTGGTGAGCCGCACCGCGCCGGGGCCGTTGAACACGATCACCTTGTTCTTGGCCTTGGCGATGTCGGCGGCGGCGAGCGCCGTGGCGGAGGCCGCCACGTCCAGGATCGCGTCGACCCCGCCGGTGTCGAACCAGGCCCGGGCGGTGGTCGCCGCGATGTCGGGCTTGTTCTGGTGGTCGGCGACCACGACCTCGACGGGGGCGCCCAGCACCGTGCCGCCGAAATCCTCCACCGCCATGCGGGCCGCCGCGGCGCTGCCGGGCCCGGTCACGTCGGCATAGGGCCCCGACATGTCGAGCAGGAAGCCGAGGCGCACCACGCCGTCGGAGATCGTCTGGGAAGCCCTGGGCGCCGGCGCCGTCTGCGCACGCGCCGTCCCCTGCCAAGCCACGACCTGCAAAGTCATGCCCGGCATCGCGGCGACGAGCGTCGCCGCCAGAAGCGTTGTCCTCACCCGGTCCGTCCTTCGTCGAAGACGTTCGTTCGTGCGGTACGCCGTCGAGGGCGCCCGGATGCATGGTCCTGACAAGCGCCCCCGGTTGTCAACCGCGGGCGAAGCGGGGCGGGCCGGAAAAATCGGTATGGGGGTGCCTCACGCGGCCGGTCCGGCCCCCTCCGTCGCCCCGAGCCAGGGTTGGGCATTCACCATGCCGACGCGCCAGCCGGCGCCGTCCGGGCCGTCGTAATGGTCGAGGCGGGTGAGCGAGCAGTTCTCGATCGCGAAGGCGAGGCCCCCCTGGGGCGGCAGGTTCAGGGCGAGCGCGAGGGCGGCCCGGATCGTGCCGCCATGGGCCACCGCCACGATGTCGCGTCCGCTGTGCTCGGCGGTGAGCTCGGCGATGGCGGCGCCGACCCGGGCCGAGAGATCGGAGAAGCTTTCGCCGCCCGGCGGGCACTCGTCGGCGGGGGCGAACCAGTAGCTCGCCGCAAGGGGCTGGCGCTCGGCGAAGAACCGCGCCCGGTCCTGGCCCTGCCAGGCGCCGAGATTCTGCTCGGCCAGGGCCGGGAGCGCGGTGAGCCGCGGGCCGCTGCCGTCCACCGTGAAATCGCCGGCCTGCCACAGGGCCTCGGCGGTCTGCCGGGTGCGGCCGAGATGGCTCGCGACCCAGACCGCGCCGCGGGGCAGCACCGGGGCGAGGGCCGAGAAGACGTGGGCGTCGCCGCAATCGCAGGCGATGTCGGCGCCGCCATAGATGCGGCCGCCATCGCCCCGGACGGGGGCGTGGCGCACCCACCACCAGCGGGTACGGACGAAGGAGGAGGGGGGAGAGGCGCTCATGTCCCCACTCTTAGCACCGTGCGAAAGCGCCGCCAGGGCGTCACCACGGAGACAGGAGGAAGAACCGCCGAATTGCCAGGCCGGCGAACTCTCCCCATACGGGCCCGGATCAAGCTGGAGCGGATGCGAGCGGGAGCGGATGATGGACGAGGCGGATCACGGCAACATCTACGGGGCGACCATCCCGTTCGCGCATCTCTGCGGCATCGAGGCGCTGGAGGTGGTGGACGGGCGCACGCGCCTGCGCCTGGCGCTCGGGCCGCAGCACGGCAACAACCTCGGCATCGCCCATGGCGGCATCCTCTGCACGCTCCTCGACATCGCCATGGGCACGGTGGCGCGCCTCACCGCCGGCCGGCCGGTGGTGACCCTCGACATGCAGACCCGCTTCCTGTCCCCCGGCCACGGCGTGCTCCTGGCGGAGGGCCGGGTGACGCGGGCCGGCCAGTCGATCCTGTTCTGCGACGCCGAGATCCGCGACGAGGCGGGGCGGGTGGTGGCGACCTCGACCGGGGTGTTCAAGCCGATCGGCGTGAAGGAGCAGGCCAAGGCGTAGAGCGGGTTTTGGGGCGGGCCGCCGAGGTTTCTGATCGGTTTCGGGTTCCCCTGGCGGCGTCGGGGGCCATCTCCGTTCCGGCACGGTCCGATCGAAAGGCCCCGATGACGCACCCTTCCGCCACCCGCGCCGCCCCCGGCGGCGCGATCGAGCCCGACGCCGCCGTCGGCGGCGTGATCGAGACCGATGTCTCGGCCCGGCTCGACCGGCTGCCCTGGGGCCGGTTCCACACGCTCGTGGTGCTGGCGCTCGGCATCACCTGGGTGCTCGACGGGCTCGAGGTGACGCTGGCCGGCGCGCTCGCCGGTGCGCTCAAGGCGAGCCCGACGCTGCAATTCTCCAACGCCGAGATCGGGCTCGCGACCTCGAGCTACCTCGCCGGCGCGGTGCTCGGCGCCGTCGGCTTCGGCTGGCTCACCGACCGGCTCGGGCGCAAGAAGCTCTTCTTCATCACGCTGGCGGTCTACCTCGCGGCCACCGCCGCCACCGGCCTGTCCTGGAGCCTGTGGAGCTTCTGCCTGTTTCGCTTCCTCACCGGGGCCGGCATCGGCGGCGAGTACACGGCGATCAATTCCACCATCCAGGAGCTGATCCCGGCCCGGGCCCGCGGCTGGACCGACCTCGTCATCAACGGCAGCTTCTGGCTCGGCGCGGTGCTCGGCGCCGGCACCTCGCTCGTCGTGCTCGATCCCGCCCTGTTCGGACCGGATCTCGGCTGGCGCGTCGCCTTCGGGCTCGGCGCGTTCCTCGGCCTCGTCATCCTCTTTCTGCGCACCTGGATCCCCGAGAGCCCGCGCTGGC
>NZ_JTHF01000010.1 GCF_001043895.1 Methylobacterium indicum
CACAAGGGGGAGGGGAAAGCGTGCACCTCTACAGGGGGTTAGCTCTCTGAGGAGAAGTGTGAACATGCTAGCCCACACGGGAGAGGGGAGTCTCGCCACAGCTCTCCTTGGACAACCCTGCCGCCTGCGGGGAGAGGGGGAAGCCCGCGCTCCCCCCGTCTCGACGTCTTCCGGACGACCTGCCCGGACGAAGGATAGAGAAGGCAAGAGACCCACGGGCCCGCCGCCGGTATCCGCGATCGGGCTCGGTCCCGATCACCGCCGCCAGATGCCGATCCGGTTCGAGCGGGCCTGCTCCTCGGCGGCGAGCAGGTCCGGGGTCGCATCGGCGCTGGCGCGGCCGCCGCCGTTGAACAGGATCAGCTCGGACAGGTCCTGGCCGTCGAGGGAGCAGCGATAGGCGCCGCCCTCGGCCGGCGCGCAGGCGACGTCGCGGCGGCGCAGGTAGCGGCCGAGCTCGCGGGCGTTGCGGCCGGTCAGCCCCTCGACCCCGGTGAGCCGCACCGTGCGCCCGTCGAAATCGAGGGTGCCGGTATCGACCACCGCGGGCGAGCCCCGCAGCACCGGGCGGCCCGCCAGATCCCGGCCGGCCGGATCTTGTCCGTTCCGCGGATCGATGTCGGGCTCGGCGATGCTGGCCGTCTGCGGCATCGGGGCGGAGCGGGCGGCCTCGGGCCTGCCCGGTTGCGCCTTGCCGGCCTCGCTCCTGCCTGCCTCGCTCCTGCCGGCCTTGGCCCGCGCGGCGAGGGCCTGGGTGACGAAGTCGTGCCAGATCAGGGCCGGCATGTCGCCGCCGGTGACGCCGGCCATCGGCGAATTGTCGTCGTTGCCGAGCCAGACCCCGACCACGAGGTCGCCGGCAAAGCCGACGAACCAGGCGTCGCGGCTGTCCTGGGTGGTGCCGGTCTTGCCGCCCGCGGGCACCGAGACCCGGGCGTTCTTGCCGGTGCCCTCGCGGATGACGGCGTTCAGAAGATCGAGCATCCCGGTGCGCGCCGCCTGGTCGCGGGCCGGGGTCGGGGCGGTTTGCGGCCGCGTGTAGAGCGTCTGATCGCGGGCGAGGATTTGGCGCACGCCGTAGGGCTCGACGGTCTCGGCGCCCGCCGCCACCGCCGCGTAGGCCCGGGTGATCTCGAGGAGCGTCGTCTCGGCCGAGCCGAGCGCCAGGCTCGGCAGGTTCGGCAGCTCGGAGGCGATGCCGAGCCCCCGCGCGGTCTCGATCACCGCCGGGATGCCGACCGCCTCGGCGAGCTGGACCGCCACGGTGTTGATCGAGTGGGCGAAAGCCGAGCGCAGGGTCACCGCGCCGCGATAGCGCCCGCCGTAATTCTCCGGCTCCCACTCGCCGATCTGGGTCGGGCGGTCGACCATCGTCGAGTCCGGCCGGTAGCCCTGCTGCAGGGCGGTGAGGTAGACGAACAGCTTGAACAGCGAGCCCGGCTGGCGCTTGGCCTGGGTGACGCGGTTGAACTGGCTGTCGGCGTAGTCGCGCCCGCCGACCATCGCCAGGATCGCTCCGTCGGGCGCCATCGCGACGAGGGCGCCCTGCGAGACCTTCCGCCGCTCGCCGTCCTGGTCGAGGCGCCGGGCGATCACGCTCTCGGCGATGTTCTGGAGCGTCAGATCGAGGGTGGTGCGCACCGTGGCATCCGCCGGCCCGGTACCGATCAGGCCGCGGACCGAATCGGCCACGTTGTCGACGAAGTAGTTGGTGCCGACCGGCGTCTCCGTCGGCACCCGTACGGTGGCGGGGGCGCCCTTGGCCGCCTCCGCCTCCTTGGCGGTGATCGCCCCGGTCTCCACCATCGCGTCGAGCACCTGGGCGGCGCGGCCGCGCGCCCCGTCGAGGTTGCGGTGGGGAGCGAGCTGCGAGGGCGCCCGTACGAGGCCCGCCAGCATGGCGGCCTCGCTCAGGGTCAGGTCCTTAGCCGGCTTGCCGAAATAGCGCTGCGCCGCCGCGTCGGCGCCGTACACGCCGGCGCCGAAATAGGCCGCGTTCAGGTAGCGGGTGAGGATCTCGTCCTTCGGCAGCTGCGATTCGAGCCACAGGGACAGCACCGCCTCCTGCACCTTCCGCTTCAGGGTACGGTCCTGCGACAGGTAGCTCATCCGCACGAGCTGCTGGGTCAGCGTCGAGCCGCCCTCCCGGGTGCCGCCGGCGGCGGCGTTGCGCAGGGCGGCGCGCAGGAGCCCGCGCAGGTCGATGCCGTGATGCTCGTAGAAGCGGCGGTCCTCGATCGCCACGATCGCCTTGGCGAGGACCGGCGGCACCTCCTTGGGCGAGAGCTTCGCCCCCTTGATGACGCCGCGGGTGGCGAAGGCCTGTCCGTCGGCGGCCCGCACCACCAGGGCCGAGGCCGTGGGCTCGACCGTGAGGCCGCCATTCACCGGCAGGGTCACCAGGGCGTAGAGCGTGTAGGCGAGAACGAGGCCGACCAGCAGGACCGCCGCCCCGGCCGTCATCCGCAGCCACGGCACCCGCCGGGCGAAGGCCGCGGCGGGCCGCCAGGCCGCCGCGGTCGCGGCGGCGGCACGGCGGGTGGCGGGATGCGCGGCGAGGCCGGCGGCGCCGGCCCGCGCCCGAGCGAATCCCGAACGGGCCGCCGGACCGATCTGGGCTCCGAACCCGGCGGCGGCGCGGGAGAGCCCCGCGAACCGCCCGGCGGCTGGGGCTCCCCGGGGCGTTCCCTGCGGGGCTCCCTGCGGATCGACCGGCTTGGCCGCCCCGCCGAGATCGAGCCAGTCGCGGGAACGTCCCTCGGGTCCGGGTTCGGGCGGCTGCTCGCTCACGGCTCAGCGTCCGTCGCGGCGGGGTTCGATCCAGCGCACCGGGCGGGCGGCCGGACGGCTGAAATGCAGCCGACCGACATGCCGGTGCGAGACATGCCTGTGACGGCGATAGTGGTGGCGCGCGTAATGGCGGCGATGGTGCCAGTGACGACGGTGATGCCAGTGCCGGCGGTAGTGGCGCCGGTGGTGCCAATGACGGCGATGCCAGTGCCGCCGGTGCCAATGCCTATGGCGGCGCCAGCGCACGGTCTCGACCGTCGAGGGCTGGTCGAGGGCGGTGGTCACGGCGGCGCTCGGCATCAGCGGCGAGGCGCCGGCGAGACCGCCGAATCCGGCGAGCAGGAAGAGGGCCAGCAGCAGGGAACGTAGGCGCATCGGGGCTCCGGAGCGGGAGGTCCAGGGGGCGGGCGGTTCGAGGGGCGGTGCGGCAGCCGAGGGCCGTCGTCCCACCGCGACCGGAACTCAACGCCAAGCTCTGCCGTTCCGTTCCGCGGGGAGGCGCATGCGCGGGTCCCTGCGGCCTGCGGGCCTCTACGCAGCAAGCCTGGCCGGAGCCGGGCGGCGCGTTAGGTGTTCTCCTGTCACGCGGGCGATGCGCGGGACGGGTCAAGGAGAGGTCAGCCATGCGGCCGGGCGTGAAGCGGCTCTATCTGTGGTCGGCGGCGGCGGCTCTGCTCGCCGGCGGCATCAGCAGCGCGGCGGAGGCCGGCTGCGTCCGGCGCGTCGTCAACCGTTCGCCCTACTTCGCGGTGGCGAGCCGCAACGGTGGCCCGAGCGTCGGCATCCCGCCGCATTCCTCGCGCGCGATCCGCATGCTCGCCCCGGGCCGGGTCGACATCGCGGCCCATTGCGCCGCCCGGGGCCCCCGCGGGCGGCTGGTGCCGGTCGGCCCCCCGGTGGCGCAGGACAGCTACACGTTCACGGCGGTCCTCGATCGCTGCTACTACGATCTCGGCCTGATGGGGTTCGGCCAGGGCGGCACCGAGCCGTTCGTGCTCAACGCTCCCCGGCAGGGCGACCTGACGGTCGGCCCGTTCGCCTCGGCCTGCCCGCCGCGCTGACGCGCGACATCGGGGTTGCGCGGCCCGAATGAACTGGCTAAGAAGCCCCTCGTCGGCGCCCGAACGCGAGCGCCGACCGGCATTCCCCGATAGCTCAGTTGGTAGAGCAGGCGACTGTTAATCGCCTTGTCGTAGGTTCGAGTCCTACTCGGGGAGCCACTCCTTCTCCTTGAAAATCGAATGCGATCTCGCGGCGACGCTTCTGCGGCCGGGGGATCGTCAAATCTCGCCGCTCCGGTTCTCGCGCCGGAACGTCGCCGGGCTCGACCCCGCGCGCGCCGCGAAGAACCGTGAGAAATACGCCGGATCGTTGAAGCCGAGGTCGAAGGCGATCTTCGAGACCGGCAGCGTCGTGTAGATCAGGCTGCGCTTGGCCTCCAGCATCAGGCGGTCGTGCAGGATGCCCTGCGGCGAGCGCCGCACCGCTTCGGTGCAGGCGGCGTGGAGCCGGTCCGGCGTGACCCCCAGGGAGGCGGCGAAGCGGGCGATCGGCCAGCCCTCGCGCAGGTGCATCTCGACGAGGCGCCGGAAGCGGCGATGCAGGTCGGCCCGTGCCAGCGCCGCCGGCTCGGTGATCGAGCGGGCGGCGCGGGTCCGCAGAACCCCCACGACGAGAAGCTTGACCAGGGCCGCCACCGCGCTCGCCGCTCCCGGCAGGGCGCCGGCGGCCTCCCGGGCGAGCGTCTGGACGAGGCCGGCCAGATCGAGGTCGATCTCCTCCGGCGAGCCCGGCCGGCCGCTGAACGTCGCCTCGGTGGTGGCGCGCAGCCGGCCCGCCTCCGGGTCGGGATCGAGCACGGCGGCGAGGAAGTCGTCGGCGAGCGACAGCACCACCCCGTCGGTGCCGGGCCGGAACGAGAAGGCGTGGACCACGCCGGACGGCACCCAGACCAGCCAGGGCGCGCAGAACTCCTCGCGGCTCGCATCGAGCGACAGCGCGCCGGTGCCCTTCGTGATCACCAGCCCCTGCGACAGGGCGCCGTGGCGGTGGGGCGCGATCTCCCAGTCGTGCAGGGCCGCGCTGGTGCCGATCCGCTCGGCATGGACGAAGCCCGGCACCGTCGCCTCGGCGGTCTCGCCGTACAGGCGAAAGACCGGGATCGGCCGCTCCCGCCGCACCTGCATCGCCGTGTCCTCCCGCCCGCGAGGCTACGGGAGCGCGCCGGATCCGTCCAAGGAATTTCGGGGCCCGTCCATGGCCCGGGACGACGGGCGCCGCTAGCGTCTCACACCCGAGCCGGACCGGTTCCAAGCGGCTGATCCGGCAGGAGAAACCTGTGTGCGGCGCAACACCGGCCGGCGGCCCGGCGCGCGGTCCCCCGGACCCGCCGCGCCGGCCCGAAACGGTCAAGTCGCGCGCACCCGAGCGACCCGGGACGGCATCAAGACCGGCCGGGACGAGAGGCACCCTGGGAGGAGACACCGATGACCGAGGCGACGGGCTTTCCCCTGAATGCGTGGTACGCCGCGGCTTGGGACCACGAGATCGGCCGGGCCCTGACGCCGCGGCGGATCTGCGACAAGGACGTGGTGCTCTACCGCCGTACCGACGGCGGCGTGGCGGCGCTCGAGGATGCGTGCTGGCACCGGCTGATGCCGCTCTCGCTCGGCCACCTCAAGGGCGACCAGGTGATGTGCGGCTATCACGGCCTCGTTTTCGACGCCGCCGGCCGCTGCACCCACATGCCGGCCCAGGAGACCATCAATCCCTCGGCCTGCGTGCGCGCCTTCCCGGCGGTGGAGCGCTACCGCCTGGTCTGGCTCTGGATGGGCGATCCGGCGCTCGCCGATCCCGACCTCGTGCCGGATTTCCACTGGAACAGCGATGCGCCCTGGGTCGGCGAGGGCGGCACCTTCTACGGCCTCAAGTGCAATTACCGGCTGGTCATCGACAACCTGATGGACCTGACCCACGAGACCCACGTCCATGCCGGCAGCATCGGGGACGACGCGATCACCCGCAGCCCGTTCGAGGTGACGCATACGGAGACCTGCGTCACCGTGGAGCGCTGGATGGAGGGCATCGAGCCGCCGCCGTTCTGGGCGCGCAACCTCGGGCGGCCCGGCCATGTCGACCGCTGGCAGATCATCCGGTTCGAGGCGCCGAGCGTGGTGGCGGGCGATGTCGGCGTGGCGCTCGCCGGCACCGGGGCGCGCCGGGGCGACCGGTCCCAGGGCGTCAACGGCTTCTTCCTGGCGGCGATCACGCCGGAGACCGCGACGAGCTGCCACTATTTCTGGAACTTCGTGCGCAGCTTCCGCACCGACGACGAGGAACTGACGAAGCGCCTCACCCTGGCTCACGTCAACGACGGCAAGGGCGTCTACGACCAGGACCACGACGTGCTGGAGGCCCAGCAGCGGGCGATCGACCGCCAGCCGCGCCAGCCCTTCTACAACCTCAACATCGATGCCGGCTCCCTGTGGGCGCACCGCCTGATCGACGGGATGATGGCGGCCGAGGGCAGGGGGCCGGCCGGGAGGGCGGTGAAGGATCCGGCCGCGGCCGGCATGGCGGCGGAGTAGCGCCGTGAGTTCGCACGACATCGCGCCGACCGACTGGCGTCCCGCGCGGCTGCGCGCCACCCGGGCGCTGACGCCCGATATCCGCCTCCTCGAGATCGAGCCCCTGGGCGCCGTGGCGCCGGCGTCGCCCGGCAGCCATCTCGGGGTCGCGGTGATGATCGGCGAGCGGCCGGATACCCGCTCCTACTCGCTGCTCGAGTCCGCGGCGGACGGTCTCTACCGCATCGCCGTGAAGCGCCTGCCCGACAGCCGCGGCGGCTCGGCCTACATGCACGGGCTCGAACCCGGCGCCCGGCTCGGCATCTCGGGGCCCCGCAACCACTTCGCCCTCACCCATGGCCGGCCCGGCTATCTGCTCGTCGCCGGCGGCATCGGCATCACGCCGCTCCACGCCATGGCGCTGGCGCTCCACCAGGCCGGCGCGCCGTTCCGCCTGCTCTACGCGGCGCGGACCCGGCAGGACCTGGCGCTCGCCGACGATTTGCGGGCCCGGATCGGCGACCGGCTGGAGACCGTCGCCGACGCGGAGGGCGGGCGGATCGACCTTCCCGCCGCCATCGCCGCCCTGGCGCCGGGCGGCGAGGCCTATATCTGCGGCCCGCTCGGGATGATGGAGGCGGCCCGCCGGGCCTGGACGGTGTCGGGCCGGCCGGCGCAGTCCCTGCGCTTCGAGACCTTCGGCACCGGCGGGCGCCACGCTGCCGAGCCGTTCACCGTGCGCATCCCGCGCCTGTCGAAGGAGATCGTGGTCGGCCGCGGCCAGACGATGCTCGAGGCGCTGGAGGCGGCGGGCGTCGGCATGATCTCCGATTGCCGGCGCGGCGAGTGCGGCCTGTGCACGGTGAAGATCCTCGACGCCGACGGCACGGTGGACCACCGCGACGTCTTCTTCAGCGACGCCCAGAAGGCGACCGACGCCCAGCTCTGCACCTGCGTCTCCCGCGTCGTCGGAGGCGGGATCACGATCGACACGGCGGACCGGGCGGGGTGAGCCCGGGTCGTTTGAAGGGTGCGGCAGATGCCGCAATAATTTTCCATCCGGCCATCGACCTCATCCTGATGTGTTGGCGATCGAAGATCGCAGGCGAACGGAGGGAGCCTCGAAGGAGGTGTCCAGGGATCTGAGAGACGTCTGGAGCCCTCCTTCGAGGTTAGTCCATCTTCAATGGACTAACGCCTCAGGATGAGGTCGTGAGGTGGATTGGACATCGCTTTTCGAGCGGGGGCAGCCGAAGTGCCGCGGCCGCTCCTCGACCGCCGTCCTCGGCCGGGGCCGGCAGGTTCACAAAACCGGCATCGCCCCCGCCACCGTCACCAGCGCGCCCGAGGTATAGCTGCTCTCGTCGGAGGCCAGCATGACATAGGCCGAGGCGAGTTCCGCCGGCTGGCCCGGACGCCCGAACGGGACCTGGCTGCCGAACGACGTGACCGAATCCTGCTCCATCCCGGATGGGATGAACGGGGTCCAGATCGGGCCGGGCAGCACGCCGTTCACCCGCACGCCCTTCTCGGCGAGGAGCTGCGACAGGCTCAGCACCAGGTTGCTGAGCGCGCCCTTGGTGGCGCTGTAGGCCAGCAGCGACGGCATCGGGTGCTTGGAGTTCACCGACGAGGTGAAGATCACCGAGGCGCCGGGCTTGAGGTGCGCCATCGCCGCCTTGGTGACCGAGAAGGCCCCGAAGACGTTGGTGCGGAAATGCTCCTCGAAGACGTCCTCGTCGATCGAGGCGAGGTCCTGGTTCGGCTGCTGGAAGGCGCCGTTATTCACCACCACGTCGAGCCGGCCGAAGGTCTCGGCGGTGCGGGCCACGATCTCGTGGGCATAGGCCCGGTCCTTGAGGTCGCCCGGGAGCAGGAGGGCGCGGCGCCCGGCCTTCTCGACCCATTGCGCCACGGCCTCGGCGTCGCCCTGCTCGGAGGGCAGGTAGGAGATCGCCACGTCGGCGCCCTCGCGGGCATACGCGATGGCGACCGCCCGGCCGATGCCGGAATCGCCCCCGGTGATCAGCGCCGCCTTGCCGGTGAGCTTGCCGGCGCCCTTGTAGCTCGCCTCGCCGTGGTCGGGCTCCGGCTTCATCCGTCCGGTCAGGCCCGGAAAGCCCTGCGGCTGGGCCTCGAAGGGCGGGCGGGGATGCTTGGTGAGCGGGTTCGGAAAATCGGACGACATGGGGCAGGGCCTCGCGGGCGGTGTGTCGGGCCGCCGTCAACCGGGGAGGCTCCCGGCCGTTCCCTGCTCTCCCGCAGTATCCTTTCCGCGACATCCGGCCGATTGTCCCGCCCAGCCGGCTTTCGGCCTCGCCCGGGCGCCGCGCGGGCTCGCGATGCCCATCTCGCGATGCCCATGTAGGCTCGCGATACCCATGTCCGGACGTCGTCGTCCGGACATGGGTCTCACTCCTCGTGCGTGCCGTCATCCTGGCCGAGGGCGTCGTCCTCGCGGCCGGAGATGGCGTAGCGCCCGCTGAGCCAGCGCTGCAGATCGACATCGGCGCAGCGCTTCGAGCAGAACGGCGTGTAGGCCGGTGCCGTCGGCTTGCCGCAGATCGGGCAGGCCTGCTTCGGCGTGTCGTCGTCGGGCGTCGTCATCTGCGCCTCCTGTCGTGCCTCAACCCGCGTCGCGCCAGGCGCCGCGGACCGGGTATCCCTCGCCCTCGAGCAGGCCGACCGTCTCGTAGAGCGGCAGGCCGACCACGGCGCTGTAGGAGCCGACGAGCTTGACCACGAAGGAGCCGGCCAGTCCCTGGATCGCGTAGCCGCCCGCCTTGCCGCGCCACTCGCCGCTGGCGAGATAGGCGTCGATCTCGCGGGAGGACAGGCGCTTGAACCGCACCCGGGTCTCGATCAGGCGCTCCCGCGGCCGGTCCTTCGGGCCCAGGACGCAGATCGCGGTATAGACCCGGTGGGCGCGGCCCGACAGCATCCGCAGGCATTCCGCCGCCTCGTCGGTCACCTCGGCCTTCGGCAGGATGCGCCGGCCCACCGCCACCACCGTGTCGGCCGCCACCACGTAGCTCTGGCCGAGTTCCCCGGTGCCGCGCGCCGCGGCGGCCGCCACGTCGAGCTTGGCCCGGGCGAGGCGGCGCACGAGGTCGCGGGGCTTCTCGCCCTTGAGCGGCGCCTCGTCGAGGTCGGCCGGCAGCAGGGCGTCCGGCTCCAGTCCGGCCTGCTGCAGCAGGGCGAGGCGCCGGGGCGAGGCCGAGGCGAGGACGAGCTTCGGGCGCGCGGCCTGCGGGAGCGGGGAGGTCTCGGTCATGGGGCGCCGTGTCGCGAGGGGGGATGCTGCGCCCGATGCCCTATCTGGCCGGCGAAATCCAGCGTCGCGGGTCCTGGGCCGGTTCCGCGCCGCCGCCGCCGGTTTCCGTGCGGCTCCGCCTCGACCGATATCCGGTATGCATTAGGCAGCTTTGGCCGCGGCGGGATCGCGGCCTAACCCGATCTAGCCTGTTCGATGGGGGACAAACAGGACGTCTACCAGAGATGTCGGGCATCGATTAACTCCCCTTTATGGTCCTGTGCTCCATGCGGAGCGAGGATCGCAGTCCAGTGGCCGGGCGAGAGCGCGGCCGTATCCTTCCCGCGGGCCCCGATGCGTATCGTCCTCGTCGAACCCGGCCTGACCCTGCGCAAGATCGTCGCCCGCCTCGTCGCGGAGGGGGGACATGTGGTCGATGCGTTCTCCGATTCCGCGCAGGCCCTCGCCCATGTGGCGGCCCACGAGGACGTGGCCTGCGTGATCACCAGCCTCGAGGTCGCGCCGCTCTGCGGCCTCGAACTGTGCTGGTCCCTGCGCACGCTCGCTGGCACGACCCGCCCGCTCGCGGTGATCGCGATGTCGGCCGACCGGGCCGGACGGCGCCTCGGCGAGGTGCTCGACAGCGGCGCCGACGACTTCATTCCCAAGCCGCCGGAGGCGGCGGAGCTGCATGCCCGCCTGCGGGTGGTCGAGCGGGGCCTGAGCCTGCAGCGCCGGCTGATCCGCGACGCGGACACCGACGGCCTGACGCAGCTCTTCGGCCGCCACGGCTTCACGCGCCGGGCGAGGGACTGCCTGGCGGCGATCCGGCCGCCCGAGCTTCTCACCGCCCTGATGATCGACATCGACCGCTTCAAGGCGATCAACGACCGGCACGGCCACGATGGCGGCGACCGGGTGATCCGCGCCGTCGCCGACGTGCTCAAGGAGACCGGGGCGCTGACCGGCCGGATCGGCGGCGAGGAATTCGCCGTGCTGATGCCCGGCCACGGCCTCGGCGGCGCCGGCGTGGTGGCCGAGCGGATCCGCGCGACCTGCGCCCGCCTGCGGGTGCCGGGCCTGCGCGGACCGATCCCGGTCACCTGCAGCCTCGGCCTCGCCGCCTGGAGCGAGGGCGACACCCTCGAGAGCCTGCTCGCCCGGGCCGACGGGGCGCTCTATGCCGCCAAGGCGGGCGGCCGCAACCAGGTGGTGTCGGCGACCGGGGAGGGTCTCGACCGGGTGAGCTGAGGCATCCGCGTGGCGGACGGGCTCTAACGGAAACGAAGCGGGCCGGACGCCATCCGCGCCCGGCCCGCTTCGTCCCCGGTCGGCCCGGGCAAAGCCCGGGCCGGGCGCCGTCAGGCCATCGCCTCGTTGCGCAGCCGGTCGTACTCGGCCTGCGGCACCGGCACCGCGCGGGGCTGGCCGAGGTCCTTCATCGGGATGCGGTAGGTCTCCCGGGCCGAGAAGGCCGCGACCGCCGCCACCGCGGTGATCGCGAGCGCGATCGAGCCGATGGTGAGCGGGATGTTGGCCGAGCCGGGGGGCGCCACGGTGGCGAACAGGGCCGGCAGCATCGCCGTGATGGCGGTGCCGACGTTCTGCGAGATCGCCATCGCGGAGACGCGGGTGCGGGTCGGGAAGAGCTCGGGGAAGAAGCTCGGGAAGACCGCGTTGTAGCCCTGGTAGACGATGCCCCACATCAGGATCGACATCACGATCGCCAGCGGCACGTTGGCGATGCTGATCGCGTACAGGTAGCCGAAGGACAGGAGGCCCGCGCCGAGCGCGCCGACGATGATCGGCGGGCGGCGGCCGATCTTGTCCGACAGGTTGCCGACCATCGGGATCACGATCACCGCCACGATGTTCCCGAGCACCGGGATCCACAGGTAGACGTCCTTGTGGAAGCCGATGCCGTAGGCCGCCTGCACCGCGTAGGCCGCGCCGAAGATGGTGGTGACGACCGGGATCACGTTCATCAGCGCCATGCACACCACCCGCAGCATGTCGGGCCAGGAGGTGGTGAAGGCCTCGACGATCGGGGCGCGGGCGACCTCGCCCTGCTTCTCCTCCTGGGCGAAGGCCGGGGTCTCGTCGACCTCGCGGCGGATGACGTAGCCGACGATGATGACGAGGAAGCTCAGGAGGAACGGGATGCGCCAGCCCCAGGAATTGAACGCCTCGGTCGGCATGTAGGCGGCGAGCGGCAGGAACACCGCGGCGGCGAGGATCTGGCCGGCCTGGACGCCCTGCAGGGCGAAGCTGGCGAAGAAGCCGCGGCGGCCGAGCGGCGCGTGCTCCATGGTCATCGAGCTCGCCCCCGAGATCTCGCCGGCGACGGCGAAGCCCTGGATCAGCCGCAGGATCACGAGCAGGATCGGCGCGAGGATGCCGACTTGGCTGTAGGTGGGCAGGAGCCCGACCGCGATGGTCGAGAAGCCCATCAGGAACATGCACAGGACGAGGACGTACTTGCGGCCGTGGGTGTCGCCCCAGTGGCCGAGCACGAAGGCGCCGATCGGCCGGCTGACATACCCGACGCCGTAGGTGGCGAGCGAGGCCACGATCGCCACTGTCGGATTGTTGGACGGGAAGAACAGCTGCGGGAAGATCAGCGATGCCGCCGTCGCGTAGATGAAGAAGTCGTAGTATTCCAGCGCCGAGCCGATCCAGGCGCTGGCGGCGGCCTTCTTCGATTGCTGACGGTCGTGGGGATGTCCTGCCGGAACGGCACTCATCGGGGTTTCCTCCTGTGGTTGGTGTGGCCGTTGCCGCCTTCGGGATCCGGGCGGCATTGGGTCAGCTTGGTTTGTCTGCGAGTGTACCGAGGGCGATCGCGTCAAGTAAATCTCGATCGAAATGCATTGTGCGCAATTTCATGTCCGTCCGCGGAGCGCAAGGCGGACGCAGAGGGGACGATCGGCCTCGCGCACCGGCGTCAGCCGGCGGGCGGCGCCACCACGCGGTCGAAGGCCCGCGCCATCGCCTCGGCGGGCGCCTCGCGGCCGGTGAACAGCGCGAAGGCGTCGAGGGCCTGGTGGATCGCGAGTTCGCGCCCCGTCATGGTCCGGGCGCCGATCCGGGCGGCATCGGTCAGGAGCGGCGTCCAGAGCGGCGAATAGACCGCGTCCGCCACCCACATCCCGGGCCGCAGCAGCTCCGCCGGGACCGGCGTGCCGCGATCCGGCAGCATGCCGACCGGCGTGCCGTTGACGACGCCGCGCGCCCCGTCGAGCGCCGCCGCGAGGCTCCGGCATACCCGTATCGCGGCGTGGCCGGCGAGCGAGGCCGCCACCGCCTCGGCCTTGGCCGGGTTCGCGTCGACGAGGCGGATCTCGACGCCGTCGAACGCCGCCAGGGCCACCGCGACCGCCTTGCCGACGCCCCCGGCCCCGATCAGCGCCACGGGTCCTTCGGGCCGCGGCCCGAAGGCCTGCACCAGAGCACGGGAAAAGCCCGTCATGTCGGTGTTGTGGCCGATGAGCCGGCCGTCGCGGACGACGATCGTGTTGACGGCGCCGACGGCGCGGGCGCCCGCCGACAGCCCGTCGAGGAGCGGCAGCACCGCTTCCTTGTACGGGTAGGTGACGTTGACGCCGGCGAACCCGATCGGCGCCAGCGCCGCGAGCAGGCTTTGCAGCTGCGCCGCATCGGCGCCCGGAACGTCGATGAGCTGGTAATGGGCCTCGAGCCCCAGCGCCTCGGCGGCGGCCTCGTGCATCGCCGGCGAGGCGGAATGGGCGATCGGCGAGCCGATCAGGCCGAGCAGGACGGGCCTGGCATGTCCGTGAGCCATCTCTGAATGAGTCATGCGGGCGGCCCTCGTTCGTCTGCGCCCGCCCGTGGCGAGCTCTCCCTGGACCGGACCTTACGCCCGCGGCGCCCTCACCATGAGTACCAAGTTACGCGACGATCGTAACATCATGTTACGGTCGAGCGGAGGGCGGCCTGACCTGACCGGGCCGCGCCATCTCCTCGCGCAGGAAGCGCACGAAGCTCGCGGCGAACATGCTGAGCGCCGTGCCGGCCTTCATGGCAATCCAGGTCTCGAAGACCGGCGCCTCGTCGATCGGCAGCACGCGCACGCCCGGGAAGGCGTCGTCCGCGATGGTGAACTGGTCGATCACCGCGATGCCGAGGCCGGCCCGCACCAGGGAGCACACCGTCGAGCCGAAGCGGGCCCGGATCGTGATCCCGTAGGACAGGCCGCGCTCGCGGAAGATGTCGGACATGATCCGGCCGTAGGGGTCGTTCGGGTCGATGCCGATCAGGGGATGGCGCGCGATCTCGTCGGCCGAGATCGAGGACCGGGCGGCGAGGGGATGGTCGAGCGGCACGATGCAGAACAGGCCGCCGCGGGCCAGCGGCTCGAAGGTGAGCGCCGGGTGGTCGAGGCGGTAGCTCATCGCCACCACCTCGCCCTTGCCCAGCAGCAGGTAGTCGATCGCCTCCTCGAGCTTGAGGATGTTGATGTCGATGACGAGGTGGGGATAGGCGTTGCGGACCCGCTCGATCGCGCGGGGCACCATGACGTGCGAGATCGACGGCACCGAGCCGATCAGCAGTTCCTGGCCGGCGCCGCCTTGCGTGCGCTCCAGGACGAAGCGCAGATCCTCGATCTTGTCGAAGACCGCGTTGATCTGCGCGAAGACGTGGCGCGCCTGCTCGGAGGGTACGAGGCGCCCGGCCCGCCGATCGAACAGCCGGAAGCCGAGCGAGGCCTCGGTGTACTTCATCAGCCGGCTGATCCCCGGCGCCGAGACGTTGAGGAGGCGCGCCGCGCCCGCGATGGTCCCGGTCACCATCACGGCGCGGGCGACCTCGATCTGGCGCAGGGTCAGCATCCGGTCTCCCCCTCGTCGTCCGTTTTCCCGGCCAGATGGCGACAGGCGCGGCCCGGACGCAAATGCCGCCGCCCCCGCGACTCCGCCGAGGCCGGGACCGGTGATACAGCCGGGGACCCGTCCTTTGCCGCGACGGGGCGGCCCGGGATCCGATGCGCGTCCTCTTCGTCCACCAGAACTTTCCCGGCCAGTACCGGCACATCGCCCCGGCGCTGGCGGCCCGGCCCGGCGCCGAGGTGGTGGCGCTCGGCATCAATCCGGCGCCGACCCTGCCGGGGGTGCGCCACCTCCGCTACGCGGTGACCGGCCGCTCGACGCCCGGCATCCATCCGCCGGCGGCGAGCTTCGAGACCGCGACCCTGCGGGGCGAGGCGGCGGCGCGGGCGGCGCTCGCCCTCAAGGCCGAGGGGTTTTGCCCGGACGTGATCTGCGGCCATTCGGGCTGGGGCGAGACGCTCTTCCTCAAGGACGTCTGGCCGCGGGCCCGGCTCCTGACCTTCGCGGAGTTCTTCTACAGCGCGACGGGCGCCGATACGGGCTTCGACCCGGAATTTCCCGGCGCGGAGGGCGATGCCTTCCGCACCCGCGCACGCAACGCCGCGCAGCTCCTCGCCTTCGAGGCCTCCGACCGGCTGGTCAGCCCCACCGCCTGGCAGGCGAGCCGCATCCCGGCCGCCTTCCGGGACCGGCTCACCGTGATCCACGACGGCATCGACACCGACCTGCTGCGGCCGGACCCGCGGGTGCGGATCACGCTCGGCCGCGACAGCCTGTCCCTCGGCGTCGGCGACGAGGTCGTGACCTTCGTCAACCGCAACCTCGAACCCTATCGCGGCTATCACAGCTTCATGCGGGCGCTGCCCGAGATCCTGCGCCGACGGCCGAAGGCCCGGGCGGTGATCGTCGGCGGCAGCGACACCAGCTACGGCGCGAAACCCCCCGCCGGCCGGACCTGGCGCGACATCTTCCTCGACGAGGTCCGGGCGGATCTCGACCTGTCGCGGGTCCATTTCGTCGGAAACATCCCCTACCGCGACTACGTCGACCTGCTGCGGGTCTCGATGGTCCACGTCTACCTGACCTATCCGTTCGTCCTGTCCTGGTCGATGCTGGAGGCGATGGCGCTCGGGGCCTGCATCGTCGGCTCGGCGACGCCGCCGGTCGAGGAGGTGATCCGGCATCGCCGGAACGGCCTCCTGGTCGATTTCTTCTCGCGCCGGGCGATCGCCGAGGCGGTGGTCTCGGTGCTGGCCGACCCTGCCGCCGTCGCCCCATTGCGGGCGGCCGCGCGCGAGACGGCCCTGTCCTACGATCTCGGGCGGGTCTGCCTGCCGGCGCATCTGCGCCTGATCGAGGCGGTCGCCGCCGGGGGCGGGGCGTGACGCCGGAATTCGACCGCAAGGAGCGGGATGCGGCGCAGGGCCGGGGCGCGTAGGCACGCCGGAAGGAGGTGCCGACATGACCCCGTTCCACTGCGAGGCGATTCCCACGGCGACCGCCGACCGCTTTCGCCGCACCGGCCGCGACGATCGGGGCAACCCCGTCCGGCGGGTCGTCGCGACGCCGGAGGGCGGCTTTCCCTGCCGCCACTGCCTGCGCCCGGCGCGGGCCGGCGAAACCGTGCTGCTCGGCTCCTACGACCTGCCGCGGCCGCTCGGGATCTACTGGACGCCGAGCCCGATCTTCCTGCACGAGGCCGCGTGTCCCCGCGCCACGACGGCCAACGCGGTCGCCCCGATCGTGCGGGTCAACCCCCTCGTCTCGGTCCGGGCCTACGACGCCGACGACCTCTGCCTGTACGATCTCGGGCAGGTCTGTGCCGGCGCCGAGGTCGATGCGCCCCTCGACCGGGCACTCGCCGATCCCCGCACGGCCTTCGTCAACATCCACACCGCACGGCCGGGCTGCCTGCTGACCCGGGTGACGCGGCTGCCCGGCTGACGGCGGATCGGCCGGCGGGGCGGCGGCCGGTCGCGGCGCGGGGCATTCCCGGGCCGCTTTCGCACAGCATCGCATCCTCTGTGGATCGCTCAGCAATCCTTCATTCCCGGCTGCCATTCCGGCGCACGAAGAAGGGGAGGGGGAGCCCGATGTCGCCGAGCCTGCATGCCGTCGGGGAGACGCCCGAGAGCGGCATCCCGCTATCCGAGCTGCTCGGGGCGCTCAGCCACGCCCTCGACCTGACCGAGGGCCAGCCCCCCGGGCATTGCGTCCGCGCGACCTGGATCGGCATGCATGTCGGGCGGGAGATGGGCCTCGACCCCGACCGCCTCTGGGAACTCTACTACACGGTGATGCTGAAGGACCTCGGCTGCTCCAGCAACGCCGCGCGGATCTGCGAGCTCTACCTGTCCGACGACATCGGCTTCAAGCGCGACTTCAAGTCGGTGAGCGACAGCCTGCCCCAGGTCCTGGGCTTCGTCTTCTCGCATACCGGGCTCAAGGCCGGCCTCGCCGAGCGCTTCCGGGCGGTCCTCAACATCCTGCAGAACGGCGGCGAGATCGTCGACGACCTGATCCAGACCCGCTGCCAGCGCGGGGCCGAGATCGCCGCGCGCCTGCGCTTCCCCCCCTCCGTCTGCGAGGCGATCCACGCCCTCGACGAGCACTGGAACGGCAAGGGCCGGCCCGACCGCCGCGCCGGATCCGGGATCCCGCTCTATGCCCGCATCGCACTGCTGGCGCAGGTGGTCGACGTCTTCCACACCAGCGCCGGCCCGGCGGCGGCGCTCGCCGAGGCGCGGGCCCGGGCCGGCTCCTGGTTCGACCCCGACGCGGTGGCGGCCCTCGAACGGGCCGTGCGGGCGCCCGGCTTCTGGGACGTGCTCGCCTCCGACGCGGTGGCGGATGCGGTCGCCGCCCTCGAACCGGCCCGGGCCGGCCTCGTCGTCGACGAGGACTACCTCGACGACATCGCCCGGGCCTTCGCCCAGGTGATCGACGCCAAGAGCCCCTTCACCTCCGGCCATTCCGAGCGGGTCGCGGTCTATGCCGACATGATCGCGGCGGAACTCGGCTACGCGGCGGAGCGCCGCCGCTGGCTGCGCCGGGCGGCGCTCCTGCACGACATCGGCAAGCTCGGGGTCTCGAACGCGATCCTCGACAAGGCGGCCAAGCTCGACGACGCCGAGTGGCGCGACATGCGCAACCACGCCGCCCTGTCGGAGACGATCCTCGCCCGCGTGGCCGCCTTCCACGCCATCGCCCGGATCGGCGGCGCCCATCACGAGCGCCTCGACGGCAAGGGCTATCCCCGCGGCCTCACCGGCGAGGCCATCGCGCCGGAGACCCGCATCGTCTCGGTGGCGGACGTGTTCGACGCGCTGACCGCCGACCGTCCCTACCGCGCCGCGATGCCGATCCCGAAGGCCCTGGGCATCATGCGCCAGGATGTCGGCACCGCCTTCGACCCGGCCTGCTTCTCGGCCCTGGAGCGGGCGATCGCCGGCATCGACGGCGACCTGTCGCGGGCGGCCTGACGGCCGCCCGCCCTCGGGGGCGTCACTCCACCGAGGCGGTCGCCTCGACGGTGTCCCAGCCCCGCAACGGCGTCACCGCGACCGCGTCGCCGGTGCGGGTGATCGCCACCGCCCGGGCCGGGGCACCGGCTTCCTGCGGGGTCGAGACCGTGACGCTCTGGCCGGGGGCCAGCACCGTCTCGAACCGGGTGGCGGGGGTGGGCGCGCGGTAGGCCAGGGTCACCACCACCCGGTAGCCCGCGGGCTCGGGGAGGTAATAGGCGACCCCGGCGAGGGGGCCGAGGTCGAGGCTCGCCGCCCCGGTCGGCCGGAGGTCCTGCGCGCTGGCGGCGGAGGCGGCGGCCAGCGTGGCGGCGGCCAGGAGCGTCGTGCGCATCGTCGTGAACAGGGTCATGATCGCGTGGTCCGTGTCGCGGCGGGGCTCGGTGCGGCCCCGCATCCATGGACGTGATATGCGCTGCGGTGCAGCATGGATCAAACAGATCGTATCGATAATGACTATTGATCATATCGATCTCTCCCGGATCGATCTCAACCTGCTGGTCGCCCTCGACGCGCTGCTCGCCGAGCGCAGCGTGACCCGGGCGGCGGCGCGCATCGGCATCGGTCAGTCGGCGATGAGCAGCGCGCTCGCGCGGCTCAGGACCCTGTTCGGCGACGAGCTTCTCACCCGCGCCCCCGAGGGGATGCGGCCGACCCCGCGGGCGCTCGCCCTGGCCGAGCCGCTGCGGGTGCTGCTGCGCCAGGTCCAGGGCCTGGTGCGCCGGGACGAGGCCTTCGATCCCCGCACGGTGGTGCGCAGCTTCACGATCAGCCTGCCCGACAGCACGGAGGTGCTGCTCGGCACGCGGCTCCTCGCCCATCTGCGTCGCGAGGCGCCGGGGATCAGCCTGCTCCTGCGCTCCGTCGACCGGGCCCACATCCTGGAGGAGATCGACGCCGACCGGGTCGACCTCGCCATCGACCTGTCGTTCCGCGGCCAGACGCACCACAAGCAGCGCCTGCTCTACCGCGACAGCTACGTCTGCCTGTTCAACGCCGCCCAGGTCGGACTGACGCCGCCGATCTCGCTCGACGACTACCTGCGCTTCCCCCACGTGCTGACGAGCCTGCGCGGGACCGCCCACGGGGTGGTCGACGACGCCCTCGCCAAGCTCGGGCTCGCCCGCACCCTCGCGGTCACCTCGCCGCGCTTCGTCGCGGTGCCGTTCCTGGTGCGCAGCGCGCCGGTGCTCACCACCATGCATGCCCGTCTGGCGCATCTCTTCGCCGAGACCCTGGGGCTGACCGTGAGCCCGGTCCCGGTCGCCCTCGACGCGATCACCGTGGGGATGCTCTGGCACGCCTCCTACGACGACGATCCGGCCCATCGCTGGCTGCGCGACCTGCTGCGGCGCCTGGCGGACGAGCCTGCGGTCCCGTCCTGACCGGCCGCCCCCTGCCGGGACGGCGCCGATGCCGCTATGCTGGCGGGATTCGCCGGGACGGGTCCGCCATGCGCCGACCCGTCCCGACCGACCCGAACCGACCGTTGGACCCTGATCCCGTGCGCCTGACCCAGATCACCCACCACGACCTCGACGGCTACGGCGCCGCGACCCTCGTCGCGGCCTATGCCGAGCCGGCGCGCATCGTGCACGTCCCGCGCTACGGCGATGTCGGCCCCGTGGTCGACGACGAATTGAAGCGCCTGTCCAAGACCAAGGCCGCCGAGATGGTGCTGATCACCGATCTCGGCATCGAGGAGCCGACGATCGCGTTCCTGCGCCGCTTCGCCGCCATGAACCGCAAGCGCGAGGCCGACGCCCCGCACCGGCTGGTGGTGCTCGACCACCACACCTCCTCGATCGACCAGATGCGCCGCCAGAACCTGGAGCCGAAGGCCGATGCGGAGAACCCGCGCCTGTCGCGCTTCGATCTCGGCGACCCGTCCGTCACCGTGCTGATCGACGAGAATTCGAGCGCGACCAAGATGGTCGCGACCCACCACGCCCTGTTCGCCACGAAGGCGCCCGATCCGGCCCGGGCCGAGGATCTGGCGCTCTTCGTCGCCTCCGTCGACGCCCTCGACCTCTGGCGCAAGGAGGACCCGCATTTCCCCGGCGGCTTCGCCCTCGACGAGATCTTCTGGGACAATGTCGGCACGCTGGTGCCGGTCGGGCATCCGGCGCACGACCCCTTCGTCGCCCGCCTGCTCCTGGAGGCGACCGCGAAACTGCGCACCGGCGCCACCCCGGCGGAGCTGGAGCGCGCCGTGCCGGCGATCCGCGGCGCGATCGTCGACGATCTGATGCGCGACGAGCCGAGCGACGACGCGCGCCTCACCACCCGGCAGCGGATGGCCCGGGCGCTCGCCCGCTCCGACGCGCTGTTCCACGCGCTCCCGGACGGCACCCTCCTGTCCTTCGCCCTCGATGCCGGCACCTTCCAGCGGGTCTCCGACCTCGTGATGGCGAGCGGGCGCGCCAAGCGCCTCGTCAACGTGCAGCGCGCCGGCACCCTGTCGTTCCGCTCGATCGACGGCACCGCCCTCGACGGCGCCCGCCTGTTCCGCGGCGGCGGCCACCAGGACGCCGCCGGCGGCAAGCTGCCGAGCGGCACCGCGTTCTCGCTCAGCGACGCCGTCGCCCAGGTCGAGCCGGTGCTCACCCCGCCGAAATCGGCCGCCGCCGACAGCCCGTTCGCGGCCCTGAAGAACTGGAAGGGCTGAGAGGAGGCCCGGCGGCCGCTCGAGCATTTTCCGACGAAGTGGATGCCGGTTCGTCGAAGAAAATGAGGCAAGAGAAAGACTTGGAGAGCTTCGCGATGGCAGCGCGATCGTGAAACTCTCCAGGCCGCCGGATTTCCGGCGCGCTCGGCTTCCTGACCGGAGGGGACGCATGTTCACCCACGTCATGATCGGCAGCAACGACCTCGAACGGGCACGGCTCTTCTACGACGCCACCTTCGCCGCCCTGGGCGGCGGGCCCGGCGCGATGGATGCCCGGGGCCGGCTGATCTACGCCCATGCGGGCGGCCGGCTGATGGTCACGACGCCGATCGACGGCAACCCGGCGACCGCGGCCAACGGGGGAACCATCGGTCTCGCCGCCGCGAGCCGCGACCAGGTCCTCGCCTGGCACCGGGCCGGCGTCGCGCAGGGCGGGACCGCGATCGAGAGCCCGCCCACGGAACGCCCGAACGGGGCCTTCGTCGCCTATCTGCGCGACCCGGACGGCAACAAGCTCACCGCCCGCACGGCGGCGACGCGGTAGCGATGCCGTCAGGCCGGCCGGTACTCCGAATCGAGCGCCGGCGGACCGTCGGTCGCGACCCGGCCGCGCTCCACCAGGTCTTCGAGATGAGCGAAGACCGACAGGGCGGCGGCCGGTCGCAGCATCGGGTCGAGGCCGGAATAGAGGGCGGCGACGAGGCCCGGGATGGTGCGCTCGCCGGCCGAGACCCGCTCCAGGATGCCGGCCTCGCGGGCGCGGCGATGGCCGAGGAGCCCGCGCACGAAGCGCTGGGGATCGCGCACCGGGCCGCCATGGCCGGGCCAGTACACCGCCTCGGACCGGCCGCGCAGCGTCTCCAGGGACGCCATGTAGGGCCCCATCGCCCCGTCGGGCGGCGCCACGATGCTGGTCGACCACGCCATGACGTGATCGCCCGAGAACAGGGCGTTCTCCTCCGCGAAGGCGAAGGCGAGGTGGTTCATGGTGTGCCCGGGGGTCGCGAGCGCCGTCAGGGTCCAGCCCGGCCCGCTGACGCTCTCGCCGTCCGTGAGCTCCCGGTCGGGCCGGTGCTCGGCATCGCCCGCGGCGTCGAGGCGCCCCTGCTCGAGGCCCCGCACGGCGCGGGCCGGCCGGTGCGGGCCGCAGCCGACGATCGGCGCGCCGGTCGCCGCCCGGAGCGGGCGGGCGCCGGGGGAATGGTCGCGGTGGGTGTGGGTGACGAGGATCGCCTCGATGCTCTCGCCGTCGAGCGCCGCCAGCAGGGCCGCCCGGTGCTCCGGGTGGTCCGGGCCGGGATCGATCACCGCGACGCGGCCATGCCCGACCAGGTAGGTGCAGGTGCCGCTCTGGGTGAAGGGGCCGGCATTCGGGCAGACGAGCCGCCGGATCAGCGGCGACACCGCCTCGACCCGCCCGCTCGCCGGGGCCTCGCGCTGGAAGGCGGGCGCCGCCTCGGGTGCCTCAGACTCGCTCACCGGACCGGCTCCTGACGCGGCATGGGGGGAGCCCCCGGGTTAGCCGGCGCGGCCCCGCCCTGTCGAGGGCGCCCGCGCCCCTCAGCTCACCATCCAGGCCCAGACGAGCAATCCTGCGAAGAACAGGCCCGAGCTCAGAAACACGGCCGCGACTTCGCGGTACTGCAACAGACGATTCTCGAGCGCGGGCGACATGGCGGGCGACAGCATGATGAGGGGGAAACCGGAGCAACCGGAACGACAGCATTGTCCTCCCGCGGGCCTGTGAATCGCAAGCGCCGCGAGGGTCCGGAACCGCGGAAGACCGGCCCTGTCTCCGGCCCGCAACAGGCCGCGGCCGGGCCGGCGGATCAGCGGAACGGGGAGGGCGCCACGACCCGGACCGGCAGGAAGCCGGCATCGCTCACCACTTCGGCAAAGCCCAGGGAGCGCGAGGCGTAGCGCAGGCGTCCGGCGTCGCCCTGGCTCTTGGCGGCCGCGGCGAGCGAGCGCTTGAACTCGGCCCGGGCACGCTCCTGGCGCGTGACGTCGAGGGTGCGGTCGAGATCGCGCCGGGCCCCGGCCGAGAGCGCTCCGGCGCGGCGGAACTCGACGAAGCGCGCCTCCCCGGCCCGGTCGCGACCGGCGAAGACCTTGGCGCCGACGGCCCGGGGCCCGGGCCCGGCCGCCACCGCGTCGCCGGGCCGAAGCGTCGCGTCGCGCAGGAGGAGCCGCGCGTAGCCGCCCTCGCCGGGCCGGCAGGCGCAGCTCTGCACCTGGCGCGTCCGGTAGATGTAGGCCGCCGCCAGGCTGCGGTAGGGCCGGCCGTCGAGGCTCACCGCCCGATCGAGCTCCTGGCCGGCCCGTACGGTGTAGAGAGCGGTCTCGGCCCCCGGGCAGGCGGCCTGGCAGGCCTCCTGATGCGCCGGCAGGGCCTCGCGGCCCTCGAGGTTGGCGAGCGGGAACATGTAGCCGTCGCAGGTGCGCACGCAGACGGTGCGATCTCGGGTGCGTGCGAACCCGGCCGGCTCCCCGGTTTGCTCGATCGCCAGCTGCAGACGCGGACGCGGCGGGGCCGCCTTCGGCGAGGATGCCTGGGAGGAAGATAACTGGGACGATGATGCCTGGGCCGAGGATGCCCGGGCACGGTGGACCGGGGTGACCCAGCGCGGGGCCTCGACGGTGGCGTGGGCCGGACGGCTGGTCCAGCGCACCCGCCGCTCGCGCAAGGCCGCCTGGGGCCGGGGCGCCCGGGCCGGCAGGCCGAGGCTGCGCGGCACCTCGCCGAGCAGGAACTCGAGCACTCCGGCATCGTCCGCCGCCTGGACCAGGGTGCTGCCGGCGCCGACGGCGCCGAGGCCGAGCAGGAGGCCGAGGGCGAGGCTGCGCACGAGGCCGCGCGACCGGCCGATGCCGGGCTTCATCACGTTGGGGACGGTCACGGGGGAGCCTCACCGAAGGTTAAGGCCAATTAACCCCTCGCCCCGGACCCCGGCAACTGCGGAGAACCGCTGAGATAACAGCTTCATGACTCCGGGGGCGCGGCGGCTCGACTCCGCCCGCTACCCCCGATTTCCGCTGCCCAAGTCCCGCTGTCCAAGTCCCGCGACGAGAGAGGCCGCCGACGGCCCCTCCGGGAATCGTCCCTGTCCTCAGACGCCCTCGCCCATCGCCGACTGCATCATGCGGTCGCCGGTCAGGTCGTCGTCGCTGTAGCCGAGAAGCTCGGCGAGGCGGTTGCGGGCCCGGTTGACCCGGCTCTTGATGGTGCCGATCGCGACGCCGCAGATGCCCGCCACCTCCTCGTAGGACAGCCCCTCGGCGCCGACGAGAATCAGCGCCTCGCGCTGGTCCGGGGGCAGCTTGGCGAGGCCGGCGCGCAGGTCCTGCACGTCGAGGCGGTGGCCCTGGTCGGGGGCGGTGAACAGGCGCGCGGCGTAGGAGCCGTCCTCGTCCTGCACCTCGCGCATCCGCTTGCGCTGCTCGGAGTAGAAGGCGTTGCGCAGGATGGTGAACAGCCAGGCGTTGAGGTTGGTGCCGGGCTGGAAGCGGTGCTGGTTCTGCCAGGCGCGCAGGATCGTGTCCTGGACGAGGTCGTCGGCCCGGGCGGCGTTGTTGGTGAGCGAGAGCGCGAAGGCGCGCAGCGACGACAGGGCGGCCAGCATCCCCTCGCGGAACGCCGGCTCGACCGCGCGCCCTTGCGCGGCGAGCGCCGCCTCGAGCCGCTCGATCAGCGCGAGGAAGACCTCCGGCGTCGCCGCGGTCTCCAGCGGCGCGTAGGCCGCCCGCAGCTGGTGGCCGAGATGGCGCTGCACGGTCGGCGGCAGGCCGGGCTTCGACTCGGGTGCGGCCAGGATGGGATTGTCGGTGGACGCCATGCGACTCTCACGTTCTGAAGCCAGGGAGGGCGGGGCGGCGCGGATCCGGGCCGCGCGCGTCATACTCCGCCGGAGCTTCCTTCGAGGGACAAGTGGGGCGCCGCGCGGACCTGTCGACGGGTGCGCATCGCCGCGGGCGGGTCAGGCGGGGGATCAGGGCGTCGTCGGGCGGTGCCGTGTCGGGTCGCGCGTCCCGTCGCGCGGCGCTCGCCTCGTCCGCCCGTCGCTCCACCGCATCGCCGTCGCTCCCGTTGCCGCGCGAAGGCGCGGCCGCGCCCGGGCCGGCGGCCCGGGTCGTCGGGGGCAACGGCCTCGTACGGCCCAGGTTCCCACCTCCGTCGTCGCACCCGGGCGGGGGCCGGTCCTACCAGGTCCGGGCGCCGGGCTGGCTGCGGTACTCGGCGGCGCGGATGCGTGTCATGATGCGGTCGAGATCGGCGAGCAGGGCGGCCTCCTCGGCCTGCGCCGCGGCGACGGCGGCCGGGTCGGCGAGGTAGAGGCGCTCCTGCTCGGCGCGGGCGAGGCGCTGCTCCAGCGCCCCCCGTTCGGCGTGGAGGTCCAGCAGCTCCCGGCGGCCCGGCTCGTCCGGGTGCCCGGCCGCCTCGCCCTCCCGGGTCGCGTCGGTCTTCGTGTCGAGGTCGTGCACGGGAATCGCGTCCTGCTGGAAGAGGCGCCACCGCCCCGGATCATCGCCCTTCCAACGCGCGAGACGGCCGAAACGTCGCATCCGGCCGGGGGCTGTCATCCAAGTGTCATGGGATCGTCATAGGGCCGGCGTGAGGCTGGGCGTATGCGTCGCACCGCGACGACACACGGCCTGGCAAGGATCAGGTCGGGGTCCGGCGCAGTCCGGGGAGGCGGGTCGCGTCCTCGCCGGCTGTCGACGGCAGGATGACGGCAGCACCGCTCGTCGCCCCGCATCGTGCCTGACCGATCCGAACACGGAGAGAACCCAGTGAAGCCTTTCTCCTACGCGCTCGCCATCGGGCTCGCGACTGCCCAGATCGCCACCTCGGCGCTCGCCCTCGACATCACCGGCGCCGGCGCCACCTTCCCGTTCCCGGTCTATTCCAAGTGGGCCGAGGCCTACCGCAAGGAGACCGGCAACGGCCTGAACTACCAGTCGATCGGCTCGGGCGGCGGCATCAAGCAGATCCAGGCCAAGACCGTCGATTTCGGCGCCACCGACGCGCCGCTGAAGGGCGAGGCCCTGACCAAGGACGGCCTGGTCCAGTTCCCGACCGTCATGGGCGGCGTCGTCCCGGTGGTGAACATCGCCGGGATCAAGCCGGGCGAGATCAAGCTGACCGGCGAGGTGCTGGCCGAGATCTACCAGGGCAAGATCCGCAAGTGGTCCGACCCGAAGATCGCCAAGCTCAACGAGGGCGTGAAGCTCCCCGACGCCCCGATCACCCCGGTCTACCGGTCCGACGCGTCCGGCACCACCAACATCTTCACCACCTACCTGTCCGACGTGTCGCCGGCCTGGAAGTCCGAGCTCGGCGCCTCGACGACGGTCAGCTGGCCGGCCGGCCAGGGCGG
>NZ_JTHF01000100.1 GCF_001043895.1 Methylobacterium indicum
GGGTCGCGGGTGGGGGGCATGGACGCTCGTGACGTGGACGATGTTCGGGCATGAGCTGGGGCGCCCGGCACCGGAGCGGCGGGCCTCTGTGCGTCGTGCCTGACGAAATCTCCCATTTCGTTAACTGTGGCGCCACCCTGGCTCTGTACATACGTTTGTGTGCATCATGGGCGGAGCAGCCTGTGTCGATGGTCAGGATCGAGTGGGACCATGGCAATCGCGAGAAATGCCAGAAGCATGGTGTCACGATCGCGGAGATCGAGGACGCCTTGCGCGGGCAGCCACGGATCGCGCCGGATCTGAAGCATTCGGCGACGGAGCAGCGCCTGATTGCCATCGGACGGACACCCGCCGGTCGATGGATCTTCGTTGCCTTCACGATCAGGCAGTATGGCGACGAGACGTCGATCCGGCCGATCAGCGCTCGCTACATGCACCGTAAGGAGATTGCATCCTATGAGCATCAGGGTTCCTGAATTCGCCACCGATGAGGAGGCCGAAGCTTTTCTCGATCAGGATCTGTCCGGTCTGGATTTTTCGCAATTCAAGCCGGCCCATTTCGAGTTTGCGCCCAAAACGGAGCGCGTCAACATGCGCTTGCCCAAGGACCTGCTCGATGCCGTCAAGGCGTCGGCCTCACAGGAGGGGATGCCGTACCAGCGGTTCATCCGCCGTGCGCTCGAACTAGCCGTGTCCCGGCCGGACGAAGCCAAGCGCGAGCGCTGAGCCGCGATCTGGCGTCGGCGTCAGAAAACGCGAACCGCCGGTCGCTCGATGCGCTCCCTCAGGCGCGGATGGAGGCCGTCGCGGGTGGTCACATCGATCTCGGTCCCGAGCTGGTCTTCGAGGAAGAGCTTGATGCCGACGAGATCGAAGCCGTTGAAGCGGCTCTCGGGGTCGTCGTCGATGAACAGGTCGAGGTCGCTGTCGGGTCGGGCGTCGTCCCGGACCGTCGATCCGAACAGGAACAAGGACGTGGCCCCCATGGCCCGCACACTGTCGGCATGGGCACGGAGCCGGGAGATGGCGTCGCCGCGTGTCATAGCAGGCAGGGTACCGCGCGGACCGGCGCGACGCTACCGCCGACGTCTCCTGGGGGCCGGAATGCTACGCCGCGTCCGCCGCCGCGCGCTTCCCGATCAGCCGCGCCTTCCAACCCAGCGCCGGCCGCTCGACGAAGCGCCAGGAGAGGGCCGCCACCGCCAGCGTGAGGACCAGCGACGGTCCGAGCAGCGCCCAGGCCGAAGCGGCGGGCATCAGCGCGTGCAGGCTCTGCTGCACCGGCCACCCGTACAGGTAGGTGCCGTAGGAGAGGTCCGCCCGCGGGTCGAGGGCCGGGTGGCGCACCGGAGGGACGAGGCCCAGGCAGAGCACCGCATAGGCCTCGGCGAGGAACAGCACCGGCGGGTAGAGGGCGGTCCCGTGCAGGAGCGCGGCCAGCCCGAGGCCGCCCAGCGCCAGAGGCCAGCTCAAGGGGGCCCGCTCGGCGTAGAGGAAGAACGCCGCGCCGGTGGCGAAGATCAGCGGCAGGCGCAGGGAAGTTTCGAGGCCCTTCGGCATCTCGCCCGTCCGCAGGCCGGCGAGCGCGAGGCCTACGACGAGGCCGGCCACCAGCAGCGGGCACAGCCAGCGCCAGCGCAGCGTCCCGAGGAGCCCCGCCGCCAGCAGGCCCAGGTAGCACAGGACCTCGTATTTCAGCGTCCAGACCGTCCCCATCGGGAAGCGGAACGGGTTCTCCGAAAACACCCCCGGCAGGGCGGCGTTGCTCTTGAAGGTGGTGAGTGTGCCTTGGATGAACCGCCACACGCCCGGATCGCTCCAGTAGGCGGAGAGGGACAGGCTCGTCATGAGGCTGCCGAGGCCGAGCGAGACGGCGAGCGTCGCCGCCACGAGCCCCGGGGCGATGCGCAGGGCCCGGGCGACGACGTAGTCGCGCGGGCCCCGCCGCAGGAGGCTCATGGTGACGAGGAAACCCGAGACGGCGAAGAAGCCGTTCACCGCGTGCTCGCCGAGGGTGTAGCCGGTGAGATGCGCCAGCGGCTCGTCGAGGACGGCGCCGGTGGTGACGCTGAAGGCGTGCGAGACCACGACGAGGAGCGCCAGCGCCAGCCGGACCGCCCCGAAGGCGTTGTGCGGTTTGGCCAGGCCGGCGGCGACCGTCACCACGGCGCGGTCTCCTGCGGCGGACTCTCGGCCAGGCCCTCCTGCGCCAGCGCGGAGCGGCCCTTGCGGGCGGCCCAGGCCCCGGCGACCGAACCGCCGTAGCGCTCCCATCCCGAGCGGCGGAAGACGAGCGCGGCGAGCAGCGCCTTGATCCCGTTCGTCGCCAGCATCGCACTCGTGGGGTCGGGCAGGCCGTATTTCCGCGAGACGTAAGATCGCGACCAGGCCTGATGCCAGCGCGAGCGGCGCACCCGGCCGCGCTCCGGCGCGCTCGACGCGCCGCGGCCGTGCAGCGCCACCGCGCCGTGGACGTGGACGAGCGCCCGGCCCGCATCGGCGATGCGCCGGCAGAGGTCGTCGTCCTCGTAGAACAGGAAGATGTTCGGATCGAACCCGCCGAGCGACAGGAAGAGGTCGCGGCGCACCATCAGGCAGGCGCCGGACAGGAACGGCGCGCAGGCGTCGCCCTCCGGCGGGTGGAGCCGCCCGCCCGGATTGGTGAGGTAGGGCGCGAGCAGCGAGCGCGGCTGGAAGAAGAAGCGCCCGTCCGGCTCGACGATGCGGGGCGCGAACAGCCCCGCATCGGGATAGGCCTCGGCCGCCGCCAGCAGGGCGTCGGCGGCGCCGGGCTGGAGCTCGACATCCGGGTTGACGATCAGCGCGTATTCGGCGCGGCCCGCCGCCCAGATGCCGGCATTGTTGGCCCGGCCGTAGCCCTCGTTGCGGGGCAGCCGCAGCACCCGCGCGCCCAAGGACGCGGCGAGGTCCGCCGAGCCGTCGCGGCTGGCATTGTCGACGACGAGCGCCGGGACGTGCTCGCGGGCGAGCGCCGCGAGGCAGGCCGGCAGCACGCCGGCACTGTCATGCGCGACGACGACCGCGACGAGACCGGGCACCGGCTCCGATCAGCCCTGCTTCTGCGGCAGGTTGAGGCGGATATGCAGCTCGCGCAGCTGCTTCGTGGTCACCTCGGACGGCGCGTTCATCATCAGGTCCTCGGCGCGCTGGTTCATCGGGAACAGCACCACCTCGCGGATGTTCGGCTCGTTGCAGAGCAGCATCACGATGCGGTCGACACCCGGGGCGATGCCGCCGTGCGGCGGCGCGCCGAGCTTGAGCGCGTTCAGCATGCCGCCGAACTTCGCCTCCAGGACCTCCTTGGGGTAGCCGGCGAGGCCGAAGGCCTTCTCCATCACCTCGGGGCGATGGTTGCGGATCGCGCCCGACGACAATTCGATGCCGTTGCAGACGATGTCGTACTGGAACGCCTTGATGCCGAGGATCGTCGCGTGGTCCTCGGGGTCGAGGGCCATGAAGGCCTCGTGGTCGAAATTCGGCATCGAGAACGGGTTGTGCGAGAAATCGACCCGCTTCTCGTCCTCGTTCCACTCGTACATCGGGAAGTCGGTGATCCAGCAGAAGGCGAACTGGTCCTTGTCGGACAGGGCCAACTCATCGCCGACGCGGATGCGCGCCTTGCCGGCGAGCCCGGCCGCCTTGGCCTCGGGGCCGGCGGAGAAGAACACCGCGTCGCCGGCCTTGAGCCCGGCCTTGGCGGCGATCGCCGCCTGCGCCTCCGCCGGCACGAACTTGGCGATCGGGCCGCGGCCGGTGAGCTGTCCGCCCTCCTCCTCGAACACGATGTAGCCGAGGCCGGGCGCGCCCTCGGAGCGGGCCCAGTCGTTGAGCTTGTCGAAGAACGAGCGCGGCTGGGAGGCAGCCCCCGGGGCCGGCACGGCGCGCACCACGCCGCCGGCCTTGATGGCGTTCTTGAACGCGTTGAAGGTCACGTCCTCGCGCAGGAATTCCTGCGTCACGTCGGCGATGACGAGCGGGTTGCGCAGGTCCGGCTTGTCGACGCCGTATTTCAGCATCGCCTCGGCGTAGGGAATGCGCACGAAGCTCGGCGAGACGCGCTTGCCGTCGGCGAATTCCTCGAACACCGAGCGCAGGACCGGCTCCACCGCCTGGAAGACGTCTTCCTGGGTGACGAAGCTCATCTCGATGTCGAGCTGGTAGAACTCGCCCGGCGAGCGGTCGGCGCGGGCGTCCTCGTCGCGAAAGCACGGCGCGATCTGGAAGTACCGGTCGAAGCCGGCGATCATCGTCAGCTGCTTGAACTGCTGCGGGGCCTGCGGCAGGGCGTAGAACTTGCCCGGATGCAGGCGCGACGGCACCAGGAAGTCGCGGGCGCCCTCCGGCGACGAGGCGGTGAGGATCGGGGTCTGGAATTCGAAGAACCCGCCCTCGCGCATCCGCCGGCGCAGCGAATCGATGATCGCGCCGCGGCGCATGATGTTGGCGTGCAGCTTTTCGCGGCGCAGGTCGAGGAAGCGGTACTTGAGCCGGGTCTCCTCCGGGTAGTCCTGGTCGCCGAAGACCGGCATCGGCAGTTCGGCGGCGGCGCCCAGCACCTCGAGATCGGTGATGTAGACCTCGACCGCGCCGGTCGGTAGTTCCGCGTTCTCGGTGCCGGCGGGACGCTGGCGCACCCGGCCGTCGATGCGGATCACCCACTCGGAGCGCACGGCTTCCGCCGCCTTGAAGGCCGCGGAATCGGCGTCGATCACGCATTGCGTGATGCCGTAATGGTCGCGCAGGTCGATGAACAGCACGCCGCCATGGTCGCGGACGCGGTGGCACCAGCCGGAGAGGCGGACGGTCGCGCCGATTTCGGACGGGCGGAGCGCCCCGCAGGTATGGGAACGATAGCGGTGCATGGGCGTGTCTTCGCTGTCCAGGATTCTTGCCAGAATTCTTGCCGGAATCCCGGCCGTCTCGGCCGGGCCGGCAGGCCGGGCGCGCGAGCCGTTCACCCGCACGCTAAAACGTGCGGCACCCATTCGCGAAGGGGGGAGCGAAGTCAAGCGCGGGGCCGCGGCAAGGGCGCGTCCGCACTTGTGGAACAAAGCGCGAACTCTTATATTATCCCCATGGATCAGCACAGCTTTTTCGGCTCGTTCGAGCCGCACCCGGACCCCTTGCCCGACACCCTGCCGGACCCGCCGCGGGACGCGCCCGCGGCGGCCCGGACGACGCCACCGGAGGACCGCGCCATGCCCGCCGACCATCACGAGGTGCTCCCGGAACGCCAGGCTGCGTTCGTGGAACGCCAGGACGGCGCCTGGCGCGTCCTGCCGATCGAGGGCCGGTTCGAGCTCGTCTACGAGGACGGCAACGGCGCCTGGAGCGTGCGCCGGCTCCAGGCGCACGAGCTGAAGATCGGCCCGGGCCGGGTGCTGGTCGGCGGCACCGACCGGGACCGGGACGGCTACCGGGGCTTTCGCGCCGACCGCATCCACCGCCTGACCGACCGCGACACCGGCGAGCGGGTCGAGCGCAACATCCTCGACTGGCTCACCCGCCGGGCGGAAGCGGCGCGGCGGGCGCGCGCGGCGGCCCTGCGCCAAAAGACCCTGCCCGAGGCGGCCCGCCCCGCCGGGAAAGCCCGCGCCGCGTGATTCTTGGTCACCGCGCCGTCCAATCCCCATAACCCACGGGGCCGGCCTCTCGCGGCGTCTCGCCCTCGACGGCGGGCTCCGCTATAGCCGGAGCCATGAAGCTGATTACTTCGACGGAAGAACTCGCCTCGGCCTGCTCGCGCTTTGCCACGCAACCCTTCGTGACCGTCGACACGGAGTTCATGCGCGAGACGACCTACTATCCGAAGCTGTGCCTGATCCAGATCGCGGCACCGGACGGCTCGACCGCGCTCGTCGATCCGCTGGCGCCCGACATCGACCTCGCGCCGTTCTTCGCGCTGATGGGCGACGAGGGCGTGCTGAAGGTCTTCCATTCGGCGCGCCAGGACCTCGAAATCATTTGGCTGCTCGGCGGGCTGCTGCCGCAGCCGTTCTTCGACACGCAGGTCGCCGCGATGGTCTGCGGCTACGGCGACTCGGTCTCGTACGAGCAGCTGGTCAACGACGTCGCCAAGGCGAAGATCGACAAGTCGTCGCGCTTCACCGACTGGTCGCGCCGGCCGCTCTCGGACGCGCAGCTGAGCTACGCGCTCTCGGACGTCACCCACCTGATCAAGGTGTACGAGGCTCTGGGCAAGGAGCTGGTCGCGACCGACCGCGGCGCTTGGCTCGACGAGGAAATGGCGGTCCTCACCTCCCCCGACACCTACCGGGCCGACCCGGACCAGGCCTGGAAGCGCCTGAGCAGCCGGATGCGCAAGGCCCGCGAGATCGCGGTGCTGATGGAGGTGGCAGCCTGGCGCGAGCGCGAGGCCCAGTCCCGCAACGTGCCGCGCGGGCGCATCCTGAAGGACGAGGCGGTGATCGACATCGCCACCTCGGCGCCCCGCAGCGTCGAGGCGTTGGGGCGCCTGCGCACGATCCCCGCCGGGTTCGAGCGCTCGCGCACCGGCACCGACATCCTGGCCGCCGTCGAGCGCGGCCTGTCGCGCGATCCCGCCTCGGTGCCGACCCCCGAGCGCGGCCGCGCCCGCAGCGGCGGCAACGGCGCGCTGGTCGAGCTCCTCAAGGTGCTGCTCAAGGCGGTCTGCGAGGAGGAGCGCGTCGCGCCCAAGATCATCGCCACCGTGGACGACCTCGAGGCCCTGGCCGAGGACGGCGCCGCCGACGTGCCGGTGCTGCACGGCTGGCGCCGCGGCCTGTTCGGCGAGAAGGCGCTGGCCCTCAAGGCCGGCCGCCTGGCCCTGTCGGCCGAGGGCGGCCGCGTGGTGGTGCGCGAGCTGCCGGACGCCTGAGCGGGAGCCTCGCGGAACCGGTTCCGCGAGGCCGTTCTTCCCATGCTGCCTCAGCGGGCGGCGATGCGGGTCTCCCGCTGCCCGCTCCGCCGCGCCGCCGCCAGCGCCGTCCCGCCGATCAGCCCCGCCGCGGCGATCAGGCCGAGATGCAGCCATAGCGGGTCGACGGCGACGACCCGGCCCTTCGCCTGCGCGTCGAACCGGCCGTGGGCGCCGTGGTCGCGCTTGGCGTCGACCGGCTCGAACAGGTTGTCGGGCCGGCCCTTCCGGGCGGCCTGCGACGTCATCTCGCCCCGGTAGCCGTGGCGGGCGAGGTAATGGTCGGTGAGGGCGGGCGCGGCCTGCGCCCCGAAGATCGCCAGCCAGGACGGGGTGCCGATCCAGAGCTCGCGCGGCGCGTCGTGGGCGGCCCGCACGATCTCCTCGGCGATCGCCTCGGGCTGGAAGATCGGCGGCACCGGCTCGAGCTTGCGCGGCAGGCGCGAGCGGGCCCAGTCGAATTGCGGCGTGTTCACCGCCGGCAGCTGCACCATGGTGAGGCGGATGCGGCTGCGGTGATGCAGCAACTCGGTGCGCAGGCTGTCGACGAAGCCGCGCACCGCCGCCTTGGCGGCGCAATAGGCCGATTGCAGCGGGATCGACCGATAGGCGAGCGCCGAGCCGACATGCACGATGGTGCCCCGGTCCGACGCCTTCATGTGGCGCAGCGCCGCCAGCGTGCCGTGGACCTGGCCGAGATAGGTGACGTCGGTGACGCGCTGGAACTCCTCCGCGGTCATCTGCTCGACCTCGGCGTAGACCGTCACCATCGCGTTGTTGACCCAGACGTCGATGCCGCCGAACTCCTCCGCGAAGGCGTCCGCCGCCCGCTCCACCGCCTTCGGGTCGGCGACGTCGGCCCGGTAGCCGAGCGCCCGGCCGCCCGCCGCCTCGACCTCCTCGACCGCCGCCGCGATCCCCGCCCGGCCCCGCGCCACGATGCCGACGTTCCAGCCCCGGCGCCCGAAGGCCACCGCGACGGCACGCCCGACCCCGGCGCTGCCGCCGGTCACCACCACGGTGGGGCGCGTTGTTCCGCTCATCCGACTGCTCCCGATGACACTGCGTCAGCCCCGACAACGCGCGCGCGGGGTTTCGGGTGCAGGACCTCGTGACGACGGGGCGTGCCGGATCGGCGGGCAGGCTGCCCGCTATTATGTCTATACACAAAGGCCGGGCGCCGGTACGACAGGCTCGACCGGAAGGCCCGAGCGGGAGGGGACGATGAAGGCGGTTGCGGCAGGATTGCTGGGAGCGGTCGCGCTGGCATGGCCGGCGCTCGCCCAGGAGACGAAGGTGACCGTCGGCCTCTCGGGCTGGACGGGCTTCGCGCCCCTGACCCTCGCCAAGGAGGCCGGCATCTTCAAGAAGAACGGCCTCGACGTCTCGCTGAAGAAGATCCCGCAGGCGAGCCGCCACCTCGCCATCCGCTCCGGCGACGTGCAATGCGCCGCCACCACGGTCGAGACCTGGGTGGTGTGGAACGCCAACGGCGTGCCGACGAAGCAGATCTTCCAGCTCGACAAGTCCTACGGCGCCGACGGCCTGGCCGTGCGCAACGACGTGTCGTCGGTCAAGGACCTGAAGGGCAAGACGGTCGCGGCCTCGGTGCCCGGCACGGCGCCGTATTTCGGGCTGGCCTGGATCCTCAAGGCCAACGGCCTGTCGCTCAAGGACGTGAAGGTCGTCAACCTGGAGCCGGGCCCGGCCGCGCAAGCGTTCATCGCCGGCCAGAACGACGCCGCGATGACCTACGAGCCCTACCTGTCCTCGGTCCGCGCCGCGCCGCAATCGGGCAAGATCATCGCCACCACCCTCGACTACCCGATGGTGATGGACACCTTCGGCTGCACGCCCGAGTTCCTCGACCAGAACCCGAAGGCCGCCAAGGCGCTCGCCGACAGCTACTTCGAGGCCCTCGACATGATCGCCAAGGATCCGCAAAAATCCTACGAGATCATGGGCGCCGACGTGAAGCAGACCGGCGAGGCCTTCGGCAAGTCGGCGCAATTCCTGCGCTGGCAGGACCGCGCCGCCAACAAGGCGTTCTTCGCCGGCGAGATCCAGAAATTCTCCGAGCAGGCGGCCGACCTGCTGCTCGAGATCGGCGTGATCCGGCAGAAGCCCGACATCGCCACCCTCGCCGATCCGCGCTTCGTGCAGTGACCGGCTTGCGCCCGCTGCAGCCGGTCGGGGGCCCGGCGAAGGTTCTTCTGGGCCTGAGCTTCTTCGTGCTGTTCGTGGCGGCCTGGGCCGCCGCGACGCTCGGCGGGCTGGTGCCGAAGACCTTCCTGGCCGATCCGATCACCATGGTCCAGGACGGCTGGCTGCTGCTGACCCGGTTCGACTTCCTGTCGGATATCGGCATCACGGTGTACCGGGTGGTCGGCGGCTTCCTGCTGGCCTCCCTGATCGCGGTGCCGCTCGGGGTGATGATGGGGGCCTACAAGCCGGTCGAGGCGTTCTTCGAGCCCTTCGTCTCCTTCGCCCGCTACCTGCCGGCCTCGGCCTTCGTGCCGCTCCTGATCCTCTGGGCCGGCATCGGCGAGACGCAGAAGCTGCTCGTCATCTTCATCGGCTCGGTGTTCCAGCTGATCCTGATGATCGCGGTCGCGGTCGGCAACGTCCGGCGCGACCTCGTCGAGGCGGCCTACACGCTGGGAGCGAGCGACGCCGGCATTATCCGCCGGGTGCTGCTGCCGGCGACCGCGCCGGAGATCGCCGAGATCCTGCGCCTCGTGCTCGGCTGGGCCTGGACCTACGTCATCGTCGCCGAGCTGATCGGCTCGTCCTCGGGCATCGGCCACATGATCATCGAGAGCCAGGCGCTGCTCGCCACCGGCCAGATCATCTTCGGCATCATCGTCATCGGGCTGATCGGCCTCGTCTCGGACTTCCTGTTCAAGGCGGCCAACCGGCTCCTGTTTCCCTGGAAGCTCGCCTGATGCGGGACAGTCTCGAAGTCGCGGTCGAGGGCGTGGCGCGGGTCTTCCCCGGCCACCGCGGCGCCAAGCCCGTCCAGGCCCTCTCCCCCACCGACCTCACGGTCGCCAAGAACGACTTCATCACCATCCTGGGGCCCTCGGGCTGCGGGAAGTCGACGCTGCTGCGCATCATCGCCGGGCTCGACCGGCCGAGCGCCGGCCGGGTCAGGGTCGCCGGCCGCGAGGTGCGCGGCCCCGGCCCCGACCGGGGCATGGTCTTCCAGTCCTACACCCTGTTCCCGTGGCTCACGGTCGAGGAGAATATCGGCTTCGGCCTGCGCGAGCGCGGGGTGCCGACGCCTCAGCGCCGCGAGATCGTCGCGGCCTATATCGACAAGGTGGGGCTTCGCGGCTTCGAAGGGCACTACCCCAAGCAGCTCTCCGGCGGCATGCAGCAGCGCACCGCCATCGCCCGGGCGCTCGCCAACGACCCCGCCATCCTGCTCCTCGACGAGCCGTTCGGCGCGCTCGACAACCAGACCCGCGGGCTGATGCAGGAACTGCTGCTCGGCATCTGGGAGCGCGAGCGCAAGACCGTGATCTTCGTCACCCACGACATCGAGGAAGCGATTTTCATGGCCTCGCGGGTGATCGTGATGACGGCCCGGCCCGGCCGCATCAAGGCCGACGTCCCGGTCGATCTCGGCCATCCGCGCCACTACACGGTGAAGACCAGCCCCGAATTCTCGCGGCTGAAGGCGCAGCTCACCGAGGAGATCCGGGCCGAGGCGGTGCTGGCGGCGACGGCGCATTGAGGCCATTGTCGGCAATTCCTTTCGGCCTCCGTCCCACCCGCAACCTCCGTCGAGGCCCCCGCTGGTCGCAGCGCGGGATGAGGTCGCGGAGGGGATGCAGGCACCGCGAAATCCGCAGCCCCCCGCTCGAATCCCCAGGCCCATGAACTAGCTTTCCCTGGCTCGAACCCCGTTCCCCGCTCCGGCGGCGCGACCGGCCAGGAGGACAGCATGAAGGCCTTCGTCGTCCGCACCCCCGGCGGCCTCGACCGCCTGGAGATCGCCGAGCGGCCCGATCCCGGGCAGCCCGGCCCCGGCGAGATCCGGGTCGCGATCCAGGCGACCTCGCTCAACTTCCACGACCTGCTGGTGGCGAGCGGGCGCTCCCCCGCCGCGGACGGCCGCGTGCTGATGTCGGACGGGGCCGGCACCGTCGAGGCGGTCGGCGCGGGCGTGACCGAATTCGCGCCCGGCGACCGGGTCGTCTCCTGCTTCTTCCCCCACTGGCCGGACGGGCCGCCCCAGACGCCGGTCGGCAACTTCGCACAGGTGCCGGGCGACGGGGTCGACGGCTTCGCGCTGACCCATGCGGTCCGCCCCGCGGGCGCCTTCACCCACGCGCCGCGCGGCTGGAGCTTTTCGGAATCCGCCACCATCACCACCGCGGGCCTGACGGCCTGGCGCGCCCTCGTCGGCGACGGGGGTCTCAAGGCCGGCGATACGGTGCTGGCCCTCGGCACCGGCGGCGTCTCGGTCGCGGCGCTCCAGATCGCCAAGGCGATGGGGGCGGCGGTCATCGTCACCTCCTCGTCCGACGCCAAGCTCGAACGGGTGCGGGCGCTCGGCGCCGACCATACGGTCAACTACCGCACGCAGCCCGACTGGGGCCGGCAGGTGCGCGACTGGACCGGCGGGCGCGGCGTCGACCACGTCGTCGAGGTCGGCGGCCCCGGCACCCTGGCGCAGTCGATCGAGGCGGTCCGCGTCGGCGGCCACATCGCCCTCATCGGCGTGCTCACCGGGCGGGCCGGCGAGGTGCCGACCTCCGCACTGATGGCCAAGCAGGCCCGGCTCCAGGGCTTGATCGTCGGCAGCCGGCGCCAGCAGCAGGATTACGTCGCGGCCCTCGAGCGGACCGGGATCCGCCCGGTGATCGACCGCACCTACGCCTTCGCCGACTTGCCCGAGGCCTTCCGCCACCAGGAGAGCGGAAGCCATTTCGGCAAGCTCTGCGTCGCCTGGTAGACTTGCGTCGCCTGGTAGACCTGCGGCGGCTGGCAGGCCTGCGGCGACGGGACATCCCCGTGGCCGCGCAGCCCCAAGCTCGACGGCACCGGGGTCTCCGGGATAAGGGCGTGTGATGAACGGAATCGTGGTGGTCGGCGCCGGCCAGGCCGGCTTTCAGCTCGGGGCCTCCCTGCGGGAGGGCGGCTATGCCGGCCCGGTGACCCTGGTCGGCGACGAGCCGGGCCTGCCCTACGGCCGCCCGCCCCTGTCGAAGGCCTACATGCTCGGCAAGACCGACGCGGCGGGCCTCGCCCTGCGGCCGGACGCCTATTTCGCCGAGCACCGGCTGACCCTGCGCGGCGGCAAGCGGGCGGTCGGGATCGACCGGGCGGATCGCCGCCTCCGCCTCGCCTCGGGGGAGGCGCTGCCCTACGACCACCTCGTCCTGGCGACCGGCGCGCGCAACCGCCCGCTGCCGGTGCCCGGCGCCGACCTGCCCGGCGTCCACCAGCTGCGCACGCTCGCGGAAGCCGACGCCCTCAAGGCGGCGCTCGCCGAGGTGCGGTCGGTCGCGGTGGTGGGGGCCGGTTTCATCGGGCTCGAATTCGCGGCGATCTGCGCCCAGACGGGGATCGCCGTCACGGTGATCGAGGGGCTGGACCGTCCCCTCGCCCGCGCGGTCTCCGCCGAGATGGCGGCGCTGATCGAGGCCTCGCATGTCGCGGCCGGCGTGCGGTTCCTGTTCGGCCACGCGGTCGCGCGCATTGTCGGGCCGGACCGCGCCCGCGCCGTGGCGCTGGCGGATGGGCGCGAGGTCGCCACCGACCTGGTCCTCGTCGGCATCGGGGTGATCCCCAACGACGCGCTGGCGACCTCGGCCGGCCTGCGGGTCGAGAACGGGGTCGCGGTCGACGCGATGCTCGCCACCGAGGATCCCGCCATCTCGGCGATCGGCGACTGCGCCAGCTTCCCCTCGCCGCATGCCGAGGGCGCGCGGGTGCGGATCGAATCGGTGCAGAACGCCGTCGACGGGGCCCGCTGCGTCGCCGCCCGCCTCGCCGGCCGGCCCGCCGCCTTTACGGCGGTGCCGTGGTTCTGGAGCGACCAGGGCCCGCTCAAGCTCCAGATCGCCGGCCTGTCCCGGCCGCAGGACGAGGCGGTGCGCCGGGGCGGACCCGGTTCGGGCGTCTCGGTCTTCCGCTACCGGGACGGGCGGCTGACGAGCGTCGAATCGCTCAACCGCCCGGCCGACCACATGGTCGCCCGGCGCCTGCTCCAGACGGGCCGGAGCCCGACCCCCGAACAGGCGGCGGATCCCGGCTTCGACCTCAAGGCGCTGGCGCTGGGCTGACGCCGCGCGCGGCAGGCCTGTCGGTCGTCGTCTACCGGTCGTTCTCGGTCGTCAGTTCGCTCGGCGGGATGCCCTTGTCGGGCGCGTCGTCCGGGCGCAGGCGCGCATCGGGGGCCGCGCCGTCCGTCAGCTCCACGCCCGCGGCGACGAGGGCGCCGCGGATCGCCGCGCGCTGCTGCGCCGAGGGCGGGTACTGGCCCGCCTCGAACTGCCGGATGCTCTGCGCGTCGACGTTGGCACGCAGGGCCAGATCGTCCTCCGACCAGCCCAGCAGGTCCCGCCCCCGGCGCAGCTGCGCCGCCGTGATGTCGTCTCCGCCGCTCACTGAACGCCCGTCCTTGGCTCGATGTGGATCCTCCGCGGCCCCGTGCCCCGGGGCCGCGCCGTCCTGGCTAACGGCGGCGCCCCGCTTTCGTTGCCACACCCACAAGCTTTCGCGAGACGTGCCATATTACGGCCAAGCTTGCCGCATAATTGCAACAGTCGTCGGCAAGATGCCGATCCGGGCCATCCGCGCCGGCGCCCAGGGTTGCAGGCGCGGGGTGCCCTCTCTACGGTCCGCGATCAACACGACAATGCAATGGGGAATGCGATGAAGGCGATGCAGGTTGCGCTGGCCGCCGGTGCCGTCGCGCTGTTGGCGTCCGCCACGCAGGCTTCGGCCCAGAACATGCTAGGCTACGGTCAGAAGAACCGGGACAAGGCGGCACAGCCGCAATACATCCCGCCGATGAAGGCGCAGGAAAAGGTCTTCCCGCTCGATTCGACCTGGACCGCGGTCAGCCTCAACGGCAAGCCCTTCGCCGGGGCCGACCGTCCGAGCTTCATCATCGACAAGCAGTACCGCGCCCGCGGCTTCGGCGGCTGCAACACCTTCGCGGCGACCGCCTTCCCGCTCAAGGAGCAGCACCTCGCGGTCGGCCCGCTCGCGCTGACCAAGCGCAGCTGCGACAAGGCGGTCGGCGCCTCCGAGATGCAGTTCCTCACCGCGCTGCGCACCTCGGGCCAGTGGGACCTCGTCGGCTCGCAGCTGGTGATCAAGAGCCAGGCCGGCGAGCTGCGCTTCGACCGCGCGCTCTGAGAATCATCCTTTCGCCGCATGCCACGACGGCCTCGCCCCTCGGCGGGGCCGTTCGCGCATGGGAAGGCCGCCGGAAACGATTTACCTCCGTGGTCCAGTGCTTTAAGGCGCTCTCGTCCGTCCGGCGCGACGGTCCGGGCCTCGGCTCCCGCCGCGGGCGCGGCGCCGATGCGGCCTAAACCAGAAGAGCGGATGCGAGGAGGAACCGGGATGCGGTCGATGTCGAGGAGAGTGCTGCTCGCGGCGGCTTTGCTGGGAAGCGGCCTGACCGGCGCGCTGGCGCAGGACAAGACGCCGGTGAAGCTCGGCGCGATCGAGATCCTGACCGGGCCGAACAGCCGCTACGGGATCGCGATCCAGCGCGGCTTCGACCTCGCGCTCGCCGACATCAACAAGGCCGGCGGCGTGCTCGGCGGCCGTCCGCTGGCCCTCGCCTACGAGGATTCGGCCGGCGCCAAGGAGCAGGCGCTCAACGCCGCCCGCAAGCTGATCGGCCGCGACAAGGTCCCGCTGATCCTCGGCCCCACCCTGTCGAACGAGATGTTCGCCGCCGGTCCCGTCGCCAACGAGCGCAAGGTGCCGATCGTCGGCACCTCGACCACCGCCAACGGCATCACGGCGATCGGCCCCTACGTCTTCCGCACCTCGCTGCCGGAATCCGACGTCATCCCGGTCACCCTGAAGACAGCGCAGGCGAAGTTCGGCATCAAGCGCGTCGCCGTGATGTACGGCAACGACGACGCCTTCACCAAGTCGGCCTACGACGTGATGAAGGCCTCGCTCGAGAAGCTCGGCATCGAGACCCTGACCACCGAGACCTTCGGCGCCAAGGATTCGGACTTTTCCGCCCAGCTCACCAAGATCAAGGCGCTGAACCCCGACGCGATCGTGCTGTCGGCGCTGGTCGAGGCGGCCTCGGGCATCGAGCTCCAGGCGCGCCAGCTCGGCATCCCCGACAAGGTGTTCTTCATCGGCGGCAACGGCCTGAACTCGCCCAAGCTCGGCGACATCGCCGGCAAGGCGGCGGACGGCACGCTGGTCGGCAGCCCGTGGTTCATCGGCAAGCCGGACGCGGCCAACCAGGCCTTCGTCAACGCCTTCAAGGACAAGTACGGCGGCGACCTGCCCGACCAGTTCGCGGCCCAGGCCTTCGACACCCTGCACATCGTCGCCAAGGCGATCGATGCGGCCGGCGCGCCCGACTCCGAGAAGATCAAGGATGCGCTGATCAAGGTGAAGTATACCGGCGTGATGGGCCCCTTCGCCTTCTCGGAGAGCCGCGACCCGGCCGATACCTCGGGCGTGGTGGTGCTGGTGATGAAGGACGGCAAGTTCCAGCTGCTGCAGTAATCAACATCTATCAGTGAAGCACCTCCCCTCCCCCTTGTGGGGAGGGGCCGGGGGTGGTGCAGAAGGCACCGCAATGCTCTACGCGGCACCACCCCCACCCCTAACCCCTCCCCACAAGGGGGAGGGGA
>NZ_JTHF01000101.1 GCF_001043895.1 Methylobacterium indicum
GTCGAGCGCTGGCGCCAGCGCACCGTGCTCGGGCGCGATGTCCTGGTGGAAGTGGTCTACAAGGGCTTCCTGTTCCCGCTGGGCCACAGCGCGAGCCTGGTGAAGCTCACGGAGCGGACCTTCGTGGGGGTCGGGGACGCGCCCGTGGCGGTCCAGATCCAGCGCATGTTCCTGAAGGTCGGCGACCCGGCCAAGCCCTACCCGGCGCAAGGACAGCCCAACCGCGCCCGGCGCTGGCCGTGCGGCGGGATCGAGATCCTCACGGTGACGACCCCCGACCTCGTCGATCCGGACGGCGACGCGCCGGACGGCCCTGTCTGCGGCCAAGGCGGCCAGGTCACGGTGGAGCGCAACGGACGCCTGACCTTCGCGGGCGGCTCGCCCGGCCTGTGCTTCTGGCCCCGCACGGCGTCTCGCGACGGGGCGGAGGTATGGTTCGAGATGCGGGTCTCGGGCGAGGCGGTCCCGATCCGGATGCCGCTGATCTTCGCCGACAACCGCGCGATCAACCATCCGCCGACGATGGCGGCATTGGTCGATTACTACAACGAGGAGGTCGAGAATCACGGTTCCGCGCTCCGCATCGGCACGCTCGACCGCCGCGGCCAGCCGGTGGTGATGGGCGCCGAGAAGACGCCGGGCGACACCACCTACGAGACCGCCTGGTGGCGGGTGAAGGCCGAGGGGCGCGAGAGCCAGGCGGTCACGAAGGGTGATCCCTACGAGGTGCGCAACGACCTCTACGAGCGCACCCCCCTGATGGTCGGCCAGGACCAGCCGCCCTTCTACCCGCTGGTCGACCGGGCGCGGTGCCGCCTGACGCAGGTGGAGCGGCTCACCGGCAAGGCGCCGATCTGGGTCGAGACCGCCTACGACCCGTTCTACGTCCGCGAGGGCTTTCCCGACGACCCGAGCTTCGTGGCCGCGGGCGTCGGGCGGAACACGCCCGAGGCCTTCCTCGTCGTGCAGGACTCCGCCGAGGCGGTGAGCTTCTCCGGGCAGGGCAACCTGTCGGGCTCGGTCGCGCATCCGGAGGTGAACATCGTCGCGATCTCCCGGACCTACGGCCCGCTCAGCCTGAACGGCGACGCTCCTCTCGACGGCAGAAGCCCCCTGCCGAAGGAGGGGACCCGGGTTCCGGCGGCCGTCCGCTCCTATCTCGACCCCGACGGCCAGAGTCCGTTCACGAAGCCCCCGTCGGTCAAGGCCGGGGCAGTGGCCGAGGCGTCCCCGAGCCCGTTCAGGAACATCCTGCCGAACAACGCGAAGCTCCTCGGCATCGTCCCCCTGTCCCTGATCCTCGACGTCGCCCGCGACCAGATCGCGGACAAGCACCCGAAGCTGCGCGAGGTCGTGGATTACGGCTCGCGCGAGATCGCCGAGGGCACCCGCGAGGCGCGGGCGATCCTGCGCGACGCGGTCGTCCAGCCGATCCTCGACCTCGTCAGGGCCCTCAAGGAGAAGTGGGCCGCGATCGCCGTGCGGCAGCAGGGCGGAGAGGTCAGCCTGGCCAAGGCCTTCCCGCAGATCGGGGCCGATCTCGACCGCCTCGAGGAACGACTTCGGGACTGTCTCAAGGCGGAGACGGACGACGCGGCTTTCATGGCCGACCTTGCCGGGGCCCACGAGGCGGGCCGGCGCCTGATCCGCACCGTCGACACCATCGCCCGGGACCCGCTGGCGGCAATGTCCGACGAGCAACTCGGTGCGCTCAAGGACATCAAGCGGCGCGTCGACGCGATCCTCGCCGGCGCGAAAGCGGTCGCCGGTGGCTGGGCGGCGTTTCCCCAGGCACTCTTCGACGCGCTGGCCGGCCGCCTCCTGAACGCGGCGTCGGACGCGGTGCGCCGGTTCGTCGTGACGGTCCCGATCCCGGCAGTCGACACCAAGGTCCGGGATGCGGTGCAGGCCAAGGTCGACGAGGCCGTGGCGGCGGCGCTCGGGACAGCCTTGTACGGCAACGCGTATTCCGCGGGCGCCCCGCTGCCTCCCGTCCGCCTGGACGGGCTCGGGGCTAGGCTGGCCACCGTCCCGGACATCCTGGCCGTCCAGCTCCAGCGTGTCATCGACGATGCCGGGACCGATGCGGACGTCCGCAGGGCCGTCACGGTGCTCCAGGCGCGCCTCGCCGACAGGACCCTGGCGAACGCGGCCGCGGCCATCGACGCGGTACTCGGCCGCGTGCCGGCGGGCGGCCTCCCGCGCGACCTCGCGGACTCGCTCCTGACCCCCGCGATGGCACCGCTCCTGCGGGCCATCGGGGTCGAGCGGCTCTCCCAGGCGCCGGCGCGGATCGACGCGATCGTCGCCCTGGCGAAGGGGGCACGTCCCGACGACCCGATCGGGTTCCTGCGGGGCCTCGGCCAGTTCTTCCCGCCGGTCGCGGCCCTGCTGATCGAGATCGGGCGCGTGCCCGCGATCGCCAAGGTCGGCGAGACCTGCGGGCGCCTCGGGACCACCCTGTCGACGGCGGCCGCCGCCTTCCTGCCGCGGGACACCGATCTGGAACGGCTCGCCGCCTGCATCGGGCGGATCGAGACCTCTGCCGGAACCGGCGAATGCGCGCTCGGCCCGGCCGCCAGCTTCAGTCGGGAGGCCCTGAAGTCCCTCGCGATCCTGCGGGACGCCGAGCGTCTCGTCCCGGCCCCCGACGATGCGGCGATCAGGGCGGCCCGCGAGGCCTTGCAGCGCGTGGCGGGCTCGCTCGCCGCGGTCCTGGCAGACCTCGCTGCCGTGCGCCGGGAGCTCGGTGCGGCCCTCGCCGCGCAGCAGGCCGGCTGCGCCCTGCGCGCCACCGACCTGGTAGCGGGGATCGAACGTCTGGCGGCGGCGCAGCGGGTTCTGGTGCGGGGCGTCGAGGCCTTCGCGACCGAGAGCAGGGCGGCGATCACCGCGATCAGGGATCGCCTGATCGATCCGGCGGCGGTGCCCGAAGCCGCCCGGGCCAAGGCGGTCGAGGCGGTGGCTGCGCTGCTTGACCTCACGGCCGGAAGCCTGCGGGCCGCGATCGTCGCGACCCTGCGCGAGGCGACCGATCCGGCGGTGCAAGGAACGGCGCAGGCGCTGACCTCCCTCGCCGACACCCTCAGGCCCACGCTGCCCGGCGTGGCCGCGGAACTCGATGCATCCGCCACGACGGTGCAGGGCGCCGTCACGGCCGGGACGATCGACAAGGCCCGGACGGCGGTCGACGCGGCGGCTGCCGGGCTCGCCGCCGCGGCGGCCAACATCCGATCGGCGGCGAAGGAGGACCTGCAAGCCCGCATGCAGGAGGCGCTTGCCGCGCTGACCCCAGCCGTGCAGTCGCTCCAGGGGGATCTGACGAAGATCCTGGATGAGGTCGAGGGCGCTGTCCTCGACCGCGTGACCCGGCTGGCGGCCCAGGCGGAGGCGCAGCTGGACGGCTTCGCCGACAGCGTCGCGGCCCTGCTACGGCCCGCCCTCGACGGCTTGAAGACGTTCTACGGCGAGGCCCTGGCGAAGCGGAGCGAGATCGAGGCGGGCATCGCGAAGGCCGAGAACGATTCGCCGATCATCAAGGCGCTCCTGAACGGGGTGAGGGCGCAACTCGGGGTCGATGCGCTGCTGCAGGTGACGCTCCCGCCCGCGATCGGGAGGCCCGCAAAGCCGGGGGACGATCAGCTGGCCTACGAGGGCGGGCTGGTCGCGACGGCGGCGGCGGCGAGCGCGGCGCGGGACGGCGCCGGCACCCTCGCGGCGCTCGACGCCCTCGCAAAGGTCTGGGGCGCCGGGCCCGCCCTCGTGACCCTGGTCGAGCGCCTCGGCAGCATCGACGCCTCCTCGCTCCGCTTCGCGGTGGTGCGCGCCCTCGACCTCAAGGCCTTCCGGGACCAGATCGAGGCCCGGCTCCGCGAACTGATCCCGACGCGGGCACGCCTGTCCTACGATCTCGATGCAAAGCTGAAGCCGTTTCCGGACGGGGGCAACGCGTTCTTCCAGCCCGGGATGGACGCGAAGCTGACCCTCGGCACCCGCGCCGAGGTCGACCTGCTCCAGCTCGACGGGAAGCCCCCGACCGTCGCGGTCGTCGGCGAGGTCGGGCCGTTCACGCTGAGGCTCCTGCCGATGTTCGAGGCGGTGCGGATCGGCTTCCGCGGCCTGACCTTCACGGCGGGCTCGGGCCGCACGCCGGACTTCGACGTGCGCTTCGGGCGCACGGAGATCGGCAAGGATGCGAAATTTCTGGAGCAGCTCCAGGAATACCTCTCGCCCAAGGGCGGCGGACTCAAGGTCGCACTCTCGAGCGGCTCGCCCGGGATCGAGGCCAGCTACGGCGTGAATCTCGGGACCTTCGGGGTGGGCACCCTGAGCTTCTCCAACGTGGTGCTGTTCGCCGGGGCGAAGCTCCCCTTCGACAACAAGCCCGCGGCCTTCACGATCTCGATCGGGCGGCCGAGCGCGCCCTTCCTGATCTCCTCCACCATCTTTGGCGGCGGCGGCTATCTCGCCCTCACCACGAGGGACAACGGCGAGTTCGATTCTTTCGAGTGCTCGTTCGATTACGGGGGCGTCGCCGCGTTCGGGTTCGGCCCGCTCTCCGGTCAGGGCCAGCTCACCCTCGGGGTCTACGTCCGGTTCGGGACCGACCCGCAGCTCGGCGGCACCTTCATGGCCCGGGGGGCGGCGTCCATCGCCTGCTTCGGCTTCTCCACCTCGCTCTTCGTGAGGCTGAAGAAGGATCCGGGCGCCCCGAACGGCAGGCTGAAGGGCGAGGCGACCTATTCCTTCTCGTTCTCTCTCGGCATCCACGACATTACCTTCTCGGTGAAGGTGACGAACGATCAGGGGGCGACGCTGGGATCGCAGGAGGCGGCCCTCCCGCCCGGCCTCCTGCCCCCCTTCGCCCGGACCGCGTGGGCCGGGCTCGGCGGGGACAAGCCCCGAAGCGAGCCGCCCGCCGCGCGCGGGCCGTATCTGCGGGTCGAGGGACCGTCGCGGAGCCGCAACGCCAAGGCGTTCCGGCGCCACTTCGACCCCGGCCTCGTCCCGAGCCAGCCGATCTGACGAGCGCGCCATGCTGCACGACACGCATCCTGCCGACCCGGACACGACCGGAACCGTCCCTCCCTCCGGCACCTCCGACGACACCCTCACGAAGGTCGGCGTCGGGGTCCGGATCGTACCCGCCGGCACCGTCGTGCAGGGTGGCCGCACCTTCGTGCGCGCGGCGCTCCTGCTCTCGCCGGTCGACCCGGCGCGCGGCCGCTTCGGGACGCAGGTCGAGCTCAAGGACTGGCCCGAGGCCGTCGAGGCGCTGCTGGAGAATGGCGATGCCTTCGAGGCGAGCCCGATCACGGTGATCGTCGCGCCCGTGGATCAGGCCCATCCCGAGCCCACGGTGGGGGATGGGACGCCGACCGCACCCGGGGCCGTCCGCGCCTGCCGCGCCCTGTCCTACGACCACCTCGGCGACGCGAGGAGCAGGCCCGCCGCCTTCAAGGCGTGGCGGGACGAGCGCCGGGAGCACGTTCGGGAGGCGACGGCGCTGTGGCGGGCGCTGCTCGGTTCCCGGAACGGCGAGGCCTGGGCGGCGCTCGGACGAGTGATCAAGCCGCGATCCGACGTCCTGCTCGACCAGCTTCGGCGCGCGCCCGTCTCCGGGGCCGGGACGGCCGGCGCCCCCGCGGCGAACCCCGCTCCCGCCGCGCCCGTCGCACCGGCTCCTTCGGGCACGGCACACGCCGAAAGCCCGTCCGTTCCGGACGTCGCAGCCACCGGCCGGGGCGAGGCAGCCCTGCTCCTGACCACGGAGCGCGCCCGGTCGCTGCTCGAACGCCTCAAGGCCCACCGGGCAGGGACGAAGGCCGCGGCGCTCCCCATCAATCTCGCCTACGAGCCCTTCGATCCGCTCGACTGGGGGAGGGGATGGCCGAGCTGGGCCGGGCCGGTCCCGAGCCTGATCCGATATGCGAGCGTCGGGGCGAGCGACGCGCCGCTCGCCCAGCCGCAACGCTTCGAGGACAGGGTTCTGGCCGACAACCGGGCAACGACGGACCGATGCGCGTGCCGTTGTGAGGGCGATCCGCCGACATGGCTCGGCACCGGCGCGTCGGCGCTGAAGCGGGGCGCGGGCGGATCCCTGGCCGACCTCTCCTGCGCCGTGGATACGGCGATCCAGCGCCACGAGACCGCCACGACCCACCAGGGTATGCCCGCAGCCGCGCCGGCGGCCGCGACAGCGATGCGGGCCGACGCCAAGGCCGACACCAAGGCCGACACCTCGGCCGACGACGACGCAGCGCGGATGCGGTTCGTCGCGATCCAGTCGCAACCGTCGCTGGCGCGCCTTTTCAACCTCGTCGTGGACGTCCTGATCCCGTCCGAGGCCTTCGAGGCTGGCAGCGGCCGAGGCACCCGCTTCGTCCACGTCACCGCCTTCCTCGGAACGACCGGAGGCAAGAGCTGTATCTGGACGGCGACGAAGCTCCGGCACGACCCCGAGGCCGTGCCGCTCCGGAACGCGCCGCTCCTGGACGCCTGGGTCTGCACGCGCAGCGAGATCCGCAAGATGCTCGCGGCAGCGCCGGGCTCGGCCGGGGACACGCTGTTTGATGGGGAGATCGAGCTGGTCGACGGCTTCCTCCCCCTCGCCGCCGAGGGCGCGCATGACGGAGCGGTCGATCACCGCTTCGACCTCGCCTCGATCGACGTGACCCAGGCCAGCGACAACCGCTCCACCGCGCTGGTCGGCGGCGACGCCCGCGGCCGCCAGATGCTGACGCTGCGCACCGCCGGCCTCGCGGTGTTCGACCACGGCCGGCGTGACGCCGCCGTCGCTCAGCTCCAGCGCAGCCTGGAGCGCGCAACATCCGCCGGGGCGTCGAACGGAACAGTCCAGATCGTCGATGCGGCGGACCTCACCGTGGGATACCGCCTCGACGTGGGCGTGCGGCCCGCCGGCAAGCCGGGCAAACCCGCCCCGGCGCTCGAATGGCGCGACCTGTGCCGCCGCACGATCACCTTCGGCGACCCCTCCGGGCCGGTGCGCTCGCCCACCTCGCAGAAGGCGCTCAGCCGTCTCCTCGCCCACGCGATTCCCCGCCCCACCGACCGCGCCGCCTACGATTCCGCGACCTTGGTCCTGCCCGCGCGCCTCCAGGACCGGACGGAACCCGGCGAGCCGGCCGCGTTGACCGCCTTCGTGGACGAGACCATCGCGCAATGGCCGGGAGCCCCGCTCGGCGTCGATACCGACGCGCGACCCGTCGCGCTCGACAGGCCGGGAGCTCTCCCTCTCGCCCAGACCTACTCGCTCGACCGGCCCGCCGGCTGGCACGAAGCCGGGCCGTCCGGGCACTGGCTCGTCCCCCGGCTCGTGCTGGGATCCGGCTACCACGTGCGGCTGCGCGGTGTCCTCGCCGGCGGCATCGTGCGCCCCGCTGCCGGTCCGGCCGGTTGGCCCCTCGACCCGAGGCTCGCGCTTCCGGCGGAGACTGCCGGCGCCCGGCGCCACCTGCGGCAGGAGCGCATCGAGGCGCCGCTCCTGGCGACCCCGCAACCCATGCTCGACCGGCCTCTCGACGGGGTGCGCGACGGCCCCCGCGAGAGCGGCACGACCGTCATCCTGCGCTCCCGGGCGCCCAAGGATGCGGTCGAGGGCGGGGCGAGCGTCGAGCCCGCGCATGCGCGCTCGGTCAGGATCGTCGTCCCCCCACCGTCTCGGCCGCGTTCGCCGAGAGCCACCGCCTCAGCCTGCCTGCCGACGAGCCGGTGACGACCTTTCGCGACGATGAGGGCATGATCTGGGAGGGCGCGCGGGACGGGCTGCGCGACGTCGATTTCGACCACGGCACCCAGGGTGGGTTTCCGGTCTGGACCTTCGAGCCGAGTTCCGCGGGCTGGCTCGACCGGGGCGAAACGCCGGGCGCACCGAAGGCGAACGGGGACAGCGTCTTTCGCCCACGGCCCGCCGGCGCCGCGGCCCGGCGCCTGCCCTACTATCCCGATCCGCTGGCCGACCACCTCGTGCTGCAGGTCCGGCGCGCCGGCGGAGATCCGCTTCCCGGAGCGCCGCTGGTCGTGCCGGTCCGGGGGCCGGAAATCGCCTATCCCGACCTGCGTCCGATCGCCATTGAGGTGGTGGCCAAGGCCCGGTCCGGCCGGACTGCGACCCACGAGCAGGTCATCGGCGTCGAAGCCCAGGGCGGCACGCTGCTGCGCGGTGGTGACGCGACCGCGCCGGATGCCCGCCTGGCGGCCTACGCGCTCGACGCACAGGGAACGCTGATCCGGGACAAGGCCGTTCACGGCCGGAGCGTCGCGGTGACCCGCGTGCTGCTGGAACTCGAACCCGGCGAGACCTTCGACGTCGAGCTCTGGTTCCTGCCGTCCTGTGACAACCTCGCGCGATATTTCGACGTCGTCGAGACCGCGACCCTGCTGAGCGTCTACGACCCGAAGACCGGGCGCGTGCAGGCAGGCGAGACCGCCCTCGCGAACGGGATCGCACGCTGGACCGGGGAGACGCCAGAGGCCGTCGCCGCCCGGCTGCCCCGGCTTGGCGGCGGCGACGTCTCCGCCCTGGGGCAGCGGACGCTCCCGACCGCGGCCATCCGCACGCTCAACGAGAGGGTCCACGACATGGCCCGCCGCATTGCCACGCCGGAGATCGCCGCCTCGCTGACGCTCCACGCGATCCACGCGGTGGACCGGCCGCTCTCGGTCCCGTCGGGCACCTTCGCGCTCCGTCGGCTCAGCGGGGACAACCGCAAGACGCTCCTCGACGATGCGACGATGCCGCCGCCCGAAACCGACGAGGCCGGGGCGAAGGGCGTCTTGGTGACCGGGACCGTCGCGTTCGATCCGGCTACGACGGGCTTCATCGAGATCGTCGCGACGGGAGCGGGGCTCGTCAGCGGCTCGCTCGATCGATCGGACGACCTCAAGCGCAGCGCGGATCAGGTCGTGCGCGGCCTCTGGCCGGTCGACCCGGCGACCGGCGGCCCGAAGCGACCGACGGACGTGTACGGCTTCGACATCGCCCCGGACGGCACCGTCGCCTTTCCGCAGGAACAGGCGGTGCTCCTACGGATCGACGCTCCCACCGGCCTCTGGCCGTCGTCCGACCTGCTGGAACTGCAGCGGCTGGCGAGAAAGAATGAGAATTCGCTTCAGGTGACGTACCCGTTCGAGGTCGGCGACACCCGCGCACGCCTCCTCGATCTGCACGTCCGGACGGGCTCCCGGACCAGCACCTATTTCCGCGACCGGGAAACGGGCCGCGCCCTGCCGCCGGAGGCGACCCTGCGGGAGGGAACACCCCGGCGAATCCCGCTGCGGGCGACAAAGGTCCCGGCCCCGCTCGCGGCCCGGACCGTCCTCCCGTCCACCCGCCTGATCCCTGTTCCGCGGGGAGCGTGGACGTTCGAGGTGTCGCGGCAGGCCCTGCTCCGCATCGACAGTCGGCGCCCCGGCGCCACGTCGGGGATCGCGGAACGGATCGGGGTCGTCCTGTGGCCACCCGACCTCCACCTGGACCGCGTCTCGGACAGCCACAACGGCGTCGAGCGCGACTACGACACCGGCACGATCGACGTCCTCGCGAGGCTCCTGCGGCGGGACATCGAGATGACCGGGTTCGCCGACGAGGACCTCGGCCCGGTGGGCTCCTACGTCACACGCTGGGGACGCGACCCGATCAAGGGCGGGCCGGGACTGCAGGGCTGGCTGATGCCGCCCGCCGCGTTCCCGGGCCTGGGCGGCGCCAAGCGGGACGACCCCGCCGCGCCCCGGGAGACGCGGTGGGACCCGATGACCGATCCCGACGAGGAGGTGGTCTACGTCCCGCGGGCGACCCTGCGGCTTCCCGCCGAGCAAGCCGGGGCGACGGGGGCAGCGACGACGCTCGAGGTCGCCTTGCTGACGTTCCGGCCGCGGTTCGACGCGGACCAGGAGACCTGGTTCGTCAACGTGCCGATCGACACCTTCGGCGTGCCCGAGCCCTTCGTGCGCCTGGGCCTCGTGCGCTACCAGCCCCTTGCCGCGCGCGGCTTGCAGCTCTCGGATCCGGTCGTGGAATGGGCGCAGGTGATGCCCGGGCGCCGGCTGGTCGCGCAGGTGAGCGAGACCGACGCAGCCCTGGTGACCGTCACGGTCACCGGCGCCGGGGCCCTCCGCTCGGTCGCCGAAGCGGATGGGCACGATCCGACGCGCCTCTCGTGGTGGCGCCAGCGGCCCCTGATGCGCATCCGGGTCCTGCGCCGGGGCACCGACGGGATCGATGCCCCGGCGCCCCTGGCGGATTCGGGGCCGTTCGGCCGCCAGGAGGGACGCAGCCCGTGGGCGGAGTGCAGCTACATTCCAACCACGCAGGACGAGTGGACCCGATACCTTGCCCGGCCTGCGGGCGCGAAACCAGGACCGGCCGGGCAGGACGACCTGCCTCGGGATCGCGCGAGCCGCATGCGTCTGCCCTGCTTGTGCGCCGTTCATCCCGAGCCCGATCCCGGCGGGGCGGGGTCGCTGCGCTGGTGCGCAACGTTCCGCTTGGCGCAAGAGCCGCTTGCCGATCCGGCGGCCGTATACTCGGTCTTCGTCGAGGAGGTGGAGGCGATGCGCCCAGCGACCTACCGGGCCGAACCTCTGGACGAAACAGCCGCCGACTTCTCGAGCCTCGATCAGTTGGAAGTCTCGGGACCACGGTTCGCGGCGCGGCTGGAACTGACGAAGCCTGCGCCGCGGAGCAGGCGATGAGGAGTATGGTGGATATCCCGATGCAGGGCTCGCCCCAAGTTGGTTGCGAACCGCGCCGGGTTTCTCGGAGGCTGTTTGTCTTGGGTCATGCGGCCAGGGCTTGCTATCAAAGGTCTTCTACAATGGGGAATGGGACAGAATCGACCGAATTTGCCATCAACGCTTGGATTCGCGGCTCGGACTGGCAGATTCGGTCTGGCTGCCGGTGATCGGGGTCCCGTCCCGCTCCGCAACGGCGCTCGCCGCGGTGCCAATGTTTTGCCTGCGCTGGATGGTCGAGAGAATTGCGAATGACAGCAGGCTCACCGTCAGAAGTCCGAGCGTCAAGGGCATCAAGGTGCCGTCGTAGAGCTGCCCGAGCAGGGTACCTATCGATATCGCGATAACAGAGGAGAGAAACCCGATAATCGCTGCCGCTGTCCCGGCGATTTCTCCCATTGGCTCCATTGCCATCGCGTTCAGATTGCCAAACATGAAACCGAAGAAGAAAAACAATACTGACGCGTATATCATAAATATTTTCAAATTGACATCTACTGTTATAATAATCAATGCCATCATAGCCGACGCAATCAATACGCCGATGTTCGATATGTTGCACATTTTTGCCATGCCGAATTTACCCACCAATCTGGAATTGATGATAGAGGCAATGCCGAGAGTGAAGGCAAGCAATCCGAAGTAGACGCTGAAAAGATCTCCGGCGGCAAACTGAACCTGAAAAATTTGCTGCGAAGAGTTCAGATATCCGATGAATCCGCCGTAAAAAAGGCCAATGCACACGGTATTCAAAACGGTCGTCCGGTTCGAGAGTACGATTGAAGCTCCCTTCCACAACCTGCCGATCGAGAAAGGAACTCGTCGCTCGAACGGCAGCGTTTCATCGAGACGGAGTGCTATCCATGATATGATCAGCAGGGCGTATATGGCGTAGCAGGCGAAGATGTTTTTCCAAGATGACGTTGAGATTATAATCTGACCAATTCCGGGCGCGATCGCGGGGACCATGAAGAATATGAGCATGACGATCGACATGATCTTGGCCATCTCGCGGCCGACATGCCTGTCACGGACGATGGATATCGCGACGACATAGGGCCCTGCGACGCCGAAACCCTGGACCAAGCGGCCACTCAGCAATACAGAGAGTTGATTCGAGAAATAACAAATAAAACTTCCTGCAATGAAAAATATGAGTCCGACATATAAGGCCTCTTTGCGTCCACGCGCATCGGAATACGGGCCAAATATCAACTGCCCTATGGCCATTCCCATGAAAACCGACGTTACGACATGTTGCGTTCGATTCAGATCGGAGAGGCGCAGGTCCGCACCGATGATGCCGAGTGCCGGCAATATGGCGTCTGTTGCCAGCGCTGCGATAGACATCAGTACGGAGATGATGACTGTGAATTCGGCGGATCCGATCGTCTGGCGTCGCATCTCAGCGTGCTCCATCGTTGTAAATTTGATCGCATATTTGCAGGATCGCACTGATAGATGGCGCATCGTGCATGATGGTCATATGATTATTGGCGTCAACATCGACAATTTCCATTGTCGGCATCTCGCGCTGCCAGTCTTGCCAATAGTTTACGTTATCCAGCGAGAAGCTGGTACCCGGCAGGATGAAGTACGGCGCCAGAGCGCCATAGAACATGCCGCTCCGATTGCGGATGTAGATCGTTGAAATCTCCTCGGGCTCGGTCAACGGCTGGATGTGGTAGTCCGCGAGTCGATAGGCCTTCTGAACGTCGACGTTCTTGCGGAGGAAGGCGCTGATCGCGGGTCGAGTCATCGCGATGCCGCGCCCGGCGACGAGATCGGCAATCTTTTCGATGACATCCCCGTCGTCCGCGACATCACCGAGTTCGTCGCGATGGATCAACCGAGCTACGATGTCCGCGTGTTCGACCGCCTCCGCAGGCCACAGCAGGGCGTTGCCGATCTGAAAGGCGGCATTCATCGACGAGATCTCGTCCGCCGTCCCGCATTGGCCTAGCCCGGTATTGTCCGGGGAATCGATCATCACGAGCGATCGGACCGCCTGTCCGTCCTCCTGCAATCGTCGCGCCATCTGATAGGCGATGATGCCTCCCAGGCAGAAACCCCCGAGATCGTAGGGCCCCTGCGGCTGAACCGACCGGATGGCCGCGAGATAATGCTCCGCCATCGCCTCGATTCCCTCGATAGGCGAGTGCTCGGTCATGAAGCCGCGCGCCTGCAGGGCGTAGAACGGGCGCGGGCAGCGTTGGGCGACGGCGCGGAAACTCTCGACGCTGCCGAGCGCGGCGTGAATCCAGAAGACCGGCCGGCCATCCGCCGCGGCGTTGAGGCGTACCAGCTCGGGAAAGCCGCCGTGAGACTCGCCACCGGTCGTCCCCGCCGCCCGCTTGCGGCCGTCGCGCAGCCTGGACAGGAGGTCGGACAGGCTCGTCTGCACGGTCAGACAGGCAGGGTCCAGATCCGCGTCGCTCTCGCGCAAGCGGCTGAGCATGGTGACGACGAGGAGCGAGTTCAGCCCATAATCGGCGAGCGGCAGGTCGACATCGATCTCGCCCGCAGGCAGTCCGAGGATGGAGGACACGAGTTCGAGCAAGTCGGCGGCATCATGCTCGCGAGCGACGGGCGGCGGGGGCGGGCCGTCGGTCGTGCATGGGACCGGGCGGGGCGTGCCGCACGCCGCCGCGAACGGATAGCCGGGGAGCGACAATCTTCTGCGGGGTCTTCCGTGCCAGTGTGGCTCCCAGTCGATGCCGGCTCCCAGGACCCAGTACCGCGCGAGGTCCTCGTTCATGTTCTCGGACACGAGGGCGTTCGCCAGGAGTTCGCCGACCCGCCCGGTGAAGAATCCGAGGGCGTCCGAACCTCGCCGATCCGTGTCGCCGACGAAGACGCCGTCGCCCGCCGCGGTCCCGATGCCGGAGCACAGGACCATGCCGAGCCGCTCGACCAGCTCGTCGCGCGTTCCCGCCCGTATGGCAATCCGGGCCGCCATGGGCACGCGCCCGGTTTGAAGGGTGTAGGCCAGATCCCGCATGCGGACGGCCGGGGTGGCCTCGAGGAAACGCAGCAGGTCCGCGCACCTCGCCGTGAGGGCGTCGCGGTTTCCGGCCGACAGCAGGATGAGATGGAGGCGCTGCGGCCCGTCATCCTCGGACGGAGCCTCTTCGGGAGCCTCCTCGAGGACCGCGTGCGCGTTCACTCCGGATATGCCGTAGCTGTTGACGCTGGCCCGTCGCGGCAGCGGCGACCCATTGCGGTCGCGGAGGGCCTGCCAGGGCAGGTTGTGCGGCGTGAAGCGGAGCGACGTTCCCTCGAGGGCGATCGAGGAGCTGGGCGCGGTGAAGTTCGCGATTCCCGGGATGACGCGGTGGCGCAGCGCCGCCACGACTTTCAGCAGGCCTGCCATGCCCGATGCCACCTCGGAGTGCCCGAGACTCGGTTTCAACGTCCCCACGTGGTGGCACGCATCGGGGCGTGGCGGCTGGGCGCCCGAGGCAGCCAAATCGGACAAGGCCGTCTTGAAGGCGCCGATTTCTGCTCCGTCGGCGAGGCGCGAGGCCATGCCGTGGGCCTCGATATAGGACACCGTGCCGGGGTCGATCCCGGCCTGACGGTAGGCCCGCGTCATCGCCGCTGCCATGCCGCGGATGTTGGGAGCCGTCAGCGAGACGCCGCGGCCTCCATGGACGACTGCCGTTCCCTTCACGACGGCGTAGACATGGTCCCCGTCCGCAAGCGCCCGCGCCAGCGGCTTCAACAGAACCGCCGCGACCCCCTCGCTACGCACTGTCCCGGTCGCGCAATCTTGGAACGGGCTGATCTGGCCGTCCTCACTCAGCATTCCTGCGGCCTTCATGCCCCTGTAGCCGCGGTCGGACTGGATCAGGTTGACGCCGCCCACGATCGCCTGCTCGCATTCGCCCTCCCGCATGGCCTGGATGGCGCGGTGAAGGGCGACGAGAGACGACGAGCACGTCGTGTCGCAGGCCTCGCTGGGACCCTGCAGATTCAGGAGGTAGGAAATCCGGTTTGGCACGATCGTTGGAGACGGCAGGGCGAGGAGATCGCAGGCGGCGTCCGCCTCCATGGCAACGGCCTCGCGGTCATCGCTCGGCCCCGTCGCGATGAAGACTCCCGTCGGTCTCCTCGACAGAGCCTTGGGGGTATAGCCGGCATCCTCGATCGCGTTCCACGTGCTCATGAGCATCTGCCTCTGCTCAAGGCTCATCCGACTGGCTTCGGCCGGGGCCAGGCCGAAGAGGAGAGGCTCGAAATCCTGGACGCGCGCGACGAAGCTGCCCCAGTGTCCGCCCTCTACCGTCAGCTCGCCGCCGCGGGCCGGGCGGCGGGTGATGCAACTGCGTCCCTCCTCGATGATGCGCCACAGCTCGTCGAGATGCTCCGCGGGGCCGAAGCGGGCGTGCGCTCCCACGATGGCGAAGCCGTCCAGCTCGGGATCGGTAGCCGGGTCCGAGGGTGCAGGTCTTGCCGAGGGCGCAGGTCTTGCCGAGGGCGCGCCGGCGGCGCCATGAGGCATGCCGTGCCGTCCCCGGTCGACCGCCTGCCGGGGGGCGAGCGGGCCCTGCTCCGGCGGGCGGGGCCGGAGTTCCGCCGCCCCGTCGCTGACGTCCCGCGAGATGGCTTCCGGGCTGGCGTTCCCGGGCGGCACAGCAATCCGCGGCCGGACCGTCGCCGTCGCTTCCGGGGTTTCGACGAGAGCGCCGGACGCCTCGCGCGATGCGATGAGGGCTGCCAGGGCGCCGGCGGTGCCATGTTCGAACATGACCGTGATGTCGAGGTCGTCGCCGAGCAACTGGTTGAGCTGCCGGGTCACGTTCACGGCGATGATCGAGTCGAGCCCGTAGCTCGCGAAGGGCTCGTCCGGTTCGATGCGGCCCGGAGAGATGCGCAGGGCGGCGGCGAGCACGTTCCTGACGACCGTCATCGCCCGCCCGACATCACCCGCCTCGGACGAGGTGCTCTCCGTCGCCGGCGCCGGCTCGAAGGCCGCAGGGCGCATGGCCTGGACGGCGGCCGCCAGAGCGGCGAGCGTGTTGTGCTCGAACAGGGCCGTGATCTCCAGGTCGACTGCCAGATCCTCGTTGATCGAACGGACGAGATTGATCGCCAGGATGGAATCGAGGCCGTAACTCGAGAACGGCTCCTCCGGCTCGATCCGGCTCGGCGGGATCCGGAGGGACGCGGCGATCCGTTCCGCGAGGAGGTGCTGCAGGGATCCGGGTGCGGCGCCCGTGCCGGTGCGGGGGGCGGGTGGCGACATGCCAGCCATCGATCCCGCGCCGCGCCGCACCGGCGGCGCTTCGTCGTTGCGGGCGACGATGATCTGCTGACCCAGGTCGTGGGCGGCGCGACACGGAAAGGCGATGTCGCGAAGTCCTTCCGCGTGCAGAAGGCGCTCCCAGGTCTCCGGAGCCAGGCCGGGGCTACCGGGAATGCGGATCGCCCCGTCATCGTAGCGCCACCAGCCGTCCAGCAGGCCGAAGGTGAGATGGTTGAACAGGTTGTTGACGGTGAGCTCGTTCAACAGCAGCAGGCCGCCCGGCTTCAGCAGCCGCCTCGTATGCCGCACGGTCGTCGCCATGTTACGCGTGGCGTGGAGCACGTTTGCTGCGATGACGATGTCGAAGCGCGCCTCGTCGGGAGTCGACGATGCCGTCTCGACGTCGAACAGGGCATAGGTGAGGAACGGAGATCCCGGCCCGTAATGCTGCTCGGCGTGATTGAGGAAGGCTGGCGACAGGTCCGTGTAGCGATACTCTTCGATCGCATGCGACAGCGGGCGCAGCGAGTCCAGAACGACGGCGCTGGTGGCTCCCGTCCCGGCTCCGATCTCCATGATGCGCAGCCGAGTGGCCGGCTCACCGGCGAGCCGGTTCTCGACAGCCTCCACGACCTGACGAGCGAGGGCCGCGTTGAAGTACTCGGCCATCGGATTGTGCTTGTAGACGTTCTCCACGAGTGTCAGGGACGATCCGGGGAAGATGACCTCCGTCGCGGACAGCCTGCCGGTAAGGACGGCCGGTAACGCCCGCATGGTGGCATCCAGGAGCACCATCTGCGCATGCAGGTCCGGGCTCTCCAGCCAGCGGGCCTTCTCGGCCTCCCACCGCGCCCAGGTCCCATCGAGGAAGGCCTCGTCGGGAACGGGCGGTTCCCGCTCCTCCGTCACGACGATGGCGCTGTCATGGAGGTGCAGGTAGCCCGCGACCTCCAGCACCCGCACGGATTCGGCCAGCCATGAGGAGAACCGGGGCGGCAGGCCGGCGGCCTCGCGCAGGCTCCCGAGGTCGTGCCGTCCCGGCCGCAATATGCCGAGGGAGCGCAGCTGCAACCAGAGCAATTCGATCAGAAGCGTCTTCATCGCCGTGATCCTTCAAATCGCCAAAGCGTTGAGCGCGCCCATCCGCTCCCGGATGCGCCGCAGGGTTTCGGTCTCGTCGTCCATTCCGCCTGCGTGCCTAGGATCACTGGCCGGACGGGGCGCCTCGCTGCCTTCGCCCAACTGGATGCCGCGGGTATTGAGCGCCGCGGAGAAATTTATCAAAGACATCTGCTCGAAACTTGCTGAGATCAGCCTCTCGATCCCGAGTATGAATTCCTCTTCAGTGATGAAATCAATATCACCACTATTGCCTTTTCGGTCTGAGAGATCAACGTTGTTGAAGCAATAGCTCAAATTGATCACCTTGACGGCGCCGGGGAGTTCCCGCGCCAGATGCATCGCGAAAGCATCCTTGAAGGTGCAGGCGGCCGCGTAATGGGCCTGGCCGATCGCCTTCAGGTACGAGTTGAGCGAGGACACGAACAGCACGAGGTCGAGAGGCTCGTTGCGGAATTCTTCAACGAAGTGCGCGCTTCCGGCGACCTTCGCATCGAGCACCGCGCGGAACGCGCTCTCGGTCATCCGGTCGAGGCTTGCGCCGCCGAACACCAGGGCGGACTGAATCAGGCCTGTGACGCGCCCGAACCGCCGCGAGATCTCGGCATGCGCCCGACGGAGCGCGTCGCGGTCGCAGATGTCGGCCCGCAGGTACAGCGGCGCGGGACCGTGGACCGCCAGGGCTGCCACGTGGGCATCGATGGCGGCATCGCGTTCGCGGCGCCCCAGCCAGACCACCTGCGCCCGGTAGCGGCGGATCAGATGCCCGCTGAGTGCGCGGCCGAGGCCTCCCGCACCACCCGCGATCACGTAGACGCCGCCCGCAGGCAGGCCGCACGACCGCAGGGAATCGGTGCCCCGGACATGGAGGCGCTGCTCGAGCCAGCGCCCGTCCCGGTAGGCGCGGGTGTTGCCGTCCGGATCCGCCTCGAGCGCCAGCACCGCCTTGAACGAAGTGGCGTCCACCCGCGCGACATCGGCGGCACGAACCGCCCAGTTCGGGTACTCCTTGGCGATCGTGCCGGCGAGCCCGGACACGCCGGCTTGCGTCGGATCGGTGCGCTCGTCCGGGCGGACGCGCTGGACGCCTTCGGTTACGAGCGTGAGGCTGAGGGTACGGGTGGCGTAGCCGGCCTGCAGCAGCGCCTTGCACAAGCGGAAAACCTCCAGCGCGCCGCCATTCTCGGCGGCGGCCATGTCTTCCGCCGGCCGCGGCGCTCGTGCGGGGGCCGCGCCGAACCAGATCAGGTGGTCGATGGGCGGCATGGCGCCAAGCTGGCGGGCGATGGCCTCGACGTCGCCCGAGACGTCGAGCGTGGCGGCATGCGCCAGTTCGCTCCGCAGCGCATCGAGGGATCGCCCGCTCCGGTCCGCGACCACGACGGCACCCACGCGCCTCCGGGAGGGCGCCGTGGTGGCCGGGGCGACGGGAACCCAGGCCGGCGTCAGGATGCGCGTCCTTGCCCCGAGACCGATGTCGCGCAGCGGGTCGACGGACGGAATGCGGCGGGTGTCCGGCTCGACCGGCCGGGTCATCACGCCCCGCAATGCGACGCAGACGCGCCCGCAATCATCCGCGATGTCGATGTCGACCCGGTCGCCGGGTCCGTCCCCGGCAGGCCGCAGCCAAGCCCACATCGATGTCGTGCAGGGTGCGAACGCCGAGGCTTCCCTGATGGCGAACAGCAGGTTGGGCCGAGCCGGCGCCTCGCCGCCGCCCGACAGCAGCTTCAGGCACTGCAGAGCCCCGTCGACCATGGCCGGATGGAAAGCCTGGCTGTCCAGGCTCGCCCTGAGCTCCTCTGGCGCTCGCAGCTCGGCCAGGACCGATCCGGGGCTGACGAAGGCTTGAACGACCACTCGGAACGAAGTCCCGTAGTCGATACCGATCTCGGCGAAATGATCGTAGAACGCACCGGAGCCGACGTGGCGGGACGCATGCCGCTCGCGGAGCCGCACGATGTCGATCGCCGGTGGCCGCGGTGCGGCCGGGCGGATCTCGCCGCGGCAATGCACGCGCTTCTCGCCGTCCGGGGCGCTGCTGATATCGAAGTCGCGCCCGCCCTCGCCGGTGGACGCGACACGAACCGCGACCGGCGGCCCTGCCACCACAACGGGGTTCAGGAAGACGAGGTTGGACAAGGCGGCGCACGCATCGCGCAATGGCTGGCGGCCAGCCGCAAGCGCGGTCCTGGCGAGTTCCAGATAGAGAGCGCCCGGCAGGATCGGCCGGCCCTGCACCCTGTGGTGGCGCAGGAAGTACTCGTCCCCCGTGAGAACCGTTGCGGCATCCGCGTCCGGACTGGCGGGTAAGGGCGCCGCCCGCGGCTCCACAGGTTCGTCCGGCAGCCAGCAGCGGTCTCGTGCGAAGGGATAGGTGGGGAGTGAGATGCGGCCGCAGGACTCGCCGATGAAGACCGAGTCCCAGTCCACGCTGCCTCCCGCGGCGTAGTAGGCCGCGAGCACCGCCGGTGCGACCCGGCCTGTGGGGGCAGGGCCAGCGGCCCCGGCGGGTTTCGCCCGTTCCCCCCCGAGGACCGTCGGCACCGCTTCGCCGGCCGACCAGCGCATCAACGCGTCGCGCAGTTGCTCGAGGTCGGACACGACGACGGCGAGACGGTAAGGGAAGTGCCGGCGCCCGAGGGCGAGGGTGTAGCTGACGTCGCCCAGATCGACCGCGGGATGGGCGGAGCAGAAGGCGGCGAGGCGGCCGGCCTGCAGGCGAAGCTGCTCCCCCGTGCGGGCAGACAGCACGATGGCGCGCTCTCGCCGGCCGGTCACACGCGTCGGACGTGCGGGCGCCTCCTCGATGACAACGTGGCCGTTGGTCCCGCTGGCCCCGAAGGAACTGACCGCCGCGCAACGCCGCCGTCCCTGCCGCGCGGGCCAGGGCACCGGCCCGGTATTGATGTAGAACGGGCTGTCATCGAGCGCGATGTTGGTGTTGCAGCGGTCGTAGTGCAGCGTCGGCGGGATCTGCTCGTGCCTCAGGCTCATCACTGTCTTGATGATGCCGACGACGCCTGCGGCCATCTGCGTGTGGCCGAGGTTGGACTTGCTCGAGCCGAGGGCACAGAAGTTGCGCAGCTCGGTTCGGCCGCGGAACGACCGTGCCAGTGCCTGGAATTCGATCGGGTCTCCGAGCTTGGTCCCGGTGCCGTGTGCTTCCATGAGGTGGATGTCGGCGCAGTCGATGCCGAACGCGTCGTATACCTGCTCCTGCAGGTCCTGCTGGGACTTGGCACTGGGGGCCGTGATGCCGTTCGTCGTGCCGTCCTGGTTCAGCCCCGACCCGCGGATCACTGCGTGGATCTGATCGCGCGCGTCGATGGCGTCGCTCAACCGCTTCAGGACCAGCACGCCTACGCCCTCGGCCGGGACGAATCCGTCCGCCGCGTCGTCGAAGGCTTTGCAACGGCCACTCCGCGACAGCATGCCGGCGCGGGATCCGGCGATGTAGAGCCTCGGCGAACACTGCACGAAGACGCCTCCGGCCAGCGCCATGGCGACCTCGCCGTTCCGAAGCGCCTGGCAGGCCAGATGCACGGCGACCAACGAACTCGAGCAAGCCGTATCGACAGCGAGAGCCGGGCCGTGCAAATTCAGGTAATAGGAAATCCGGGCGGGAACGATCGAACTCATGTTCCCCCAGAACGCTTGCGCTGGATAGTCGGCAGGGCGAGACAAATCAAAATAATCGCCCGTCGTGCAGCCGACATAGACACCGCAGCGAAGCGAACCGATTTGGACGCCCGCGTATCCTGCGTCTTCGAGCGCCTTCCATGCCTCCTCGAGGAAGAGCCGCTGCTGTGGCTCCATGTAGGCGGCTTCGAGGCCCGAGATGTTGAAGAAGAGCGGATCGAACCGATCGATGTCGCGCATGAACCCGCCATCCGGGCAATCCGCACCGACCGCGGCGTGGTCCCAGCGGGTGACAGGCTCGACGAGATCGCTGCCCCGGGCGAGGTGATGCCACAGGCCGTCCACGTCGTCGGCTTGCGGGAAGCGCCCGCTCATCCCCACGATCGCGATCGGCTCCGGGAGCGCCGGCGCGCGTTCGCGAGCGAGAGCTCGTTGGGCTGGACGGATGGGCTCTCCGCGCGGCTCGCGCTGCACTGAGCATGCACCCGACAGATGCCGCGCCAGAGCCGCGACGGTCGGGTGATCGAACACCTCCGTCACGTCGAGATCCACTGCCAGTGAATACTTGAGCCGTCGCACCACCTCCACCGCCGTGAGGGACTCCAGGCCGTAATCGGCGAAGGGCGTCTCGACGGCGATGTCGTCCTCGTCCATTTTCAGCACGGACGACAGCGCCCGGGTGACCGCGTCCTCGACGATCCGCTCGGCACACCCGGTCTGGCGTGCGCCGCCGCCCGCCACCGCGCGCGGCCGGTCGGCCGGGAGTGCGCCGGGGTCGGGCGCGAGCGACGAGACGTGCTCCGTCAGCTTGGCGACGGTCGGATGGTCGAACAGGTCGCTCACGTGGAGCGCGACGCGTAGCGCCCGCTTGAGTTCATCCAGCACGGCCACGGCGGCAAGCGAGTCGAGGCCGTAATCGGAAAACGACACGTCCGGCGAGATCTCGGAGGGATCCATCTTCAGTGATGCCGCCAAGGTAGTGGTGACGGCGCTCGCGATTCCTGCCGCTGCCATCGGGCGGCGGTCCGTGGCGGCAAGGGGTGCCCGCGGGGCATGCCGCCGCCCCTCGACGCCGGCCGCCTCCCGCGCGCCGGCCTCGGCGGCGATGAGTTGAAGCCCGAAAGGTTCGCTCGCCGGGCCGAGCCGGCGGACCGATCGGAAGCCTGCTTCCCGCAGGGCTCGCGCCCACCCGTCGCCGGACAGCGCCGGCCCTCCCGGCAGGCGGCGCTCCCCGTCCTCGAAACGCCACCAACCCTCGAGCAGGCCGAAGGTCACGTGCATCGTGAGGCTGTTGTCGCTGATCTCGTTGAGCAGCAGGACGCCGCCCGCGCGCAGGAGGGAAGAGACGTGGGCGAGGGATTGCCGCACGTGCCGGGTCGCATGGAGGACATTCGTGGCGATCGCGATGTCGTACGTGCCGGGCTCGAAGCCCTGCTCGGCCACCGGTCGCTCGATATCGAGCCGCCGGCAATGCAGCGCAGGATGCCGCGCACGCAGCCGTCGCTCGGCGCCGTCAAGGAATGCCCGGGACAGGTCGGTGTAGGCGTATTCGCCGATATCGAGTCCTGCGCGCGCGAGGGCGTCCAGGACGAGGTCGCTGGTCCCCCCGGTTCCCGCACCGATCTCGACGATCCGTACCGCTCCCGCGGTGCTCCCGCTCGGGCGGCTGCGGACGATGGCCAGGACGGCGTCGGCCAGGGCGGCGTTGACGCATCGGGCGATCGGATCGCGCTTGTAGAGGCCTTCCACCAAGTGGAACGAGGAGGAGGGGAACATGACCTCCGTCGCCCGGGCGGTGCCCGCAAGGATGTCGGGTATGGCCGCGGTCATGACCTCGATGAGATCCACCCGGTCCCGGACCTCCGGCCGATCGCCCGCGGCAGCCTTCCAGGACCGCCATGCGTCCCAAGCCCCTGCCGTCGCGCTCCTGTCGTCGGCCCGCCGATAGAAGCGGCCGCGCCTCTCTAGGATGCCGCGCCCGGCCAGCGATTCGAGCCCGTGCGCCAGCCAGCGCGCGAGGCTTCGTGGCGCTGCTTCGATGAACGCCCGTGCCGGCGCCAGCCCGTCGGCTCCGAAAACGCCCGCCTCGGCGATCTGGTGCAGCAACAGACCAGCCAGGACGTCGTCCAGCGCGGATGTGCAGCGGCGATACTCGTCGGCCGCGGCTGCGGCGCTGCCGCTCGCGTGCAACTGTCCCAGTCCCTCGCCGACCGTCCTTTCGGCCCGGCGCTCCAGACGCTCGAGCGGATCGAAGGCGGACGACGCGGGCGGCGGGCAGGCGAGGGCGTATCGCTTCCTGGCGAAGGCGTAGCCCGGCAGGCTGATGCGCCGGGCTCCCGGGGGGGAGGGTCCCCAATCGCCGGCACCGCCGTCGATCCAAGCCTCCGCGCGCCGCCACAGCTCGGCGTTGACGTCGGGCCCGGGCGTGCCCGCCGCGGGCTCGCGTCCCGCGCCGCCCGCAAGGCAGAAGGGCGGAAGCGAGGTGCGGGCGCTCAAGGCGGCGAGGGCGTCGGCGAGGGCGTCGAAATCAGCCACGATGGCGACGGCGCGGCACGCCATCGGGCGCCGGCCGATCTGGAGCGTGTACGCCACGTCCGCCAGACGGTTGCCGGCACGGCGACACGCGGGCAGCGCTTCGAGCAGCGCAGCCGCGCAAGCGGCGAGGCGCTCCTCGTTCTGCGCCGAAAGCGGCACGATGACCGGTCCGGTCTCCCTCACCGCGTCTGCGCGGCCGGTGGGGCGCGGGCATCGCTCGAGGATCGCGTGACCGTTCGTGCCGCCGATACCGAAGGAGCTCAAGGCCGCCCGAGCAGGTTCCGTGCCTCTCCCGCGCAGATCGGATACGGACGTCACGACGTAGAATGGCGACGATTTGAAATCGATCTCGGGATTGGGCCGCTCGTAATGGATTGTGGGCGGAATTTTCTCGTGATAGAGGCTGAGGGCGACCTTGATGATTCCTGCCATGCCGGCCGCTGCATCGAGGTGGCCGATATTGCTTTTGACGGATCCTATACCACAATATCGATTGAGCTGCGTGTAGTGGCGATAGGCTTCAGTCAGGGCGGCGACTTCGATCGGATCGCCGATCCTTGTGCCTGTTCCGTGAGCTTCCACGTATGAGATGGTTGCGGGATCGACGGATGTCTTGTCGATGACCTTGCGGATGACTGCGGTCTGGCCCTGGATGCTCGGCGCGTAGAATCCAGCCTTCGCGGAACCGTCGTTGTTGATCGCCACGCCCCGCACGAGCGCATAGACGTTGTCGCCCGCCGCGATCGCGTCGCGCGCGCGCTTCACCATGATCACGGCCGCGCCTTCGCCGCCGACCATGCCGTCGGCATCCTCGTCGAACACCTTGCAGCGGCCGTCGCTCGAGAAGTTGAGGCCAGGCTGGTGCAGGTAGCCGAAGCCGGTCGCCGGAAAGATGGCGGCGGCCCCGACCAGCGCCTGGTCGACCTCGCCGGCGAGCAGCCCCTGGCAAGCGAGGTGGAAGCCGGCCAGAGCGGACGAACAGTTGGTGCTGACGTGCAAGCTGGGTCCCGTCAGTCCCAGCTTGTTGGACACCATGGTCGGGGTGCTGCCGCCCTGTGACAGGAGCCAGGCCACGTAGTCGCCGGCGTCGTCCATGATCCTCGGCTTGCTCGCGTCCGGCCTGAGTCCCGGGATCTGTGTCTGGTAGTGGTTGTTCGAAGTCGACATGAAGACGCTGGTGTCAGGCACGTCCTCGACGTTGTAGCCGGCGTCTTCGATGGCCTTCCATGCGTTCTGAAGCAGGAGACGGGCCTGCGGGTCCATGAACTCCGCATCCCTCGGCGAGATATTGAAGAAGGCCGCGTCGAACTCAGCCTTGCCGGCGACCTCCGCCTGCTGCGGCACGTAATTCGGAGCCTCGCGCACCGATGGGGGCACCCCGGCGGCCTCGAGTTCGTCCAGCGGCACGAGCCGTGTGCCGGCACGTCCGGCGACGAGGTTATCCCAGAACTGCCGGTGGTCTTCCGCTCCCGGGAACTGGCACGAGATGCCGACGATCGCCAGGGCATCCTCCGGCACGCCGGGCAGGCGCGCAGTGGGGGGGGCGCTGTCCCGCGGCAAGACGGACCGCTCGGCCGAGTCGGGCGGGTCGGCCTGGATCCCGGGATGCCCCCCCGCACGGGCTTCATGCACCAGGGCCGACAGTGACGCGACGGTGGGGCATCGGAACAACGCGGTGACGCTGAGCCGGCAGCCGAGTTCCGCGTTGACCTGCTCCACGACCGCGATGGCCGAGATCGAATCGCCGCCGATGTCGAAGAAGCGGTCGTCGCGCGTGAAGGCGCCGTTCGCCAGCGCATTCCGGAACGCGGCGTCGACACGTGCCTCGATGTCGTCGGCCTCGGGCGTCGCGGGACCGCGGTGCCCCGCCGCCTGCGCGCCTGCCACGTGCTTGAGGAGTTGCTTGCGGTCCACCTTGCCGTTGGGCGTGAGCGGAAATGCATCGACGCGCGTGAACTCGGCGGGAATCATGTGCTCGGGCAGGGTCTGCATCAAGAAGGTCCGCAGCGCCGCACTGTCCGGTGTCGCCCGATCGTTGCGGCCGCCGGTCACGACGAACGCCGACAAGCGCGAGACTCCTGACGCCTCGCTCACCACCACGACGCTTCCTTCGACGGCGGGATGGCGGTTGAGCGCGCCCTCGATCTCCCCCAACTCGATGCGGAAGCCGCGGACTTTCACCTGATCGTCCGCCCGGCCCACGATCTCGATCTCGCCGTCGTGCCGCCGGCGAGCACGGTCGCCGGTCCGGTAGAGCCTCTCGCCCGGGCGGAACGGGCTCTCGACGAAGCGTCTCGCGGTCTGGTCGGGGTCGTCGCGATACCCCAGCGCCAAGCCGTCGCCGGCGATGCAGAGCTCGCCGGCGACGCCGTATGTGACGGGTTGCAACCGCTCGTCGAGCACGTAGACGCGGGTGTTGGCGATGGGCGTTCCGACCGTGACGGCGCCGTCAGGCTTCACGACCCCCATGGTGGACCAGATCGTGGTCTCGGTCGGGCCGTACATGTTCCAGACGTGGCTGCCGCTTTCGACGAACAGTCGGCGCAGGTTGTCGGACAGGGCCTCGCCGCCGCACAGAAGTCGGACCCGCTCAGAGTTGCGCCACCCGACGCGGAACAGCATGGACCAGGAGGCCGGGGTAGCCTGCATGAAGGTCGGGCGCACGACGGCGATCTCGCGCCTCAACAGGTCGGCGTTGCGAACGACGTCGGCGCCGCAGATCACGCAATGTCCGCCGGTGACGAGGGGAAGGTAAAGTTCGAGGGCGGCGATGTCGAAGCAGTAGGTCGTGACGGCCAGCCAACGATCGTCTTCGCCGCAGCCGAGATTTTCCCGCATCGACAGCAGGAAGTTCACCAAGGCGCTGCGCGTGACCATGACGCCCTTGGGCTGCCCGGTGCTGCCCGAGGTGAACATCACGTAGGCGAGTTCGCCCGCCGCACCGGCGATGTCCCCGCCCGGGTCCGAGCCGTCCGCTGCGCCGACGAGCAGGATCCGGGCCTGTCCGGCGGACGGGTCGAGGCGGGGCGCCAGAGCGCTCTGGGTCAAAATGAAGCGGCAGCCGGCCCGTTCGGTCATCTGCGAGAGGCGGACGGCGGGGAAGCGCGGATCGAGGGGCACGTAAGCCGCGCCGGCCCTCATCACGGCGAGGAGGGCGACGACCATGTCGAGCGACCGCTCCACGCACACGCCGACCACCGTCGTCGCATCGACGCCGGCGCGGATCAGGCGTCGTGCGAGCCGGGCGACGGCGTCGTCGAGCTGCCTGTAGGTCAGGGTGATGTCGCCGAAGGTGACGGCGGGCGCGTCCGGACGGGAGCGGACTTGCTCGGCAATCAGGCCTTCCAGGCTGACGGCAGACCCATAATCGCGCGCGGTCGCATCGTCCTGCCCGAGGATGGCGGCCCTCTCGGCCGCCGGCAGCCACTGCAGGGCATTCACCGCGGTCGATGGATCGGCCACGGCCGCGTCGATCAGGGTGAGGAAGTGCCGGGCCATCCCCTCGATCACGGTGCGATCGTAGATCTGCGGATGGTACTTGAACACGAAGGTCGTGCCCTCGTGGGGCAGGATGTCGAGGCCGAGTTCGTATTCGCCGGCCTGATGGAGACCGTGAATCTGCTCGAAGCTCGTCCCTGCCTCCGTGACCGCGACGGGCATCGGGGTCTCGGCAAGGAACCCCTGGAAATTGAAGCTCACCTGGAAGACCGGTGAGCTCGCATCCTGGCCATGCGCCCCAAGGTCGCTCACGATGCTGCCGAACGGGTAGGCCGCATGGTCCAAGGCTGCCGCGATCGTGCCCTGCACGCGCGCGAGATGAATGGAGAACGCCTCGCCGTCCGGAACCTCGTTCCGGATCGGCAGCATGTTGACGAAATGCCCGATGATCCCGTCGAAACGTTCCTGCGGGCGTAGCGTCGAGGGCATGCCCACCACGATATCCCGCTGGCCGGTGTAGCGGCTGAGCAGCACTTGGAACACGGCGAGGAAGAACGCGGCCTTGCTGACCCCTTCGTGTTGCAGCAATCCCGCCACGGCGGCGAGGCGCGCGGCCGGGACTGTGACCTCGACGACAGCGCCTTCGTGCTTCAGGTCGCGGGTCCATGGCCGTGTCCGAGGAAGCCCGTCGAGCGGGATCGCGCCGGACAATTGCCGCGTCCAATACGCCCTGTCGGTCGCCCCTCGCGGGCCCCCGACGACGTCGCGCTGCCAGGTCACGAAATCGGAATATTCCCCCTCGGGCCAGTCGAGGTCGCAGGACCGGCCAGCTTCCAAGTCGCCGTACGCGCGGAGGAGGTCGGCGATGAGCAGGCGCGAGGAGGATCCGTCGAGGACGATGTGATGCGCTGCAACGAGCAGCAGCGTCCTGTCCGCGCCGAGAGTGAGGAGTTCAACCCTGACCGGCGGGCCGCGTTCGAGGTCGAATGGCTCGCGCATGCGCTGCTCGAGCACGCGGCTCACATTCTCCGCATCGTCGGGGACAAGGTCGACGCGCGCCACGGTGAGGCCTCGCTCGTCGAGCAGGACGAATCTCGGCGTCATCCTCGCCGCGTCGATGCGTGCCCGGAGGAGGGGGTGGCGCTTGGCCACGAGCCGAAGCGCGTGTTCGAGGATCCCCGCGTTCAGGCTCGGCCGGCATGACAAGCAGAAGCCGACATTGTACGCGTGGCCCTCGGGTTCGGCGCGATAAAGGGCCCAAAGTCCCCTCTGCCCGTCCGACAGGCATCCATCCCAGGCTTGCTCGAGGCGCGCCGCGAGGTCACGCGTCGTGACGATGCCTTTGCGGTAATCGTCGATGATCGACAGGATGTCCATCAAAGCCGCTCCTTGATCATGTCCAGCGCCCTCGACCGGGTGATTCGGCCGCGCGAGCAATCCAGCAACACGTTGACGACCGCCTCATCGATCTGCGGCGCCCGAGCAGACTCAAGAGATTTCATCATTTCTGGGTCGGTATTTTCAATTATGTACTGAGCCAGGGATCGACACGAATTATTTTTGTAGATCGCGCTCGGCGGACATTTGACATCGAACGCAATTTCTATTTTTCGCGCGATCTGGATATATTTGATCGAATCGGTGCCGAGCCGGCTAATCGGATCGCCAGTCGAGAGGTGGTTCACGTCGGAGCCAAGGAGGGGCCGAAGGACCTTGTCCCTGACGGCCCTGGCGATGACGCCGATCCGGTCCGGCGGGATCGCCGGGAAGGGCGGATCGAAGCCCTGTCGAACGTCCCAGCGCCAGAGCACGGGGAGTTGGTCCTTGCGGAGGGACGAGCCACAGGCCTGGCGACGCACTTTCCTGCTCGCCGTCAGGGGTATCGTGCCGCGGGAAGCGAGCACGACCTCGTGGACCTGCAACTGGAAGCGCCGTGACATGAGATCGACGATGCCCAGGCCGATCTCCCGATGAAGCTCCGGCGCGTCTTCGACTTCCTGGACGATGGCGACGCGCTGTCCTCCCGGCGTCTCGTAGGCGAAAGCCGCGCAGGTGAAGCCTGGACGACCCAGATGCTCGCTGAGAGCGGCCTCCAGATCGACGGAATGGTAGTTCTTGCCATTGACTATGATGATATCCTTCAATCTTCCAACTATGTACAAATGTCCTTCAAGAACAAAACCAAGATCGCCCGTACGAAGAAAGCCACTTTCACCGGTGTCGGCGAGGACGGCATCGAACACCCGCCGCGATTCTTCCTGATCGTTCCAGTATCCGATGGCCGCGCACGGGGTATCGACCCAGATCTCGCCGATGCGACCGGCCGGACAGCGCCGATGGTTGTCATGATCCACGATCTCGATGCGTGTTCGGTCGTCGATCTCGCCACAACTCACGACGCAGCGGCCATCCGGCGCTGGCCGAACCCAGCCCTCGAGCAGGGCAGCCTCCTCGAGCCGAACCGACCGGAGGGGTTCGCCGACCCTTTGCAAGGTCACCGGCGCTGCCTCCGACAGGCCGTAATGCGGCAGCACGGCCCGGTCCGACAGGCCGAGCGGCGCTAGAAGCCGGACGAAGCGCTCGTGGTCGGCGAACCGGATCATGTCGCCGCCGCAGATGAGGCTGCCGAGGCACGAGAGGCGAAGGTCATTCAGCCGAGTAGCGTCGAGCGCTTCGCAGCAGTGATTGAACAGGAAGCTCGGACCGCCGGTATGCGTGGCCTGATACCGGTCGATCAGGGCGAGCCAATCCTGCGGCGCGGAGACGAAGTTCTCGGGCGGCATGCAGACGCTCAGGGCGCCGTGGGCGAGGGGCGCCAGCAGGCCGAGATTGAGCCCGAATGCGTGATGAAGCGGCAGCCAGGAGACGACCCGGCTCCGTGACGACAGGGCCCATTGTGGCGACAGCGCGCTGTTGTCGACCGTCGCATGGGACCAGACGACCCCTTTGGGCTGCGAGGTCGAACCGGAGGTATAGAGCAGGATCGCTGCATCCTGCTCGCTCGCGGGCCGCCGCCGCAGCGCTGGACCGTCCTGCTCCGCAGAAGCCTCGACCGTGATGGTCCGGAGCGGAAACCGCCGGGCGTAGATGCGGGCGGTGTCGGCGAATGCGTCCGAGGTCACCAGACACTCCGCACCGCTATGCTGGATGATGGCGGCGATGGGATCGTTCGGGCGGTCGGGGTCGACATCCGCGGAGAACGGGACCGGCACGGCCACGACCCCGGCATACCAGCACGCGAGGAGCGCTTGCGGCAGGTCCGGACCAAAGGGGAGCAGGACGACGACGCGGGCCTGCGGCTCGGTGCAGGCTGCGATCCGGCTTCCGAGGCGCCGGACGCCCGCGGCGATCTCGCCGCCCGTGACCTTCAGGGGAGTTCCATCGCGGTGGAAAATCTGGAGCGTCCTGTCGTCGAGCGCCCCGCACCGCTCGAGGATCCGCGTCAGAAGGGGCGTTGTGTCCGGGCGCGGGACGAACGGCGCCGTGCGGCGAGGCCGCGGATCGGCCTGGCGGATCGCCTTGATCATCGGCCGCAGCACGTTCGTGTCGCCGATTTCCGAGAAGTCATCGACGCCTTGCGTCAGCAAGTACTGGATGGTTTCCGACCAGAGTACAGGCCGGTAAATCTGCTCGGAGAGAGACCGCTTCAGGTCTTCCTGGCGGTGCGGCCGCCCCGTAATGTTGGAGACGACAGGAACCGACAGAGCCGAGAACGAGAAACCTTCCAAGAAGGTCGCGAACGACTCGGCGGCCGGCTTCATCAGCGGTGAATGGAAGGCACCGCTCGTCTTCAATGGCACGACGGCCGACACATTCGGGTGCGCTTCGAGCATCCGCTTGAGCCGGTCGACGTCGGCTTTCGGCCCGGAGATGACAAGCTGGTCATGGGTATTGAAATTGGCGATAGAAACCGATCGCATTCCTGAAAATTCAATAAAATCCTCTAGCTCGCTGGCATCAAGCCCGATCACGGCTGCCATAGAGCCGCCGTCGACCGCGTCCATCAAGGACGCTCGCTTCTCGACAAGCCGAAGACCGGTCTCGAAGTCGAAGGCGCCTGCCGCGAGAAGAGCGTTATACTCACCGAGACTGAATCCGGCATGAAATTCAGGGGACCGTGAGCGGTGGCGCTCGGCTTGCATGGCGCTCAGCGCGTTGACGACGAATATCGCCGGTTGCGTGAACTTGGTTTGATTCAGCCGCTGCGAAGGATTCTCAAGGCAGAGTTCTTTGACAGAATAATCCAAAACGCGATCGGCAATTGCGAGATAATTTTCAAAGAGCGGGAACAACTCTTGGCCCATGCCGCGTCTTTGCGACCCTTGACCGGGAAAAACCCACGCCTGCATTGCATTTTCCTCTCACCGGGAAGCACCATGCCGTCGTTGACGGAAAGGAGGTTTCCATAAATTCGGCGATCTTCCTGTTTTGCGGCTAAGATTGTCGCACTTGTCGACGGGATGCCCCCCTTTTTCCCGTTGATAAGCGGAGTCATTATCAATCGCAACGAATTTTTTATGATTGATATTCGTGGTCGTTGCAGATAATGCCTAGGCGTGATCTCGAGCCGGCAACGCGGCCAGAGGTATTTGTTATAGCTAGCCTGTCAGAACTTTCGCAGGCAGCTGAAGGGTGGGCTCGATACTCGCGGATCACGGCAGGTCGGACGGATGAACAAGGAGGTTCATGCACGCATGACGACGGATGCCTGCTGGAGCGCAGTTCCTCCATCTGGAACGTCTGCCACTCAGAAAGACTGGCTGACGCGTCCTGGGTCGCTGACTAAGCTCCTCGCCACGTTGGGAGAGCTGCGGTTGGCGGTGATCCTCGAAAAATCCTCGCCTCCCTGGAAAGAAGACCTGGATTTCTTGAATGCTGCACCGGAGGATCGGTTTTGGATTCGCGAGGTCCTGCTGCTCGTGGATGGCGAGCCCTGCGTATTCGGCCATACCGTCGTCCGCCTCGACGATAGCGAGGGGGCTTGGCGCTCATTGCGTGACTTGGGTGACCGGCCCTTGGCCGAGTTGCTGTATCGGGACACGGAGGTCATTCGGTCCGCACTGACCAGTGCCGAAATGGAATCGTCACACCCGATGGCGGAACGGGTCTGTGACGTGGTGTCCAGAGGACGGGCCTTGTCGAACGGCCGCCTGTTGGCTCGTCGGTCGATCTTCCGGCGCGCGTCGCGACCTCTGCTGGTAGTCGAATGCATGCTGCCCGAGCTGTGGCGTCGCGCCGACATGCGCGCCTGAGCGAGCGCCGCCCTCGCCCCGGCCGGATTGCCACGGCCAGCCGGCGCGTGTGCGGGACCGGCCGGGGCACCGTTTCGCAAGCATATGGCCTCGCGGCTCCCGGGTGCAGCCGACGCCGCGCGAACCGGCACCGCTGAAGCATCCGGCGAGGCTTTGAGTTCGACGTTCGGCGGCGTGCGCGAGAGGAGCGTCGGCACACCCCTGATCGAGCTGTACGGCGCTGCCGCCTCTCATGCGATTTCCGACTGATCGCTCGGTGATGGCTGCACAACCGCCGAGCGATGCGGAAATCGGCTTCGCTCAGACGTGTGAAGCCTTCGGCGTCACCGCGCGGGCGGGCGATCCGAGATCCGGAAGAGATCTTCCGGATCTCGGATCGAGGGATTTCTAGCGAGCAGAGCGCCTTGCCGTAGCGGACCATAGGGGGTATCATGGTTGAAGCGCGGGTGTAGAAGCTATTTGTTCTTTCTGTAAAAAGCCAAAAGGTCAATATCGTCTATAGGAGATGCAGATTATGATTGATGCATACAATAACGACGAGAAGGAAGGCGACGATCAGCTGCCGGCGCAAGCGCCGAAAATCGTCGAAGATGCCCTTTTCCAAGGGCGGTACGTCATGATCACCGGACCGATCAATGACAAGATCGCACGCGCGGCCTCGGAGCGCCTTCTCGCGCTGGCGGCCAAGGGGAACGAGCCGATCAACGTGTTTATTAGTTCGCCGGGGGGGCACGTCGAGTCGGGAGACATGATTCACGACGTGATCCGTTTCATCGCGCCGGAAGTCCGAACCATCGGAGCCGGCTGGGTTGCCAGCGCCGGTGCCTTGATCTTCGTATCTGTTCCACTACACAGAAGATTCTGCCTGCCAAATACCAGATTTCTGCTTCACCAACCGAGCGGCGGCATCGGCGGACGAGCGGACGATGTTCAGATTCAAGCCGACGAAATACTTAAGATGAGAGAGCGATTCTACAGGATTTTCGCGGCTGCGACGGGGCAGCCAGTCGAAAGAATCAAGAAGGATATGCGCAGAGACTTCTGGCTGGATACTGAGGCAGCGCTGGAATACGGCTTGCTTGGGCGGATTGTCGAGAGAAGCTCTGATTTTGATACGAGCCGATGATACAGGGCATAGATACTGTTGATCGGTGATTTTATTTCTCGATTGACTTGTGTAACGGCGCCTTCGGGCGGGAACACTCGAATGCCCGGGGGAAATCCGGACGGGCGCTCGCGTTGATGCCCCCGGCGCCTCGGCATGTAGACGTCGATGCCGAGGCGCCCCGGATCCTGCTTGTCGTTGCTTCCCATGTCGTTGCGTCCAAGCCGCCGGGTGGTGCATCATCGCCAACATCACGTGTGAGAGCCTGTTCGACCGATTTTAACGGTCGGGCGTTGACGTCGGCAGGAGGAGCCGATGTGGACGCAGGCAGACCGCGATTTCTACGAGGACGACGGCCGTCGCGACCCAACCGACTTGACGGATGCGCAATGGGCACTGATCGCGCCCCTGCTCTCGAGCTACGAGCCGCTCAAGGTCGACCTGCGCGAGATGGTCAACGCCTGTCTGTACCTAGGACCTGTTGTCACTTGAGCCATAGCAAGGTTGAGGCGAGACAAAGGACGCTCATGAAGCTGAGGGCGGTCTTTTCGTAGCGAGTTGCGATAGCGCGCCACTTTTCAGATGCGCCCACAGCCGCTCGACGATGTTGCGGTTGTTGTAGATCCAGTCAGGACAGGCGACCGGAGCCTCATTGCTCTTGGTCGGGATGGCGGGCCGTGCTCCAGCGGTCCGGATCGCCTCACGGAACCCGGCACATCGGAGCGGGACGAAGACTGGCAAGCAAATTGGCGGCTCGTCACCTTCAGCTGCCGGATAGGTGCAACCGGGCCCGCCGCTTCTACATCACGCGCTTCGACGCCGGCATCCCGGGCCGACGACGCCTGACGGGGGCGATCCGCCGGACGGGCGCTGTGTTCGTGCTTGGCCTGCGCCGGCTATACGATCCGATATCCGGAGATCCCGTGCCGTGTCCAACGGATCGTCGCAGCGTCCGTCGCGCTTGGCCGGGTTGATCGGTCAGAAGCCGCGCCCTAGACTATGACATCCGGCATGGACTTCTACGGCAGGGCAGGCGATGAGCGAGCATGTGCGCTACACCCAGGCCGGGCGCTTGATGGCGATCGACACCGTGCTCGGCCCCGACGCTCTGCTGCTCGAGCGCCTCGAGGTCGAGGAGGGCATCAACCGCCTCTTCACCATCCAGGCCCGCGTCCGGGCGCAGCGTGACGAGATCCGGCCCGACGAGATCGTCGGCACCGCCGCCGATCTCGCCCTCACGCTGGCCGACGGCTCGCAGCGGGTCTGGAACGGGCTCGTCACCGAGCTGCACGAGGGGCCGATCGTCACCCGCGGCGCCCGCCAGTACGCCCTCACCCTGCGCCCGCGGCTGTGGCTGATGAGCCAGCGCAGCGATTGCCGCATCTTCCTGACCCAATCGACGCTCGAGGTACTGGAGACGCTCTGCGCCGAGCACCGCATCCGCGACTACACTCTCGCCGGCGTCACCCGGACGCCGCAGAAGCGCGACTACGTCGTGCAGTGGAACGAGACCGATCTCGCCTACCTCATCCGCAGGCTCGAAGAAGAAGGGCTGTTCTACTGGTTCCGCCATGAGCGCGGCAAGCACACGCTCGTCGTCGGCGATCATCCCTCGGCCTATGACGGCGGGACCGAGACCCGGGTCCGTCTCGCCTTCGGCTCGTCGGATGCCGAGCATATCCACGACTGGCGCCGGCAACTCTCGTTCACGCCGGGACGACGAGCCGGAAACGATTACGAATTCTTGACGCCAAATCTCGATCTTACTTCCGATACGCTGTCGATCGACCGTGTTCCCGAGAATACGGCTTACGAACTCTACGAGTATCCGGCAAGGGCGCTGACCCGCGAGGCGGGCGAGCGCGCCACGCGGCTACGGATCCAGGCGACCGAGACCGGCTTCGACCGGGTCGAGGGTCGCTCCAGCGTGAGGACGCTGGCGGCGGGCGGGCGCTTCACCCCCTACGAGGTGGCGCATCCGGGCCATGTCTACCCGGCGCAGGTGATCACGCAGATCCTGCACCGGGCCGAGGACCCGACCTACGAGTCGGGGGCGGGCACGCCGCATTACGAGAACGCCTTCACCACCCTGCCGGCCGACCGGCCGGCGACGCCGCATCGGACAGTGCCGCGCCCGCGCATCGACGGGTTGCAGATCGCCAGGATTGCCGGCCCGCCGGGCGAGGAGATCCACACCGACGCGTTCGGGCGGGTGAAGCTGACCCTGCCTTGGGACCGTAGGGCGCGGGGTGACGGGACGGATACCGGCTGGGTGCGGGTGACGCAGTCCTGGGGCGGGACCAACTGGGGCCAGCAGATCATCCCGCGGGTCGGGATGGAGGCGCTGGTGGCCTACCAGGAGGGCGATCCCGACCGGCCGATCGTGGTCGGCATCGCGCCCAACCCCAACAA
>NZ_JTHF01000102.1 GCF_001043895.1 Methylobacterium indicum
AGAGCCTGTTTGACTATGAATACCTGTATTGGTGTCGCTGATAGGCCTGCATGAGCCTGTGGCAGTTGGCGATACTGATGCCGTCTTCGGCTGCCACTGGGCTGTGCTCCCAGTGGCGGGTCAGGCGGCGATAGCGGGTCGAGAGCGTGCCGAAGGTCGCCTCGATGCGCCAGCGAAGCGGCAGCGGCTGGAAGCCCTTGGCCTGCGCCTCACGGGTGGAAACCTGTATCTCCACACCGTGGCGGGCAGCCGCCTCCTCCATCCGCGCTCCCGTATAGATCCCATCCGCCTTCACTCGCACCGGCGCCCAGCCCGCCTCCGCGGCACGATCCAGCACCCAGCCCGCGGCTTGCGTGTCGTGGACGTTGGCCGCCGTCACCACCGCGGCCAGGACAAAGCCGCGCGAGCACGTCAGCACGTGGCGTTTGATGCCCCGCACCTTCTTCTTGCCGTCGGTGCCGCGGATCCCCGCCTGCGGGCCCGACACGACACTCTGCGAGTCGAGGATCACCGTCGCGGGCTCGGCGGGTCGGCCGCGCTGGCGACGTACCGCCCGCGTCAGCAGGGCAGCGACCTCCGACCAGATCCCATCGGCGCGGAAGCGGTCGTGCCAGGTGCGCACCGTCGCCCACGACCCGAAGTCGCTCGGCAGATACCGCCACGGGCAGCCGGTTTTCTCGAGGTAAAGGCAGGCGTTGACCATCTCGCGCAGGTCGACCTTGAGCGGGTCGTAGCTCGACAGCATGGGCGCGATCAGCGCCCATTGCGCGTCGGTCAGGTCGCTCGGGTAGCGACGCCCGTCGTCCTTGTAGAGATCGCGATCAGCTGGCGTCCACATCGGCTCCTCCTGCCGATAGCAACGCGCGACTGCCGCAATCAGTCAAACAGGCTCT
>NZ_JTHF01000103.1 GCF_001043895.1 Methylobacterium indicum
GTGCGGATCGCCACCGAGGGCGGCCGCCCGCCGTTCAACTACGTCGAGGACGGCAAGCCGGCGGGGTTCGAGGTCGCCCTTGCCCAGGCCCTGTGCGAGCAGGCCAAGCTCACCTGCACGATCGTGCTCCACCAGTGGGACGGCATCATCAAGGGCCTGGAGGCCAGCGAGTACGACGCCATCATGGCGGCGATGGCGATCACCCCGAAGCGGGCCGCCCGCATCGCCTTCACCAAGCCGTACCTGCGGGTGCCGTTCTCCTACGTGGCGCGGCGGGACTCCTCCCTGTCGAACCCGAGCCCGGCGACGCTGCGCGGGCTGACGATCGGCGTGGCGGCGCACGGGCCGCAGGTCGCCTTCCTGGAGCAGCGGGTGCCGGGCGCCACGATCCGCACCTTCGACACCCTCGCCGACGCGACCCTCGACCTCAGGGCCGGCCGGGTCGACGTGGTGCTCGGCGACAAGCTCGAACTCACCACCTTCCTCTCCCGGCCCGAGGGCGAGGCCTGCTGCCGCCTCGTCGGCGACGTGCCGGCCGGCGAGCCGCTCCTCGGCGAGGGCGCCGGCATCGGCCTGCGCAAGGGCGACACCGTCCTGCGCGAGGCCTTCGACCACGCGCTCGCCGCGGTGATCGCCGACGGGCGCTACGACCGCATCCGGGCGAAGTACGTTCCGTTCGACACGAAGTGACGCCGCCGGTTTGACGGGCGTAGGCGCGGCTCTCTACACCGGGGCCGAGCGCCGCGGGACGACGGCGTGGGAGGATCAGCGCATGGCAAAGGTCGCGTTTCTGGGTCTCGGCGTGATGGGGGGGCCGATGGCCCGTCACCTCGCCGCCAAGGGCCATGACGTCACGGTCTACAACCGTACCAAGGCCAAGGCGGACGACTGGGTGAAGGCCCATGGGGGCCGGGCCGCGGCGACGCCCCGCGAGGCGGCGGACGGCCAGGAGATCGTCTTTGCCTGCGTCGGCAACGACGACGACCTGCGCCAGGTCACGACCGGGCCGGACGGCGCCTTCTCGGCGATGGGCAAGGGCACGGTCTTCGTCGACCACACCACCGCCTCGGCGGAAGTCGCCCGCGAGCTCGCGGCGGCGGCCGAGAAGGCCGGCTTCGGCTTCATCGACGCCCCGGTCTCCGGCGGCCAGGCGGGTGCCGAGAACGGCGTGCTGACGGTGATGTGCGGCGGCGATGCCGACACCTTCGCCCGGGTCGAGCCGGTGATCGGGTCGTATGCCCGCGCCTGCCGGCTGCTGGGGCCGGTCGGCGCCGGCCAGCTCGCCAAGATGATGAACCAGATCTGCATCGCCGGCCTCGTCCAGGGCCTGTCCGAGGCGGTGCATTTCGGCAAGCGGGCCGGCCTCGACATCGAGGCGGTGCTCGACGTGATCTCCAAGGGCGCCGCCGGCTCCTGGCAGATGGAGAACCGCGGCAAGACCATGAACGAGGGCAAGTTCGAGTTCGGCTTCGCCGTCGACTGGATGCGCAAGGACCTGTCGATCGTCCTCGCCGAGGCCCGCCGCAACAAGGCCAAGCTCCCGGTCACGGCGTTGGTCGACCAGTTCTACGCCGACGTGCAGAGCCTGGGCGGCGGGCGCTGGGATACGTCGAGCCTGCTCGCGCGGCTGGAGAAGTAGGAGGCGGGCGAGAGGCCCCGCGGCGCTGCCGCGGGGCTTTTTCAGGATCAGGCGAGCTGCGCGGCTTCGGGATCAGGCGCGCTGCGCGACTTCGGGATCAGGCGCGCTGCGCGGCTTCGGGATCAGGCGCGCTGCGCGACTCGGGCCCGCGTCAGCTCGATCGCGGTCTGGGTCATGCAGTTGTCCGCGAAGTCGTTGAGCAGCACGACGAGCTGGTCGTTCGAGAGGTTCTTCGGGACGTTCTCGAGCAGCCAGGGATTGGTCACGGCATCGAACCGCCCCTTGGTGGACAGGAGAGGCGAGGACGCGTCGCTCAGCGACGTGACCGCGGCGGCGATCACGGCCTTGCCGGCGCTGGTGGCGGTACCCTGCATCTGCAGCACCGTGTAGTCATGCCCCTTCTGGCCGGCGGCGTTCATCCCGGCCAGGGCACCGACGATCGTCGCGGGATCGACCGTCGCGTAGGCGCCGTCATCGTACGAATCGTACTTGCTCGTCTCCCCTTCGATCTGGTTGAGGAAGATCAGCCGGGTGTGGGAGGCGACGAGCGCGGCGTAGCTCTGCGTCAGCGCGGTCTTGTCGCCGATGACGAGCGGCGAGGCCGGCTTCACGTTGGCGATCGCCTGGTCGAGATCCTGCTGCACTTGCGCCGCCGTCGGCTTCATGGCCGCATCGGAGAAGCCCTGCGTGTTGGCGCTGACCACCACGATCTCGGTCGGGTGCGTGTCGAGCCAGGCGATCACGTCCTGCAGGAAGGCGACGTAGGCATAGCCGGGAATCATGCTGTGCTGGTGATAGCGCACGCCCGGATTGAACGACGCGATTTTCGGATAGAGCGTGCCCGGACGATAATCGAAGTACCGGATGCCCAGATCGAGCATCGTGGGGATCGTGTCCTTCTGCGTCAGCGCCAGGTTGGCGATCGCCCGCGGGGCCTGGGCCATCGTCAGGTCGCCCACGATTGTCCCGAACACCGATAGAATCGACAGGCCATCGAGGAGCTTCTTGGCATCGGGACCGGCGAGGATCCCCGTCACGGTGCTCAGCGTGAACATGCCGGCATCGTGGGCGCCAGGCAGGACGAAGCTGTTGAGGGGCGCGGCGGACAAGGCCGGCATGGCCTCGGCGAGGGTGCCCATCCAGTTGGCATGGCTGTCGGTCACGTAGACGTAGAGCTGGTCCTGGTCGGTGAGCGGCTTCACCCCCGGCCCGGCATCGTAGAAGCCGTATGACACGGCATAGCCGCACGTCACGGTCGAGGGCGTCTTGAGCATGTTTGCCATGCTGCCGCCGCCGAGATTGCCGGTCAGCGAGCTGATCTCCTGGCTTCCACCGAGCAGCACGGCGCCGTTCTGGAGGGCCTGCCACACCAGGATGCCGTCGAAACTCAACAATCCAGAGATGTTCCCGGAATCGATCTGGAAACTCTGGTGCCGGAAGTTGTTCGACGGCCCACTGACGCCGCCCACCTTGGGACCCGTCACGTTGACGCTGAAATAATCATTCGATGAAAAGGTAAAATAATCGACGCCCTTGCTGACCATATTGATGCTCCATGGCAGGGCGTCCCTCACCCCCGCACGGACCAACATGGAGCCGTCGCCTTAAGAGCGAGTTTATTACATGATCTAACGTTTCGGCGCCACCCTCACGGCGATATCTGGAATTTCAGATCTTCATAAACAGTCGTAAGAATTTAGCGTCTGTCAGCCGGCTATACGATGACTCGCCGATCCTTCCCGAATGACCGGGAGGGGCACAGCCATCGCTCGCGACAGCCCGGCCGGCCGCTGCGACGCCGGCCGGCCGTCGTGACGGACCGCCCTACTTCCCCACCAGGCAGCCCACCGCCTTGCGCCAGCCGGCGAGCCGGCGCTCGCGTATCACCGGCTCCATCGCCGGGGCGAAGCGGCGCTCCAGGCGCCAGTGGTCGGCGAAGTGCTCGGGCTCCGGGTAGAGGCCGCAGGCCAGCCCGGCGAGGTAGGCCGCCCCCAACGCCGTCGTCTCCTTCACCTCCGGCCGGTCGACGGGAGCGGCGAGGAGGTCGGCGAGGCGCTGCATCGTCCAGTCGGAGGCGACCATGCCGCCATCGACCCGCAGCACCGTGGCGCTCCCCTCCCCGTCGGACCAGTCGGCCCGCATGGCGGCGAGGAGATCGGCGGTCTGGAAGCAGACGCTCTCGAGCGCCGCCCGGGCGAGCTCGGCCGGCCCGGTGCCGCGGGTCAGCCCGAACAGGGCGCCGCGGGCGTCGGGCTCCCAGTAGGGCGCACCGAGGCCGACGAAGGCCGGTACCAGGTAGACGTCCTGGGCCGGGTCGGCCCGCTCGGCGAGCGCCCCCGTCTCGGACGCCGATTCGATCACGCCGAGCCCGTCGCGCAACCACTGCACCGCCGCGCCCGCGACGAAGATCGAGCCTTCGAGGGCGTAGGTGCGCCGGCCGTTCAACTGGTAGGCGATGGTGGTGAGGAGCTTGTTCGTCGAGGTCACCGGCTGGTCGCCGGTATTGAGGAGGGCAAAGCACCCGGTGCCGTAGGTCGACTTGACCATGCCGGGCCGGAAGCAGGCCTGGCCCACCACCGCCGCCTGCTGGTCGCCGGCGACACCCCGGATCGGGATCGCGGCGCCGAACAAATCCGGGTCGGTCTCGCCGAAATCGCCGGAGGAATCGCGCACCTCCGGCAGCATCGCGGCCGGCACGCCCAGAAGCCCCATCAGCTCCTCGTCCCAGGCACCGCGATGGATGTCGAAGAGGAGCGTGCGCGAGGCGTTGGTGGCGTCGGTGATGTGGAGCCGCCCGCCGGTGAGCCGCCACAGGAGATACGAATCGACCGTGCCGAAGGCGAGCTCGCCGGCCTCGGCCCGGGCGCGGGCGCCGGGCACGTTGTCGAGGATCCAGGCGATCTTGGTGCCGGAGAAGTAGGGATCGAGGATCAGGCCGGTCCTGGCCGTGACCAGCGGCTCGTGGCCGGCCTCCTTCAGGCGGGCGCAGATCCCGGCCGAGCGGCGGTCCTGCCAGACGATGGCGCGGTGCACCGCCTCGCCGGTGCGCTTGTCCCAGACCAGCGTCGTCTCGCGCTGGTTGGTGATGCCGATCGCCGCGATGTCCCGCGCCGTCACGCCGGCCTGCCGCATCGCCGCCCGGCAGGTCTCGAGGGTGGTGCGCCAGAGGTCCTCCGGCTCGTGCTCGACCCAGCCCGAGGCCGGGAAGTGCTGCGGGAACTCCGCCTGGGCGAGGCCGGCGATCGAGGTGTCGGGCCGGAACAAAAGGGCGCGCGAGGAGGTGGTGCCCTGGTCGATGGCGAGGATGAGGGAGGACATCGGGAGGCTCTTTCGCGCGGTGCGTTAGAGGGGTGGCGGCTCCAGGGTGGCGAGGCCGATCGCGTCGGCCGCCCGGGCAAGCCGCGCGTCGAAGGTGGCGAAGGGCAGGCCGGTGACCTGGAGCAGCGCGAGGTGCAGGGCGTCGGGACCGCGCACGCCGAGGGCGGCGTCCTCGACGATGGTGCGGGCGAGGGCGAACATCTGGCGGGTGATGGTCATCGGACGGCCAAGGGCCGCGCGCCAGAACTCGAAGCGCGAGAGGATCGACCGAGCCTCAATCGAGTCCAGCTTGCGCTCGCGGATCAGCCGCGAGATCGCCGACGTGAATTCGAGAACCGTGAGGTCCGATATGACGACGCCGACGCTCGGGTCGGCAACCCAGGATTGGATGCGCGCCGACGAGGTTTCCCGCACGAAGATCGCGATCACGATGTTGGCGTCGCAGTAAACACGGTTCACGCGCCTTCATCCCGCATCTGCCGGACGAGGGCGACCGCGTCGATCGGCTCGCGCGGCGTCACGATGGTGTCGCGCAGCCAGTCGACCTCCTCCTTCGTCATCGGCCGCGGCTCGGTCGGGATGAGCTTGACGAGATCTTCGTCGAGGCGGGTGATGATCACCTCCTCCCCGTCGGTCGCCTTGGCGAGCAATTCGGGCAGACGGGTAATGGCGTCTTCCAGCGTGTAATAAGCCATGACAAGCTCCGTGACGGCACCGGCCGCCAGGATAGCGGAATCCGGCCGTCCGCGGAAAGGAGAGCCGGGGCTCGCGCGCCCCGGCTCCCGCAAGGTCAGCCGCGCTTCGGCGGCGAAGCCGGCCAGCTCTTGATGAGCGTGTCGTAATCGATCGTCTCACCCTTCGGCTTCTCGTCGGCGAGCTTGCGCTGGGGCGCCAGCGTGCCGTCCTTCTTGGCCTGCTCGTACCAGTGCTCGGCCGAGGTCTTGGGGTTCAGCTTCGGGCCGCACTCGCCCTGGACCTTGGAGCGCTCCAGGCGCGCCATCACGTCGTCCTGGGCGTTGGCGAGCGCGTCCATCGCCGCCTGCGGGGTCTTGGCGCCCGAGGAGGCGTCGCCGATGTTCTGCCACCACAGCTGGGCGAGCTTGGGGTAGTCCGGCACGTTCACGCCGGTCGGGGTCCACTGGGTGCGGGCCGGCGAGCGGTAGAACTCGACCAGGCCGCCGAGCTTCGGCGCCCGCTCGGTGAAGGACTTGTCCCAGATGTCGCTCTCGCGGATGAAGGTGAGGCCGACATGGCTCTTCTTCAGGCTGACCGATTTCGAGACGATGAACTGCTGGTAGAGCCAGGCCGCCTTGCGGCGCTCGAGCGGGGTCGACTTCAGCAGGGTGAGCGAGCCGGCATCCTGGTAGCCGAGCTTCATGCCCTCCTTCCAGTACGGCCCGTGCGGCGAGGGCGCCATGCGCCACTTCGGCGTGCCGTCCTGGTTCATCACCGGCAGGCCGGGCTTCACCATGTCGGCCGTGAAGGCGGTGTACCAGAACATCTGCTGGGCGACGTTGCCCTGCGACGGCACGGGACCCGACTCCGAGAAGGTCATGCCGGCGGCTTGCGGCGGGGCGTACTTCTTCAGCCAGTCGACATACTTGGTGACGGCGTAGACCGCGGCCGGGCCGTTGGTGTCCCCGCCGCGCTCGATCGAGGAGCCGACCGGACGGCAGCCCTCGATGCGGATGCCCCACTCGTCGACCGGCTTGCCGTTCGGGATGCCCTTGTCGCCGTTGCCGGCCATCGACAGCCACGCATCGGTGAAGCGCCAGCCGAGGGACGGATCCTTCTTGCCGTAGTCCATGTGACCATAGACCTTAACGCCGTCGATCTCCTTCACGTCGTTGGTGAAGAAGTCGGCGATGTCCTCGTAGGCCGACCAGTTGACCGGCACGCCGAGCTCGTAGCCGTACTTGGCCTTGAACTTCTGCTTGAGGTCGGCGCGGGTGAACCAGTCGTAGCGGAACCAATACAGGTTGGCGAATTGCTGGTCGGGAAGCTGGTAGAGCTTGTTGTCCGGGCCGGTGCCGAACGAGCGGCCGATGAAGTCCTCGAGGTCGAGGGTCGGCGAGGTGACGTCCTTGCCCTCGCCGGTCATGAAGTCGGAGAGCGCCACGGTCTGGCCGTAGCGGAAATGGGTGCCGACGAGGTCGGAATCGTTGATCCAGCCGTCGTAGATGTTCTTGCCCGACTGCATCTGGGTCTGGATCTTTTCCACCACGTCGCCCTCCTGCAGGAGGTCGTGGCGCACCTTGATCCCGGTGATCTCGGTGAAGGCCTTCGCCAGGGTGCGGGCCTCGTATTCGTGCGTGGTCAGCGTCTCGGAGACGAAGTTGATCTCCATGCCGGCGAAGGGCTTCGCCGCATCGATGAACCACTGCATCTCCTTGAGCTGCTCGTCCTTCGACAGGGTCGAGGGCTGGAACTCGGTATCGACCCAGCGCTTGGCCTCCTCCATGCCCGCGAAGGCATGGCCGGCGGCGAGGCTGAGAACCAGCGCGCTCGCGGCCGTGAGCAGGTGATGGCGTTTCATATGGTAGTCCTCCCTCTGGTGGTACTCGACCCGCCTGATGCCGGCTGGCTGCCGGACGTGGCGACGGGTTGTCTCAAGCGAAGCGGAACATCACCGCCCCGTAGACGAGCGAGAGCGCGAGCGCCCATTCGAGGCTCGGGCCGACGAGGCCGAGCCAGGCGAGATTGATGAAGGCGGCGCCGACCAGCGTCAGGAACAGCCGGTCGCCGCGGGTGGTGGGGATGCGCAGGATCCCGACCTTCTCGGTCTCCGGGCGCCACACCGCCAAAGCGGTCATCAGGGCGAGCAGGCCGGCGATGACCACGAAGAAGATCGCGGTCTGCCAGGTCCAGGCCATCCAGGCGAAATCGAGCATCGTCCGGAACTCCCGATCAGACCCGGCCGAGGGCGAAGCCCTTGGCGATGTAGTTGCGCACGAACCAGATCACGAGCGCGCCCGGCACGATGGTGAGCACGCCCGCCGCCGCGAGCAGGCCCCAATCCATGCCGGCGGCCGAGACCGTGCGGGTCATGGTGGCGGCGATGGGCTTGGCGTCGACCGAGGTGAGCGTCCGCGCTAGCAGCAGTTCGACCCAGGAGAACATGAAGCAGAAGAAGGCGGCGACGCCGATGCCCGACGCGATCAGCGGCATGAAGATTTTTGCGAAGAACCGCGGGAACGAGTAGCCGTCGATCGCCGCGGTCTCGTCGATCTCGCGCGGCACGCCGGACATGAAGCCTTCGAGAATCCACACCGCCAGCGGCACGTTGAACAGGCAATGCGCCAGCGCCACCGCCCAGGGCGTGTCGAACAGCCCGACCGCCGAGTAGAGATTGAAGAACGGCAGCGCGAACACCGCCGGCGGCGCCATCCGGTTCGAGAGCAGCCAGAAGAACAGGTGCTTGTCGCCGATGAAGCTGTAGCGCGAGAAGGCGTAGGCCGCGGGCAGAGCGAGCCCGATCGACAGGACCGTGTTGATCGCCACGTAGGACAGCGAGTTCAGGTAGCCGCCGTACCAGCTCGGATCGGTGAAGATCCGGATGTAGTTGTCGAACGTGATCGCATGCGGCCAGAGCGTCATGCCGGAATTGATTTCCTGGTTGGTCTTCAGGCTCATGTTCACGAGCCAGTAGATCGGGACCATCAGGAACAGGAGGTATAGCGTCATCACGACGTGGCGCGGGCGCATCAGGCGGCCCTCCGGTCGAGCGGGATGGTGGTGGCGGGGGCCAAGCTGCCGGCGGCAGCCGCATCCGCCGGGTCGTCGGCCAGCACCGTGCGGTTGCCGGCATCCACGTTGGTCATCACGGTGTAGAACACCCAGCAGACGCTCAGGATGATGAGGTTGTAGACCAGCGACATCGCCGCCGCCCGGCCGAGATCGAACTGTCCCAGCGCCAGCTTGACGAGGTCGATCGACAGGAAGGTCGTGGCGTTGCCGGGCCCGCCGCCGGTGAGCACGAAGGGCTCGGTGTAGATCATGAACGAATCCATGAAGCGGAGCAGCACGGCGATCAGCAGGACGCGGCGCATCTTCGGCAGCTGGATGGTGCGGAAGATCGCCCACTGGCTCGCCCCGTCGATGCGGGCGGCCTGGTAATAGGCGTCCGGGATCGACTTGAGGCCGGCATAGCAGAGCAGCGCGACGAGGCTGGTCCAGTGCCAGACGTCCATGGTCACGATGGTGACCCAGGCGGCGAGCGCGCTGCCGGCGTAGTTGTAGTCGATGCCGAGGCTGTTGAGGGTCGCGCCCAAGAGCCCGATATCGGTGCGGGCGAAGACCTGCCAGATCGTGCCGACGACGTTCCACGGGATGAGGAGCGGCAGGGCCATCAGCACGAGGCAGAAGGCAACCGAGCGGCCCTCCCGCGGCATCGACAGCGCCACCGCGATGCCGAGCGGCACCTCGATCGCCAGGATGATCGCGGAAAAGAGCAGGTTGCGCCACAGCGAATCGAGGAAGCGCTCGCCGAACTGGGTCGACGGGTCGAGCAGTTCCTGGAACCAGCCGAGGCCGTTCCAGAAGAACTGGTTGTTCCCGAACGTATCCTGGAACGAGTAGTTGACCACCGTCATCAGCGGCAGTACCGCCGAGAAGGCGACGACGGCGAAGACCGGCAGGACGAGGAGCCAGGCCTTCTGGTTGACGGTCTTGGTCATGCGGCCTCCCCGGGCACCAGGGCGCCGTCGGCGTAGATGTGGATCTGGCGCGGATCGAGGGTCAGCGCCGCTTCCGTTCCATTGAGGCTCTGGCCCTCGGCCACCGTGGCGACGAGCGGCCGGCCGCCGAGTTCGACCCGGGCGAGGCGCTGGCGGCCGATATCGTCGATGCGCTTGACCTGCACCGGGAGGCCGAGGCCCTTCGGCGCGAGATGCACGTATTCGGGCCGGACGCCGAGCTCGATGCGCTTGCCCTTGGGCAGGTCGGAATAGTGCCGGGCGAGCGGGATCGCGTGGCCCTCGATCGTCGCGGTCGCGCCCTGCACTTGGGCGGGCAGCAGGTTCATCCCCGGCGAGCCGATGAAGTGGCCGACGAAGGTGTGGGCCGGGCGCTCGAACAATTCGTCCGGCGTGCCGGTCTGCACCACCGCGCCGTCATGCATCACCACCACCGTATCGGCGAAGGTCAGCGCCTCGGTCTGGTCGTGGGTGACGTAGATCATCGTCAGGTCGAGCTTGCGGTGCAGCTCCTTCAAGGTCGAGCGCAGCTGCCATTTCAGGTGCGGGTCGATGACGGTGAGCGGCTCGTCGAACAGGATCGCCGCCACGTCCGGGCGCACGAGGCCCCGGCCGAGCGAGATTTTTTGCTTCATATCCGCCGTCAGGTTGTTGGCGCGGCGGTCGAGCACCCGGGTGAGATCGAGAAGGCCGGCGATCTCCTCCACCCGCGACCGGATGGTGGCGGGCGCGACGCGGCGATTCTTCAACGGGAAGGCCAGGTTCTCCCGCACCGTCATGGTGTCGTAGACGACCGGGAACTGGAACACCTGGGCGATGTTGCGTCCCTCGGTCGGCACCGTGGTCACGTCGCGGTCGTCGAACAGGATGCGGCCGCGGGTCGGGACGACCAGCCCCGAGATGATGTTGAGCAAGGTGGACTTGCCGCAGCCGGAGGGCCCGAGCAGCGCGTAGGCGCCGCCCTGGCGCCAGACGTGGTCGATCTCCTTGAGCGCGTAATCCTGCGGGCCTTGCGGGTTCGGCCCGTAGGCGTGGGCGAGATGGTCGAGGGTGATGCGGGCCATGGATCTCCCCTCCGGATCAGGCCGCCGCCGGCAGGTCGAGGGCGGCTTTGCGGCCGCTCCCGTCGAACACCAGGACGTGGCGGGGATCGAGATGGACGGTGACCGGCGTACCGGGCTCGAGCCGGCGCACGCCCGGGACGAGGGCGATCAGGCGGCTCTCGCCGGCATCGGCTTGCAGGTCGACATGGACGTAGCTCTCCGAGCCGGTGATCTCGGCGACCGAGACGGTGGCCGGCAGCGTGATCGATTCGCCGGGCAGGGGATCGAGGGCGAGGTGGTGGGCGCGAAAGCCGATCGCATAGGCGCCGTCCGGCACGCTCGCGAGCGGGCCGGTCGCCCGGACCTGGCCGCCGGTCGGCAGGGTGACCCGGCCGCCGCCCTTCACGATCCGCAGGGTGTTGAGCGGCGGGTCGGAGAAGACCTTTGCCGTGACGAGGTCGTCGGGCCGGCGGTAGACGTCCGGCGTCGGGCCGACCTGCGTGACGCGGCCCTGGTGCAGGGTGGCGGTACGCCCGCCGAGCATCAAGGCCTCGGCCGGCTCGGTGGTGGCGTAGACGAAGATCGCGCCGGTCGCCGCGAAGATGCGCGGCAGTTCCTCGCGCAGTTCCTCGCGCAGCTTGTAGTCGAGGTTCGCCAGCGGCTCGTCCATCAGCACGAGGTCGGCGCGCTTGCAGAGCGCGCGGGCGATGGCGGTGCGCTGCTGCTGGCCGCCCGAGAGTTCGAGGGGCTTGCGCTTCAGGTAGGGGGTGAGCCGCAGCAGACCCGCCGCCTCCTGCACCCGCGCCTCGATCTCGCCCTTCGCCACACCGGCGACCCGCATCGGCGAGGCGATGTTCTCGTAGACCGAGAGCGAGGGGTAGTTGATGAATTGCTGGTAGACCATCGCGACGTTGCGGCGTTGCACCGGCAGGCCGGTCACGTCCTTGCCGTCGGCGACGATCCGTCCCTCGCTCGGTGCCTCCAGCCCGGCCATCAGGCGCATCAGGGTGGTCTTGCCGGCCAGCGTCTGGCCGAGCAGCACGTTGAGCGAGCCCTTGGGCAGCGCGAGGCTCACGTCGCGGATATGCGTCTCGGGGCCGACCCGTTTGGTCACGCTCTCCAGGATCAGGGTCATGGCGCCCTCCCGTCCATTCTCGAAAGTCAGGCCGCGTCGGAGGCGGCGGCGGCGCGGCGCATGAACGCGTCGAGGGCCTCGGCCTCGGCGGGGGTGACCCTAAGGCCGAGCTTCGAGCGGCGCCAGAGCACGTCCTCGGCGCGCGACGCCCATTCGCGGCGCATCAGGTGGCGCACCTCGCGCTCGGTCAGGTCGGCGCCGAACAGCCGGCCGAGATCGGCCATGGCGCGGGCGCCGCTCAGGATCTCGCGGGCATCGGTGCCGTAGGCCCGCACCAGCCGGGCGACCAGCGTCTCTGGGATGCCCGGATGCTGGCGCGCGAGCCCCGCCACCACGTCGTCGTAGCTCTCCTTGGGGAAGTTGCCACCTGGCAAGACCGCGCCCGAGGTCCAGGGCGCCTTGGCCGCCGCCGGCAGGTGGTCCTTCAGGCGCTCCAGCGCCGATTCGGCCAGCCGCCGGTAGGTGGTGATCTTGCCGCCGAAGACCGAGAGCATCGCCGGCTGGCCCTCCGGTGCGTCGAGGGTCAGCACGTAGTCGCGGGTGGCTTCCTGGGCCTTCGAGGCGCCGTCGTCGTAGAGCGGGCGCACGCCGGAATAGGTCCACACCACCTCGTCGCGGGTCACCGGCTCGCGAAAATACTCGCTGGCGGCGGCGCAGAGATAGGCGATCTCCTCCTCGCTCGCCTTCACGTCGGCGGGATCGCCCGTGTAGTCGCGGTCGGTGGTGCCGATCAGCGTGAAGTCGCGCTCGTAGGGGATCGCGAAGATGATGCGCTGGTCGGCATTCTGGAAGATGTAGGCCCGGTCGTGCTGAAACAGGCGCCGCACCACGATGTGGCTGCCCTGGACCAGCCGCACGCCCTCGGTGGAATTGGCCCGCGCCACGCCGGTGAGCACGTTCGCCACCCAGGGACCGGCGGCGTTGACGAGGGTGCGCGCCCGCACGGTATCGCGGGCGCCGGTCGCCCGATCCTCGGCGGTGATCTCCCACAGCCCGTCGGCGCGGGCGACGGTGACGACCCGGGTGCGGGTGCGGATCACCGCGCCGCGCTCGGCGGCGTCGCGGGCGTTCAGCACCACGAGGCGCGAATCCTCGACCCAGCAATCCGAATATTCGAAAGCGCGGCGAAAGCCGGCTTTGAGCGGTTCGCCGGCGGGATCGCGGGTGAGGTCGAGGGTGCGGGTGCCGGGCAGGCGCTTGCGGCCGCCGAGGTTGTCGTAGAGCAGGAGCCCGAGGCGCAGGAGCCAGCTGGGGCGCAGACCCGAATGGTGCGGCAGCACGAAGCGCAGCGGCCAGACGATGTGGGGCGCCATGCCCCACAGCACCTCGCGCTCCATCAGGGCCTCGCGGACCAGGCGGAACTCGTAGTGTTCGAGGTAGCGCAGGCCGCCGTGGATCAGCTTGGTCGAGGTCGAGGAGGTGCCGCTGGCGAGGTCGTTCTGCTCGAACAAAACCACCGAGGCGCCGCGGCCCACCGCGTCGCGGGCGATGCCGCAGCCATTGATGCCGCCACCGATCACCGCGAGGTCGAACACCCCGCGCACATCGCCGGGCTGCTGCCTGGGGGCCAAGCTGGGGGCCAAGGCCACCTCCCTGTCGGAGCCTTTCGGCTCTTTCGTTTGCATCCTGGCGCGAATCTAGCCGCAGCCAAACGCTGACGCAAGCGAAACCGAAAGGAATGGGGCGCGAACGAAAGTCTGATGCTTTCGGTTCGGGTGCCCTGCGGTTTCGGCTATTCCGCGGCGTCGGAGGTCTCGTGCGCGTTCAATCCCGCCTCGACCAGCTCGACCCGGTGGGCCGCGCACATCTCCCGGAGCGCCGCGGAGGGCAGCGCGTCGGTGACGAAATAGTCGAGCTCGCGCAGGTGGCCGACCCGGATCGGCGCCGAGCGCTCGAGCTTCAGCTTGTCGGCGACCAGGATCACCCGGCGGGCATTCTCGATGATCGCGCGGGCGACCCGCACCTCGCGGTAGTCGAAATCGAGCAGCGTGCCGTCCTCGTCGATCGCCGAGGCGCCGATCACCGCGTAATCGACCTTGAACTGGTTGATGAAATCGACCGCCGCCGAGCCGATCACCGCCCCGTCGGCCCGCCGCACCGGCCCCCCGGCGACGATCAGGTTCATCTTCGGGTGGCGGTAGAGCAGGGTCGCGACGTTGAGGTTGTTGGTGATGACCAGCAGGTCCTCGTGGTCGCCGAGCGCGCGCGCCACCTCCTCTGTGGTGGTGCCGATATTGATGAACAGGGAGGCGTTGTTGGGGATGAGGCGCGCGGCCGCCTCGCCGATCGCCCGCTTCTCGCCGTGGGCGACGAGGCGGCGCGCCTCGTAGGAGACGTTCTCGACGCCCGAGGCCACCACGGCGCCGCCATGGATGCGCGACAGGAGCCGGCTGTCGCACAACTCGTTCAGGTCCTTGCGGATCGTCTGCGGCGTCACCTCGAACCGCGCCGCCAGGTCCTCGACGCTGACCCGGCCGTGCAGGCGGGCGAGGGCGAGGATGTCCTGCTGGCGTTGGGAAACCTGGTCGATCACGACGCGCATGCCTTGGTGTTAGCCCGTTGGGGCGCTTCTTGCGCGCCGAGGCGCGGGGGTGCGCATTGTCGGGGGAAGCGCGGGTGGGCGCAATCGGGATAGCCAATCCGAAGCGACGCTTGGCCAGACCACCCTGCTGGCGAAATACCACTTCTTGGTATATATGAAATGTGGAGGTGACCATGGCCCGCAACACGTCGGTTTCGCTCGGCGAGCACTTCACTCAATTCATCGATCGGCAAGTCGACGGCGGTCGATACAACTCAGCCAGCGATGTGGTTCGCGCTGGATTACGCCTGCTTGAAGAGCGAGAAGCAAAGCTTGATGCGTTGCGATCAGCTCTGATCGAGGGAGAAGCCAGTGGTGAGTTCCAGGATTTCGACACCGAACATTTTCTGAAATCCATGCGTCAGTCGGACGAGCAGTAGGTGCGCATCCGGCTCTCAGCCGCCGCTCGCCGTGACCTGTCTGGCATTTGGTCCTACTCGGCCGAAAAGTGGGACAGGGCACAGGCTGACCGATATATTCGGGTGATCGCGGATGGCTTCGATCGCCTTGCCGCCGGCACCGCGAAAAGCCGTAGCGCCGATGACATCAGGCGCGGCTACTTCAAACTCGTGGTCGGTTCACATGTCGTCTTCTACCGAAAAGGCGCCAGTGACGTCATCGAGGTCGTCCGCATCCTGCACCAGCAGATGGACTTTGATCGCCACCTGTGATGCGGCAGCGCTTTCGGCCGTGGTCGGGATGCGCTCTTCACACGATCCCCCACGCCCGGTACCGCCGCCGTTCCGTCAATTCCCGCGGCCGGGCGGAGCCCAGTTCCGCCAACATCCCCTCCACCGCCTGCGGGGTGACCGCGAGCGCTCGCGCCGCGCTCGCCACCGTGATCAGCGGCGTGCCGACGAACAGGTCGACGAGTTGCGGCAGACGCGAAGTCCGGCGCCGTCCGGCGCAGGCGCGCAGCATCACCTCGCGGGCGAGCGCCAGGCGGTCGAGGTCCCGCGCCATCAGGCGGGCGGCGGTCTCGACCGCGCCGAGGAGGCCGGCCAGGCGCTCGGGCAGAGGCAGCGCCCGCGACCAGCGCGCCCGGCTCTCGCGCAGCAGGCCCAGCGCCAGGGCGGGCAGGTGGGCCCTGGCCTTGCCCCGGGCCCGCAGCAGGGCCGCTGCCGCGAGCGGCCCGCGATGGCCCTGGCGCGGCGCCGGATCGAGGACCAGCCAGGCATCGAGGGCGACGGCGGCCGCCAGCACCGCCGGCAGGTCGCGGGTCTCGTCGAGCACCCGGCGCCAGGCGGCGACCGGGTCGTCCTCCGCCGCACCGGCCGGGATCGGCGCCCCCGCCTCGTGCGCCGCGAGGGTGCGGCGGGTGCGGGCGAGGAGGCGGTCGATGGCCGCGAAATTGTCGTCGACGGCGTCCGCCTCCAGCGAGCCGCCCCCCTCGTCGTCGTCCGGCATGCGTGGGTCGGAGCCGGCGAGCAGGGCCCAGCCCTCCGCCGAGAAGGCCCAGCCCGGGGCCGCGGCGGCGAGCCGGCGGCGCTCGGCCAGCACCGCGACGGCGCGGCCGAGCGCCAGGTCCGGGCGGCGCACGTCCATCGCCGCCTCGTGCAGCACCAGATCCTCCAGGGCGACGAGTTCGCCCTCGAGATGCAGGGCGGCCTGCGCGTCGAACAGGTGCGCCCGCGCACGGGCGCCCTCGGCGAGGACCGGATCGGCCCGGGCGAGGCGCTCGTCGAGGCGCACGAGTTCGTCGGAGGCGACATCCAGCGGCGCGGCGAGGCGTCGCCAGGCCGCCGGGAGCCGGATCGTGTCGAGATCGTAAACCATTGCGGCGGCACGATACGGATTCTCAATCCCAACGGAACCGGCTCTTGGCTTGGTCTTGGCTTGGGTCCACCGGCGATCGCGATCGGGGCCGGTGGCGCGGTCCGAACCGGGTCGCCGCAATTCCGCTGCCGCGGCGGCGTATTGACCGGTCCGATCCGACGGCCCTAGAGCCTTTTCCGACGAAGCGGGGTCCGGTTCGTCGAAAGAAAATGCGGCAAGATCAAAG
>NZ_JTHF01000104.1 GCF_001043895.1 Methylobacterium indicum
GCCATCTCGCGCTGGCGCGGGTCGCCGCCGACGAGGGGGTATAGCGCTTCCCCGCGCCGGCCGACCGCCCAGGCGGAGGCGAGGTCGTTGCCCGTGATGACGATCGGCGAGACGCCGTCGCCGGCCCGCGCCGGGCGGCGCTCGGCCCCGTCGCCCGCCGGCGGCAGGGCCTCGACCCAGGTCTGGCCGGTGGCGTAGCGGCCCGGAAACGAGTCGACGAGGTAGAACGCCTTGGTCAGCACGTGATCGCGGGGCACCGGCTCCAGCTCCGGCACCTCCAGCGTCGCCAGCATCCGCTGGAGCGTGAGGGCTTCGGGCGTCGGCGGGCCGCCCGGGCGGGCGGTCATCGCGTCGCGGGTGTCGAAGATCACCGTGCCGCCGTTCTTCATGAAGGCGTCGATCCGCCGGATCGTCGCCTCGCTCGGCAGCGGCCGGCTCGGCACGATCGGCCAGTAGATCAGGGGATAGAAGGCGAGCTCGTCCTTGGCCGGGTCGATGCCGGCGGGCTCGCCGGGTTCGAGCGCGGTGCGGCTCGCCAGCATCTGGGTCAGGCCGGTGAGGCCGGCCCGGCTGGTCTCGTCCACCGTCGCGTCGCCGGTGATCACGTAGGCGATGCGGGTGACCAGCGCCGATTCGATGCCGTTCGGCCGGTTGGCGGCGGGCTCGGCGGCCCGCGCGGTCTCGGGGCCTGCGCCGAGCACGAGGATGCTGAGCACGAGGGCCGCGGCCGCCGGATGCCGCCGCAGGCGGGCCGTCAGCCGGCCGAGGAAGCCGCCGAGCCACAGGCTCGCCAGGGTGTCGAGGGCGAGCAGCAGCAGGGCGGCGAGGAAGAACGGCCCGCGCAGGTCGCGGGTCCGGGCCTCCTCCAGGCCGCCGAAGCGGGCGCCGGTCAGGCTCGCGAGATCGAGGGTCTTCAGGCGGTCCTCGGCGGTCAGCGCGTTGACGGCCAGGCCCCCGTCGGCCGGGCCGTAATAGCCCGGTGGGTGGTCCGGGGTCGCCCGCTCGGTCCAGGTCGCCGGCACCGCCCGGGCGGTGGCGGGCGGGGATTTCAGCGCCCCGAAGCCGTCGAGGGTGAGGCGCGGGGCGAGCACCGGCGGGGCGGCGCCGGGCGCGGTGTCGGCCGTCGGCGGGGTGGTGCCGGCGAGCGCCACGACGCGGCGCAGCATGGTCACGAACAGGCCCGACAGCGGCAGGTTCGACCAGGTGGTGTCGGCGGTGACGTGGACCAGGACCACCATGCCCTCCCCGCGCTTGGCGGCGGTGACGATCGGGGTGCCGTCCTGCAGGGCGGCCCAGGTGCGCCGGGCGAGTTCGCCGTCCGGCTCGGCGAGGATCTGGCGCCGCACGCCGATATCGGCCGGCGGCGTCAGGCCGGCGAACGGGCTCTCGGGGGCGAAGGGCGCGAGCGTGCGCGGGCTGTCCCAGGACAGGGTGCCGCCGAGGTTGCGCCCGCCCCGGCGCAGGCGCACCGGCACGAGATCGTCGCTGCCGGCGGCGAGCCGCGGCCCGGCGAAGCGCAGGAGCAGGCCGCCCTTGTCGACGAAGGCCGAAACCCGTTCCAGGGTCGCGGGGTCGAGGGCGCCGACATCGGCGAGCACCAGCACCGAGACCTGGGAATCGAGCATCTGGCCGATCGATTCCGCGACGCCGCGCCCGCCGCGGGGCTCCAGCACGTCGGCGAAGGGGGTGAGCGCCCGCGAGAGGTAGTAGGTCGGCGAGAGGAGCGGCTGGGCCTGGTCGCTGGTCCCGCCGAAGACGAGGCCGACCCGGCGGCGGCGTCCGCGCTCGTCGGCCAGCACCACGGCGCCGGCCGAGTGCTCGCCGGCGATCTCGAACCGCGCGATGGCGTTGCGCAGCTCCACCGGCAGGTCGAAGCGGACCGGCGCCGCGTCGGCCCCGCCCGCGAACGCGAAATTGGTCTCGGCGAGCGGCAGGCCCTTGGCGTCGAGGGCCCGGACGGTGCCGGCATCGCGCCCGTTGGCGGCGGCCCGCACCACGCTCACGCCGAGCTGCCCGCCCGACGAATCGGGTCCGGCCAGCGCCAGCGCCGGCGGCCGCTCGGCCTTGAGCACGGTGATCTCGGCCCGGTCGCGCCCGGCCAATGCCGCGAGGCCCTTCGGAAAGGCGTCGCCGTCCGGCCCCGCCACGCCGTCGTGGATCCACACGACGGTGCTGCCCGGCGTCTTGTCGAGGAAGGCGGCGAGTGCGGGGAGATGCGCGGCACGGTCGGCGAGGTGCGGCAGCGGCTCGATCGCCCGCAGACGCTCCAGGGCCGGGCCGGGGCCGGTGGCTTCGAGGCCCGTCGGCGCCGAAGCCGTGGGCAGGAGCGCCACCGGCCGCCCGGCGCGGGACGCCGCCTCGACCTCGGCGGTGGCGACGCGGATGCGGTCGCGCCAGTCCTGGGCGGCGGAAAATCCGTTGTCGAGGATGAGAACGAGGGGCGCGCGCCCGTCGCCCGCGGCCTGCGGGGTCGGGTTCCAGACCGGGCCCGACACCGCCAGGATCAGGCAGGCGGCGGCGAGCAGCCGGAGCGCCAGCAGCCAGGGCGGGGTACGGGCCGGCGTCTCGCGCTCGGGCAGCAGGTCGGCGAGGATGCGCAGCGGCGGGAAGTCGATCCGCCGCGGCCGCGGCGGCGTCACCCGCAGCAGGTACCAGAGCGCCGGGAGCGCGATCAGCGCCGCGAGGGCGGCGGGGGCGGCGAAGCCGAGGGACAATCCGAACATCGAAGGCGTCCTCAGCCCGCGCCGCGGGCGGCGGCGACCAGGGTGACGAGGCGCAACGCCGCCTCGCTCGCCGGGCGGTCGGTGCGGTGCAGGGTGAGGGTCCAGCCCTGCGCCCGGGCGATCTCGCCCAGGGCGTCGCGGTGGGCGCGGATCCGCCGGCGATAGGCTTCGCCCCAGGCGGCGGCGTCCCCGACCCGCAGCGACAGGCCGGCCTCGAGGTCGTGCAACTCGGCCTGGCCGGAGAACGGGAAGCTCTCCTCGACCGGATCCACCACCATCACGAGGTGGCCGCGGCTGCCGGCGGCCGCGATGGCCGCGACCCTGGCCCGCACCTCATCGGGGGGAGAGAGGAAGTCGCCGATGAGCACCACCTCGTCGAAGCGCGCGACGGGCGCGCGGGGCGGCAGGTCCTCGTCGAGGCCGGACGGATCGGCGGCCAGCGTCTCGGCCATCCGCTCGACGATGGTGCGGGCGGCCAGCGGCCGCGACAGGCCGAGCAGCCCGACCCGCTCGCCGGCTTCCACGAAGGTGTCGCCGAGCGCCAGCGCCAGGACGAGGGCGCGCTCGATCTTCGGCGCCTGGGCGAGGTCGGAGCAAAACCCCATCGAGGCCGAGCGGTCGACCCAGAGCCAGACGGTGTGGGCCGCCTCCCATTCGCGCTCGCGGACGTAGAGCCGGTCGTCCCTCCCTGAGCGGCGCCAGTCGACCCGGCTCGCCGCCTCGCCGGCGACGAAGGGGCGGAACTGCCAGAAGCTCTCCCCCGGGCCGGCCCGGCGCCGGCCGTGCAGGCCGTGCGCCAGGGTCGCGGCGACCCGGCGGGATTCGAGGATCAGGCGCGGCATCCGCTCGGCGAGGGAGAGGGCGGTCTCGGTCTCCCGCCGGCCGGGGGCGCGGGCACCCGCGTCGAGGACGCGCGTCGGGGCCACCGGGTCAGAGCCGCCCGACGAGGCGGCCGATCAGGCCGGGGATCGTCTCGCCGTCGGCGCGCGCCGCGAAGCTCAGCGCCATGCGGTGCTTGAGCACCGGCTCGGCGAGCGCCGCCACGTCGTCGACGGAGGGCGCGACCCGGCCCTCGATCAGCGCGCGGGCGCGCACCGCCAGCATCAGGGCCTGGCTGGCGCGGGGGCCGGGGCCCCAGAGCAGCTTGTCGGCGATCGCCGCGTCCCCGCCGACGGGGCGGGCGGCGCGCACGAGGTCGAGGATCGCGTCGACGACGGCCTCGCCGACCGGCAGGCGCCGCACCAGGCGCTGGGCCGAGAGCAGCGCCTCGGTATCCATCACGGCGTCGGGCCGGTGCTCCTCGGCGCCGGTGGTCTCGATCAGGATGCGGCGCTCGGCGGCGCGATCGGGGTAGCCGACGTCGATCTCGAGGAGGAAGCGGTCGAGCTGGGCCTCGGGCAGCGGGTAGGTGCCCTCCTGCTCGATCGGGTTCTGGGTCGCGAGAACGTGGAACGGCCGCGGCAGGTCGTGGCGGGCGCCGGCCACCGAGACGAAGCGTTCCTGCATCGCCTGCAGCAGGGCCGACTGGGTGCGCGGGCTCGCCCGGTTGATCTCGTCGGCCATCAGGAGCTGGGTGAAGATCGGCCCGCGCACGAAGCGGAACGAGCGGTGCCGGTCCTGGTCCTCGTCGAGGATCTCGCTGCCGAGGATGTCGGAGGGCATCAGGTCGGGGGTGAACTGCACCCGGCGCGCATCGAGCCCGAGCACGGTGCCGAGGGTCTCGACGAGCTTGGTCTTGGCCAGGCCCGGCAGGCCGACGAGGAGCCCGTGACCCCCCGCCAGCACGGTGACCAGCGCCAGGTCGACGACGGCTTCCTGCCCGAAGATGACCTCGTGGATCGCCGCGCGAGCGCGTCCGACGCCGTCGAGACAGGCCTCCGCGGCGGCGACGATGCCGTCGTCCATGGGGGTCGCGGCGGCCGGCGCGCTGGCGTCACTCATGCGGTCTCCTCGGTCGTGGTCCTGGGCACCCGGGGTGCCGACGAGGGCACGACGGGTGCCTCTCGGGATCCGCGAGTGTGGATCCCTTCCCCACCGCAAGGCAAGGTCGGCGCGACGACGCAGGGCGGGACGCCGCGCCCCGGGTCTCCCGGTTCCTCAGGGCTCCCCGGCCGGAGCGGCCGCGCCGGGCGCCTCGCTGTCGGGGCGGGGCTCGGCGGTGGCGACGGTCTTGGTGGTCAGAAGCGGCTCGAGGCGCCGGGCGAGCTGCTCGCCGAGATGGCGGGTATAGGGTCCGGTGAAGTAGCGCCCGCCGGCGCCGCGCCCCTCGAGGTGGTCGCGGGCCTTGGTCATCGCGTCGACCTCGGGCCGGCACAGGAAGCCGATCACGCCGGCCGCCTCGTACCAGCGGCCGGCCCGGGCATGGGCGAGCGCCGCCGGGTTGTTGCCGATCGTCTCGGCGAAGCAGTCGGTCGCCGCCTGTTCGAGGGGGGCGAGCGCCGCGCGCCGATGCTCGGCGCGGCTCGCCGGAGCGGCCGCGGCCGGGTGGGCCGCCGCGGCCAGCTCGACCGCCGCGAGAGTGCAGATTGCGCCGTACAGCAGAGCTCTCATCATCAGGCCTTCGCGTCGAATCGATCGACTGTAACCCGGCGAGCCTCGCGCCGATCAAGGGCGGATCTGCGGCAGGTTCCATCGCCGGAGCGATTTTTTCGGGTTGTGTGCTTTCGGCACGAAGCTTAGCCGAGCAGAGGCCGGGACGGTCGGGCCGTTGATCTCGCCGGCCGCGTCCTCGGGCCGTCCGGGTGGCCTCTCCCCTCCCCCCTCCGCCCGGGCTGCCCCGGAACGCGGGGCCTTCTATAAGGGCGTCATGCGGCGGCCGGCCGGCGCGCCGGAACCCGAGGGGGCCATGCCATGTCGCAGGTCGTGCAGTCCCGCCGCCTGACCGCCCCGGATCTCGCCCGGCGCAAGGCCGAGGGGCGCAAGATCGTCGCGCTCACCGCCTCTTCGGCCCAGATGGCCGGCATCGTCGACCCGCATTGCGACGTCGTGCTCGTCGGCGATTCGCTCGGCATGGTGGTTCACGGCCTCGACTCGACCCTGCCGGTGACCCTGGAGATGATGATCCTGCACGGGCAGGCGGTGGTGCGGGGCACGGCCCAGGCCCTCGTCGTCGTCGACATGCCGTTCGGCTCCTACGAGGCGAGCCGCGAGCAGGCCTTCGCGAACGCGGCCCGGATCCTGAAGGAGACCGGGGCGGGCGCGGTGAAGCTCGAGGGCGGCGCGCATCTGGCCGAGACGGTGGCGTTCCTCACCCGACGCGGCATCCCGGTGATGGGCCATGTCGGCCTCACCCCGCAGGCGATCAACACGATGGGAGGGTTTCGGGTGCAGGGGAAGGGGCCGGATGCACAGCGCCTGCTCCTGGAGGATGCCCGGGCGATCAGCAAGGCCGGCGCCTGCGCCATCGTGCTCGAAGGGATCGTCGAGCCGGTGGCCCGCGCCATCGCGCAGGCCCCGGAGGTCACGGCGCCGACCATCGGCATCGGCGCCTCGCCGTCCTGCGACGGCCAGATCCTCGTGCTGGAGGACATGCTCGGCCTGTCCGACCGCACCCCGAAATTCGTGAAGCGGTACGGCGCGCTGCGCGGCCACGTCGAGGCCGCGGTGCGCGAGTATGCGGAGGATGTCCAGGCCGGGCGCTTTCCCGGAGACGCGCAGACCTACGGCCCGTCGTAGGCCGGCGCGGGTCGTCAGCCGCGGCGCTCGGCGTTCCAGCGGCCCTTGCAGCTGGTGGAGCCGGAGGTGGTCCAGGTGCCGTTGCCGCCTCCCTCGGCGGTCAGGCGGCCGACCACCTGCGCGGCGGCGTCGCCCCGGCTGATCGTCGCCCGCACGGCGCCGCTCGGCTGCACCCGGCCCGACACCGTGAAGTCGCCGGCGCCGGCATAGCGCGCCTGGCCGTTCTGGATGATCACGCCGTAGCGGTAGGCGCGGTCGCACGCCCCGCCCTCGGTGATGACCTCGACGCTCCAGTTGCCGTCGAAGCGGTCCGCCTTGGCGCCACCCTTGGCGAAGGCGGGCGACGCGGCGCCCGCCAGGCACAATCCCGCCGCGAGGGCGGACACGATCAGCTTCATGGTCCTCGATTCCCGATTCGGTCAGGCGACAAACTCGGCAGCCCGGGCTTGGTTGCCGCAGCGCAGCGTTTCCGTAAGGTAAGATCCTATCCTGCAGCCCCGAGAGCCGGCTCCGCCACGAGGGCCGCGGCCTGGCGCAGGTCCGCGACGAATGCCGCGTAGGCCTCGGGCCGGGCCGTGTCGGGCAGGCGCAGGAGGTACGACGGGTGGACGGTGACGAGGCCGGCATAGGGCTTGCCCTCGAACGTCGCCGGCCCGCGGGCCCGGGTGATCGGCACCTGCCGGCCGGTGAGCGCCAGCACCGCCGTGGCGCCGAGGGCCACCACGAGGCGCGGCGCCACGAAGGCGAGCTCGCGCTCCAGCCACCAGCGGTAATGCGCGACTTCGCCTGCCGTCGGCTTCTGGTGGATGCGGCGCTTGCCCCGCGCCTCGAACTTGAAGTGCTTGACCGCATTGGTGAGATAGGCCCGGTCGCGGTCGATCCCCGCCTCCCGCAAGGCCCGCGACAGGAGCTGGCCCGCGGGACCGACGAAGGGCCGCCCCTGAAGATCCTCCTGGTCGCCCGGCTGCTCGCCCACGAAGGCGATCCCCGCCCCGATCGGGCCCTCGCCGAGGACGGCTTGCGTCGCGCCCGGCACCAGGGGCTCGGAGGCGCGGATGACCGCGTTCAGCGCGGCGAGCGAGTCCGGCTCCTGCGCCGCCATGGCGGCG
>NZ_JTHF01000105.1 GCF_001043895.1 Methylobacterium indicum
GCGACGCCGGTCGAGAGCAGGAAGCCGGTGAGCGAGCCGACATACGGGATGAAGGTCAGGAGGCCCGACATCAGGCCGATCAGCACGCCGAAATTGAGCCCGACGCACCACAGGCCGACGGCGTAGAAGGTGCCGAGCAGGAGGCAGACCAGGGTCTGGCCGCGGATGAACGCGGTGATCGCCCCGTCGATCTCGCGGGCGAGGGTGCGGGCGGTATCCCGGTGGCGGGGCGGCACCCAGCGGTCGAGGGTGGCGATCATCCGGTCCCAGTCGACCAGGAGGTAGAACGCCACCACGGGCGTCACCACGAGCAGCGAGACGATGCCGACCACCGCCTGGCTGCCCGACCACAGCGAGCGCAGGAAGCCGAGGAGCCAGGCCACCGCCTGCCCGGTCAGGTTGCCGACGGAGGATTGCAGCTCCTGGAACGCGCCCGCGCCGCCGGCCCGCTCGATCAGGGGGCCGGCCCGCTCGGCGATGATCGCCTGGAGCTTGGCGATCATCGCCGGCAGCGAGGCGACGAGGGCGGCGATCTGGTTGGCGGCGAGCGGTACCACCACGATCAGCGCCAGGATCAGCCCGCAGACGAAGGTGGCCAGGATGAGCAGCGTCGCCGCGAGCCGCCCGAGTCCGAGGCGCTCCAGCCGGTCGGCGACGGGATCGAGGGCATAGGCCAGGGCCGCGCCCGCCACGAAGGGCAGCAGCACGTCGCGCAGCTGGTAGAGCAGGAAGACCAGCAGGGCGAGGACCGCCAGGGTGATGGCGGCCCGGCGTTGGATCGGCATCGGTGCGGAACCCCGTCCCCCCACGCGAATCCGTCGCGCCCCGGCCGGTCCGAGATGGAAGCGGTGCGCCGCACGGTCAAGCGGGGCGTGAGGGGGGAGGGCGTGCGCGCGGGGTCGTCCGGAGCGGTTCCGGGGCCGTCGCCGGAGGGCGCGGCGCTCCCGGGCGTGCCCGGGAGCAACGGGAGAGTCGCGTCGCCCGTCAGTGGCCGGCGGGGTGATCGTCGGTGGGCGTCGAGAGGCGCGCGACGTTGTTGCGGACGTGCTCGCGGTAGCGGTCGATCACCGCCTCGGGCGTGCCGCCGCCGAGCAGGGTGCCGGTCGCCTCGAGGGCGGCGCCGATCTTCTCGCTCACCATCCGCTGCGCCTCGACCTGGCCGGCGAGGCCGCCCCAGGCGAGCTTGACCATGCGCAGCTCGATGACCTTCTGGGATTCCATCGCGAGCATCGCGGTCGCGTACCAAGCGTCGAACATCCCGGTCTCCTTCTGCTGGTGGCGGGTCGAGGCCCGGATTCGTCGCCGATCCGGGCCCGGCGACCGGCATCGGGGATGCCGGCCGGGCGTGCGGTCAGGCGGCGCGGGACCGGGACGGCACCACGGTGGCGAGACGGCCCATGCGGCGGGCGAGGTCGGTCCAGCAGGCGAAGGCGGCATCGATCGCCCGGCTCATCTCGGCGGCCTGGAGCTGCGCCAGGTCGCCCGGCGAGCGGACGGTCATGGCCGACTTCCAGAACGCCACGGCGGCCTGGCCCTCGCCCTGGAGGAAGGCCACCAGCCGGCCGTTGATCTCGATGAAGCCCTGCAGGGCGGCGAGCGGCACTTCCTGCTCCGCACTGGACGGCTTCGACGCACCGGCGGCGGAGGCCGTGTCCGGCGAAGCGGCGGGGGCCGGCTCCGCGGCGCTCGCGATAGCCGGCACCTCGGCCGGTACCGGGGCTGACGAGACGGTCTGCGGGCGCGCGGTCGCCTCGTCCGACCCCTGTGGGGCGACGGGCTCGGGCTCCTGGGTCGCCGGCTCCTGCGCCGCAGCGTCATGGGCCTCGGCGTCATGGGCCTCGCCGTCATGGGCCTCGCCGTCATGGGCGGTCGGCTCCTGCGAGGCAGGGACGTCGGCCGACGCCTCGGCCGGTTCGGCGGGGGACTCGGACGCCGCGGCCTCGGTCTCCTCGCTCACCGCGTCGGCGGGCTGGGCGGCGGTCTCCCGCTCGGCGACGGACTCCGGCGCGGCAGGCTCCGGCGCGACGACCTCGGCGGCGTCCGGCGTGGCGGCAGGCGCGACGGCGACGGTCTCGGCGACCGTGTCGGGGGCCGTCTCGGCGGTGCCGGCCGGGCCGGTCTCGCCCTGGACGGACTGGGATGCACCATTCGGGCGCGCGGCCGTCCGCACGGGGGGACGGCGGGGCGGCTTGCGGGTCTTGTCGATGCGGCGCGTGGTCATGGCTCGGCCTCCTGGAGTAGCGGGCGCGCCCGCCCTCACCCGGAGCGGGGGGCGAACGCGCGACACCGGAGCGCCGGCAGGCTCGTCCGGGGCACCGGCGGATCGGCGCGGGCGGGGCCGGACGCGGAAGGCCCGGCGGGCCTCGCGCGGCCCGGCCCGCTGCCGTCATCGGCGCGGGGCGAGGCCTGTCGGCCCCGCCCCGTGGCGGCCTCAGGCCTTGGTCTGGGCCTTGGTCAGGTCGTCCTTGATCGACTCGGACAGGGTGGCGAACTCCTTCGCCTGGGCCTGCAGCGCGCTCATCTGGTTGCGCATGTACTCGCCCTGCAGCTCCAGCGCCTCCTTGACGTCGCGGGTGCGCACGAGCTTCTCGGCGAGGTCGAAGGTCGCGGTGGCGTGCTGCTCGGTGTAGTCGAAGCCGCGGGCCACGGCGGCGCCCATGCCGGTCTGCGAGGTCTGGGTCGAGGTCTGCACGGTTTCGGCGAGCTTGCGGGCGGAGCCCAGGAAGGTGCCGAACGCGGTGCGGGCGTTCTGCACGCCCTTCTCGGCGAAGTCGCGCATCTCGGTCGGGATCTCGAAGGGCTTCTGGGTGCTGCTCACGGGCGTGGCCTCCGGCTTGTCGCTACGCGCGCCGCCCTGAGGATTTGTGCGACGCAGCAATCACGATGCTGCAACGCAACGCAAGAGTCAACGGGTGGTCTCCGGCCGGCTTGTTGCGGACCGAGCCCGCCCTACTGCGTCAGCCGGAATTGCGCGATCGAGCGGCCGATGCTCTGGAAGGCCGGTTTCAAGTCGTCGGCCGTGATCACGTTGTAGAAGAACCCGTCCTTGCTCGCGCAGGACCGCAGCATGTCGGCATTCCCGTCGATCACCCGCACCGTGTAGATGACGATGCCGGCGGTCTTGGCGGCCGTGCAGGCGCTGAGCGTGCGGGCGTCGATGACGCTGTCGTCGACGCAGCCGGGGAGGGCGAGGAGATCGTACAGGAAGTTGCCGGTGCAGGCGACTTTCCAGCGGTTCTGCGTGTTCAGCCCGTCGGTGAGCACGATCATGACCTTCGTGACCCGGTCGTCGGCGAGGCTCGTGGCATTGGCGAGCGGCCCGTAGGGCGTCAGCGCCTCGAGACCCCAGGCCACCCCGACGGTGACGTTGGTGGCGCCGCCCGCGCTCATCGCGTCGATGGCGGCGTTGAGCGTCGCGTAGTCGGTGCCGAGGGGGCGGATCTCCGCGAGCGTCGGCTTGCCGTTCTGGAGCGAGGCGCAGCGGTCCGCGGGATAGGCGGCGGCCCCGGTCGGCTCGGCGTTCGGAGCCTGGACGTCGTAGGGCTGGTCGCGGTCGGTGATGCAGCCCTGCCAGTTCGTCGGCCCGACGGTGCCGAGCTTGCCGTAGCTGAGCCAGCCGGCGCTCGTGACGGCGGTCCCGAGATTGACCTGGGTCGAGAACGGGACCAGCGCGACCTTGGCGTCCGCCCGGCTGACCACGACCTTGTCGAGATAGGCCAGAAAGTCCTTCGCCGCCTGCTTGAGGGCCGGCAGCTTGCCGGCGTCGTTCATCGAGCCGGTATTGTCGAGGACCAGCGCCACCTCCAGCGCCCGGCCGCCGGACATCGCCTGCGACGTGCCGCTGACCACGAGCGGGGCCGGGTGCATCAGGCGCCCGAGGGTCATCTCGACCTGCGCGGTGGCGCTGACCGTCACCTGCGTGCCGGCGCGGGCCGGGGTGAAGCCGGTCACGGTCACGCCGGACTGGGGCGGGAAGCTCGCATCGAAGAAGGCCCGGGCGCGGGCGCGGAACGCCGCCTCGGAGGGCAGGGTCGGCGCCTCGCGGATGACCGCCAGCACCGCGGCGTCGGTGGCGGTCTGGAGCTTCGCCCGGACGGCGGCGGCGCGGGCGTAATCGACCCCCGCCCCGACCAGGAAGGTCACCGGGATCATCGTCAGCGCCATGATCACCGCGATGCTGCCGCGGCGGTCTGATCGGAAGCGGTCGATGAGCCGCATCATGACGGGTCCGCCCCTCCCGGCGCCGGCCTTGCTCTAACAGGACTAGGCCTAACGGATGGGGTGTTAAGCCTTCGTCCCGCGATCTCCCGGCAGGAGCGAAGGTCGCGGTAACCCAACATCAAGGTTTCCCGCCGCGTCGCCGAGCAAGGCCGCGTTAACGAAGATCCGTCATTGTTGCGGACAGTCGTGTTCCCGGGTTCGGGACATCCTCGGCCGCCACCGGCGGCCCTACGAGTATCTGACGAGGACTGCCGATGCGCGCCCTGCGGTTCCGCCCCACGCCCGCCCTTCTCGCGGCCGGCATCCTCGGCCTCGGCACCCTGTCGGGCTGGGGCGCCTACGGGGTGTCCTCGTCGGGCAAGAGCGCCCTGCGGGCCCAGCTGGCGGAGACCGAAGGCCAGCGCGACGCGCTCGCCGCGCGCTTCAAGCAGTTCCAGGACGTCGAGGCCGAGCTGCGCGACCGTCAGGCCAAGATCGCCGCGACCCGCGACGAGATCGCCCAGCTCGGCGCGACCCGCGACAAGGCCAAGGCGCAGCTCGCCACCACGCAGCGCGACCTCGCCGCCCTGACGAAGCGCCTCGACACGGCGCGGGACAAGGTGAACCAGACCGGCAGCATCGCCCCGGCCGCGGCGGCGGCCGAGCCGGCGAAGAAGCCCGCTCGCTGACGAAAACCCGCCGGTCGAAAGCCACCGAAGCCCGGTGACGCCGCGGGTGTCGCAGGCCGGCGACCCGGCCGCTCAGGCCGGGATGGCGTCGAGCACGGCGCCCTGCGGGTGCTGGAGCGCCGTCTCGGCCTCGCGCCGCGACAGGCTCTCCACCAGGGCGGCCCAGCGCATCCCGACCTCGTGCCCGAGGGTGAGTCGGCCCGCCTCGTCGTAGCGGCGCCAGCCGCAGCGCGACGCACCGTCGGCGCCGACCTCGTCGTAGGTCTCGTAGCGCGCCACCAGGCGGTCGCGCCGGTCGTATTCCCGGTGGAACCAGCACAGGCCGAAGACCCGGCCGCCGCGGCCGAGCATGCCGTCGCTCTCCAGCCGGTGCTCGCCCGGGATGCGGAAGATGGTCTCGAAGGCCGGGGGCTCGCAGCGCATGGGCGTCTCCATGGGCGTCTCCGTCGCGGGGGGGTGACGAGGGAGCGGCGCCGAAGGGCCGGGGGCGCCGAAGTAGGCCGGGCCTTGCGGCTGGCCGGAGGTGACGCGCGAGCCAAGGTGCCGTGGGGGGACGGTCCCGGCGCCCGCGCGTTCACTGTTCGTTAGGAATTTGTGCAGTGCGAACGTCCGGCGGTCAAGCCGGACGCACCGCGCGGTCCACCTGCCTCGGCGGCCTCGGGGCCTTACTGGCCCCGGGCGGCGATCGCCTCCGACCAGGCGACGGCGCGCCGAGCCATCGGGATATGCTGGCGCTCGAACATGCGGCCGCTGATCTGGATCGCGCCGCGCCTGGCGTTCTCGGGCCGCTCGAAGGCCTCGATCACGCTGCGGGCCACCGCGACCTCGGCCTCGGTCGGCGCGAAGGCGGTGTTGGCGAGCGCCACCTGGCTCGGATGGATCAGGGTCTTGCCGTCGAAGCCGAGGATGCGGGCCTGCTCGCATTCCTCGCGGCAGCCATCGAGGTCGGAGAAGTTGTTGTAGACGCCGTCGAGGATCGTCAGCCCCTCGGCCCGGGCGCCGGCGAGCGCGGTCATCAGCCAGGGCATCATCGGGGCGCGGCCGGGGACGATCTGGGTCCAGGTGTCCTTGGCGAGGTCGTTGGTGCCCAGCACGAAGCAGGTGAGACGGGTGCCCGGGTTGCGCCGCGCCGCCGCGATCGCCTGGATGTTGAGGATCGCCGCCGGGGTCTCGATCATCGCCCAGATCTTGATGCCGGCGGGCGCGTCGAGGGCCTCGAGCCGGTCGGCGATGTTCTCCAGCACCGCCGGCGAGGAGACCTTCGGCATCAGGATCGCGTCGGGCCCGGCTTCGATCGCCGCCCGCAGGTCCGCCTCGCCCCACGGAGTCTGCGGGGCGTTGACCCGGATGATCAGCTCCCGGTCGCCGTAGCCGCCCTGGCGCACCGCGGCGCAGACCTGCTCGCGCGCCACGTCCTTGGCGTCCGGGGCGACCGCGTCCTCAAGGTCGAGGATCAGCGCGTCGGCCGGGAGGCTGCGCGCCTTCTCGAGGGCGCGCAGGTTCGAGCCCGGCATGTAGAGCACGCTGCGGCGCAGGCGGAGGTCGATCATCGCAGGCTTCCCCAAGGTTCGCGCGGGAGTGTCACGCGCGAGAGTTTCACGCAGCAGTTTTGCGCCCCGGATCCGCCAGGGGAGCCGCGGGGCCGCGTCGCCGCCCTGCTTAGCCGATCGAACCGGCCGCGCCAGCCCGGCGATCGTCGGACGACGAAAGGGGACTTCGCAGGCTCTATTCGGCGGCGATGCGCCGGGGGCCGAGGTCGAGGGCGGCGTGCCCCAGCGTCTCGGCCACTCCCGTCAGGACCCGCGACAGCGCCTCGAAGCCGGGCCGGGGCAGGAGCTTGCGCTCGTCCATGTAGAGGGCGCGGTTGACCTCGATCTGCAGGGCGTGGCGGCCTTGCGCCGGCTCGCCGTAATGCTCGGTGACGAAGCCGCCCGCATAGGGCTTGTTGCGCACCACCCGCAGGCCGTGGCCGCGGAAGGCGGCCTCCGCGCAGTCGATCAGGTCGGGCGCGCAGGCGGTACCGAACCGGTCGCCCAGCACCACGTCGACCACCGGTCCCTCGTCGCGCGACAGGCTCGTCGAGGGCATCGAGTGGCAGTCGATCAGGACCGCGTGGCCGAAGGTCCGGGCGGTGCGCGCCACCAGCTCCTTCAGGGTGCGGTGATAGGGCTTGTACAGCTCCTCGATGCGCGCGAGCGCCTCCTCGACCGGCAGGCGTCCGCGGTAGATCTCCTGACCGTCCGCCACCACCCGGGGCACCGTGCCGAGGCCGCCCGCCACCCGCATCGAGCGCACGTTGACGAAGGGCGGCAGCCGCCCCTCGAACATCCGCGGGTCGAGCTCGTAGGGCTCGCGGTTGACGTCGAGATAGGCGCGCGGGAACGAGGCGCGCATCAAAGGGGCGCCGAGCCCGACGACGGGCGCGTAGAGCCGGTCGACGAAGGCGTCCTCCGAGCGGCGCAGGGCCATCGCGTCGAGCCGCGAGGCCGCCACGAAGGAGGCCGGGTACACCGCTCCGGAATGGCCGGTATTGTAGACGAACGGCAGGGTGTGCCGCTCCGGCTCGTCCACCTGGAAGGGCGGGGCGAACAGGCTGGCGGGGGAAACTCGGCTCATCCGGACGTGCCGGGGCGGGGGGCGGGATGCGATCGCACCATCATCATCCGGCTAATCTGGCGCCCCGGCCCGGGCCTGTCCACTGCCGCGCGGCCCCGGGGCGGCCGGATTCCGCCCGACGATTCCGCTCGACGATTCCACCGTGGACGGAGCGGCTCGGCGGCGCGGCGTCAACACTCTGTTTACCACGACGCCGCTTTATGGAATGAACGCTCCGAATCGGTATCCGGGACTTTCGTTCATGAAGATCCTCCTCGCGGAAGACGACAACGACATGCGTCGCTTCCTCGCCAAGGCGCTCCAGAACGCAGGCTACGACGTGGCCTCGTTCGACAACGGGCTCTCGGCCTATAACCGCCTGCGCGAGGAGCCGTTCGAGCTCCTGCTCACCGACATCGTGATGCCCGAGATGGACGGCATCGAGCTGGCGCGCCGCGCCACCGAGCTCGACCCCGACATCAAGGTGATGTTCATCACCGGCTTCGCCGCCGTGGCGCTCAACCCCGATTCGAAGGCTCCGAAGGACGCCAAGGTCCTCTCCAAGCCCTTCCACCTGCGCGAGCTGGTGACCGAGGTCGAGAAGCTGATGGCGGCCTGATCCGGCCGTCCGGGGGGCGCCGTTCAGGCGCCGCTGGCGTGCCGATCCGCCGGCGCCTATATCGGGTGACGTAACCCAGCAGCGCGAGCCGACGGATGCAGCCGGTCACGATCTACACCACCAGCTGGTGCCCCTATTGCTCGGCGGCCAAGTCGCTGCTGAAGGAGAAGGGCGCCGCCTTCACCGAGATCGACGTCGAGGCCAAGGCCGGCGCCCGCAGCGAGATGGTCGGGAAGGCCGGCGGGCGCACCAGCGTGCCGCAGATCTTCGTCGGCGAGACCCATGTCGGAGGCTGCGACGACCTCTACGCCCTCGACCGGTCCGGTCGCCTCGAGCCGCTGCTCGCCGGCTGATCCTCCGGCCGGGCGGGGCCCGCTCTAGCGGAGCGGGGGCTCGACGGCGTAAGCTTCCCGGATCGTCCCGGAGTCCGCCGCCCATGACCGCTCCCCGCTTCGTCGCCGCCTGCGTGCAGATGCGCTCCGGCCGCGACCCCGCGCAGAACCGCGACGCCGCGGTGGCGGGCATTCGCGAGGCGGCCGGGCGCGGCGCGCAGTATGTCCAGACGCCCGAGATGACCTCGCTCCTGGAGCGGGACAGGCCGAGCCTGTTTCGGAAGATCCGCGCGCCCGAGGACGACGCGACGCTCGGTGCGTTGCGCGACGTCGCCCGCGAGCGGGGAGTCGTGGTCCATGTCGGCTCGCTGGCGGTGACGAACGGCGACAAGGTCGCCAACCGCGCCTTCGTGATCGACCGCGAGGGCGCGATCGTCGCGGCCTACGACAAGCTCCACCTCTACGACGTCGATCTTCCCAACGGCGAGAGCTATCGCGAATCCGCCACCTATACGGGCGGCGACCGGGCCGTCGTCGCCGACCTGCCCTGGGGCCGCCTCGGCGTCGCGATCTGCTACGACGTGCGCTTCCCCGCCCTCTACCGGGCGCTCGCCGAGGCCGGGGCCGAGATCCTGTCGGCCCCCGCCGCCTTCACCCGCCAGACCGGGGAGGCGCATTGGCACGTCCTGCAGCGCGCCCGGGCGATCGAGACCGGCTCGTTCATGATCTCGGCCGCGCAGGGCGGCCGGCACGAGGACGGGCGCGAGACCTACGGCCACTCCCTCATCGTCGATCCCTGGGGCCGGGTGCTCGCCGAGGCCGACGGCAACGAACCGGGGGTGATCCTGGCCGAGATCGACATGGCCCTCGTCGCGGAGGCCCGCGCCCGCATCCCGGCCCTGCGCCACGCCCGCCCCGTGGCGGTCGAGGCGGCCCGCGCCTGACTGACACCGTACGGCGCCTCCAGCGTCGCATCTCCCTCGCAACGGCGCGCCCGCGCACCGATATCCGGTTCCATGATCCGCTACGCCCTGTCCTGCGATTCCGGCCACAGCTTCGAGAGCTGGTTCCCGTCGAGCGATTCCTACGACGAGCAGGCGCGCGCCGGCTTCGTGACCTGCCCGTTCTGCGACAGCGCGAAGGTCTCCAAGCAGATCATGGCGCCCTCGCTCGGCCGCGCCGTCGCGTTGCCCGCGCCCCCGTCCGATGCACCGGCCGCGGCACCCGCGCAGTCCGCGCCGGCCCCCGCCGAGGCACCGGTGAGCCTCGTATCCGAGCCCGAGCGGCAATTGCGGGCGATGATCCGCTCCCTGCACGAGCACGTCGCCCGCACCGCCGACCATGTCGGCGCGAACTTCGCCGCGGAAGCGCGGAAGATGCATTACGGCGAGGCCGAGCAGCGCGCGATCTACGGCGAGGCGAGCCTCGACGACGCCCGCGCGCTCCTCGACGAGGGCATCGCCGTCCAGCCGCTGCCGTCCCTGCCGGACGACCGGAACTGAGTCGTCAGCTCGCCAGAAACAGCACCGAGCGGTCCGAGGCCTCCAGCACCGTCTCGGCGAGCGGCCCGAAGGACGCGGCTTCGCCGGCGCGGCGCGTGACCCCCATCACGATCAGGTCGTGGTCGCCGGCCCGGGCCTGGCGCAGGATCTCGCGCTCGGGCGAGCGGGTCGCCCGGACGTGGGTGCGCACCCGCAGCCCGGCCCGCTCGGCGAGATCGACCACCTCGCGCAGGGCCGCGGCGTCGCCCTGACGCATCCCGGCGAGCCGGCGGCCCGCCCCCCCGCCGTCGGCCAGGAAGAGCACCGAGAGCGGGGCGCTCGCGCCGCGGGCCAGGGTGACGGCGATCTCGGCACCGCGGCGCGCGGCCTGCGTGCTGTCGGTCACCGCCAGGATCCTCAGCGCGGCGTCCGGATCGTCGCGGTGGGCGCCGCGGGCGGCCGCGATGGCGAGCGGCCCGTCGAACCGCTCCGCCGCGCCCGCCACCGCGTCGGTGAGGCCGCCCTCCGGCGCCACGGTGGGGCTGATGCCGACGATCAGGAGATCGTAGCCCTTGGCGGCCTCCTCGCCCACGGCCTCGGCGGCGGGCTCGGGACGAGCGTGTTCCGTCACTTCGACCGGCCCGGTCTCCTCGCCCCGGGCACCCTCCGCGGCGGCCGCCACCGCTCCCGACAGCACGGCCTCCTCGGTCGGCGTCCCGAGCCGCACCACCGTCACCGGCATGCCGCGGGAGCCCGCGACGAGGCCGGCGATCCGCGCGGCGAAGCGGCCTTTCGCCCCGTCGTCGGCGGCGACGAGCAGGCGCTCGAGCCGGGCGACGAAGCCGGTCTCCTCCGCCGCCTCGCGCTCCAGCCGCTCCTTCTCCTCGCCTTCCAGCGGCAGGCGGTGGAGGGCCCAGCGCAGCATCGGCGGCATCGCCAGGGTGGTGATCAGCGCCATCGCGACGATCATCGTGAACAGGTCCTGGCTCAGCGCGCCCATGCCGAGCCCGATCGAGGCGACGATCACCTCGGTCGAGCCGCGGGCGTTCATCCCGCAGGCGAGCGCCAGGGATTCCGGCCGCCGCAGGCCCCCGATCAGTCCGCCCGCGAAGGCGCCGGCGAACTTGCCGAGGCTCGCCACCGCGATGAGCCCGAGGGTGAGGAGCAGCAGGCGCGGGTCGCGCAGGATGGTCAGGTCGGCGCTGAGGCCCGCGAGCCCGAAGAAGATCGGCGCGAACAGGGCGGTGACGACGCCGCGCAGCTGCTCGTCGATCCGGCGGGTCAGGATCGGCGACTGGCCGACCAGCAGCCCGGCCACGAAGGCGCCCAGCACCGTGTGGACGCCGATGGCCTGCGTGACGAGCGCCAGCACCCCCATCAGCACCAGGATCGCGGTGATCACCGCCGCCTCGCTCCTCAGCGAGTCGTTGGCCCAGCGGATCAGCCAGAAGACCAGGCGGCGCCCGACCGTCAGGCTGATCCCGAGGAAGACCAGGGTGCCGGCGAGGCTGCGGCCGACCTCCCACAGATCGATGGTGCCGGCCCGTGCCAGGCTGAAGATCACCGCGATGATCACCCAGCCGATCGTGTCGTCGATGATCGCCGAGGCGACGATGACCTGGCCGACGTTGCGGCGCAAAAAGTTCATCTCGCGCACCACCATGGCGACGATCTTGACCGACGAGATCGCCAGCGCGGTGCCGAGGAAGAGCGAGGTGACGAGGCGCAGCTCCGGATGCGGCAGCATCGCCTCCGGCAGGAACCAGCCGAGGAGGAAGCCGCAGGCGAACGGCACCGCGACCCCGGTGACCGAGACGCTGACCGCCGCGCGCCGGACCTTGCGCACCAGCGCGAGGTCGGTCTCCATCCCGGTCATCAGCAGGAGCAGCAGGATGCCGAGCTGGGCGATGCCGTCGAGGAGCGCCCGCTGGTCGCGCCCGGGCGGAAACAGCCAGTGCTGCACCTCCGGCCAGACCGCCCCGAGGAAGGACGGGCCGAGCAGCAGCCCGGCGAGCAGCTGGCCCATCACCGCCGGTTGCCCGACCCGCAGCATCGCCTCGCCGAGCAGGCGCCCGAGGCTGAGGAGCAGCACGATCTGGACGACGAGAACGACCTCGGACGGGCCGCCGCCCGAACCGATCCCGGCGGCGTGCGCGCTTCCGGCCATCACGAAAGCGGCCAGGGCCAGGACGGCCGAGGCCGGGACGGGGTATGCGGGACGCATACGCCTCACGCGGCGGGTCCGGGCCGGGCCGGAGAGAAGGTCGGTGCCACGCGAATCGCTCGGGTCCTCGCCGGATTGCGGCCGTCAACCGGGCCGCACTGCCCGGGTTCCGGCGGGATCAACGCGGGGAGGCGAGGATTTCGACGGCCGGTTTCCGGTGGCGCGCGAAGCCCCGCAGCGCGGCACGGCGCCGGTGCGGCAGGCGCGGGAGATCGTCGGATGCTCGCCCGGCGTCGGTGGCCGGATCGATCCGGCGGTCGAGCCGGGCGAGAAGGGCTGCGGCCATGACGGCACTCGCCGCGCCGGCCATGGCCCCCGCTGCCGCCGCCACGGCCGGGCCGTCCTCGAGCAGCCAGATCGCGGCCATCATCCCGCCGCCGATCGCCGCCGTCATGGTAAAGAACATCGATCTCTTCCCCTTTGCGGGAAGAAGTCGTTAGGAACTGACAGGTTCGGACGGCCGCAGGAACAGCGTGTACGAATCCTGAATCGGATCGTGGATGGACAGGTGGCACCGGCAGGGCGAGAGATCAGGAGGCAAGGGGATCATTAAGGGTCGGCGCCTAGGCTCCGGGATGGTCAACCGTTCCTTGAGTACCCGGCCCGTGTCCCTGCGTACCAACCTCTTCCTCGCGACCGTCGCGAGCCTCGGCTTCGCCACGGTCTGCGCCGTCTGCTCGGCCCAGCTCGACCGCGAGCCGCCGCGCCCGCAGCTCGTCGCCGCCGCGAAACCCGCGATGCCCCTCGACGAGCCGGTCACCACCGGCTCGATCGTGCCGACGCCGCCCGTCGCGAAGGCCGCCCGGATGGCGCGGCCGGAGAAGATCGAGGCCAGGAAGGCCGAGGCGGCGAAGGAGGCCCGCAAGGAGGCGAAGCCGAAGCCCGAACCCGCCCTCGATTCCGAGCGGCTGGCCGCGCTCCTGGCCGAGCCGACGGTGATGAAGCCGAAGCGCTGATCCGCCGGATCAGCCGCGGCGCAGGGCGCGCCAGGCCGCCGTGCCGGCGAGCCCCGAAAGGGCCAGCGCGATGAGGGCGTTGTAGCCGGCGAGCGAGATCCCGAGGAAGCGCCAGGCCGCCGCGGTGCAATCCACCGGGCGGGTGGCCTGCAGGGATTTGAGGAAGTCGTCGACGCCGGCCGGCGCCGGGCCGGCCCCGCCGCCGCAATCGCTCGGCCCGGGCCAGAAGCCCCATTCGGCCCCGGCATGGTAGACGCCCAAGCCCGCCCCGACGAGGAAGATCACCGCCGCCAGCGCCAGGAGCCCGCCCGCAAGCCGGCGCGGCAGCAGCAGGGCGGCGGCGAGCAGCGGCAGGGCGAGGTAGTAGGGCTGACGCTCCGTCAGGCAGAGCTTGCACGGCACGTAGCCGAAGCCGTGCTGGAAGATCAGCGCGCCGCCGACGGTGGCGGCGGCTCCGACGAGCAGCAGCAGGGCCGCCGGACGGGGCGCCGTGAGCCGCCGCGCGAGGGTGGGAGCCATGAGGGTGTCGGCCATGGCGATGTCCTCAGACCAGGTAGCGGAAGCCGACGAAGCCGAGCACGGCGACCGCGACGCAGATCGCGGCCACGGCGTTCAGGTGCCGGTCGAGGACGGTGCGGATGCCGACGCCGTAGCGGCGCACCAGTCCCGCCAGGATGAAGAACCGCGCGCCCCGGGTGACGAGCGACAGCACGACGAACCAGAACAGGTCGTAGCCGGCGAAGCCCGACGTGATGGTGACGAGCTTGTAGGGGATCGGCGTGAGTCCCTTCAGCAGGATCACCCAGTGGCCGTAATGGGCGTAGGCCTCCCGGAACTGGTCGGCGCCCTTGTCGAGGCCGTAGAGGTGGAAGAGCCAAGCGCCGAGGGAATCGTAGAGCAGCGCGCCGATGGCGTAGCCGGCGATGCCGCCCGCGACCGAGGTCAGCGTCGCGATCAGCGCGTAGGTCCAGGCCTTCTCGGGCCGGGTCACCACCATCGGCACCAGCATCACGTCGGGCGGAACCGGGAAGAACGAGCTCTCGGCGAAGGAGACCGCGCCGAGCGCGTAGGGAGCCGAGGGGCGCGCGGCGAGCGCGAGGATCCACTCGTAGAGGCGGCGCAGCATCGTGGGGGTCAGCCCGTCAGTCGTCAGGTGGCGCCCTTTGAGCACAGGATGGTGGCGCTGGCGAGGGTTCCGGCCGCCACAGCCGGGCGGGAACCGTCGGGTCGGGGCGGGGCGCCTCCCCCGGATCGGCCAGACCGGGCCTCGTCCTGTCGGATTAGGCCTCTTGGCGGTTCCTCTTGGCGAGATCCGGTTTCTGCTTGACGGGACTGCGCCGATCCGCCCGATCCACGCCACGATCGTCTCGCATCGATCCGTTCGTCTTGACCGAAGGTCCCGCGCGATGCCGTCCCTGCGTCCGTTCCTCGTCCTCGTGCCGCTTCTCGCCGGCACCGTCCCGGCCGCCGCGGAGGACCTCGTCGCGCGCTGGCAGCGGGCCGACGCGGCCTGTGCCCTGCCGGCCTCGCCCCTGGCCAACCAGGCCTGCGAGGATCGCGACCGCGCCGCCACGGCGCTCCGCCGCCAGGGCTGGTGCGAGGCCCGCGCCACGACCGCCTACGACCATTGGGGCTGGCAGCGTTGCGCGCCGGCAGCGACCGCGCGGGCCGCGACCCGCCGCCGGGCCCGCCCGCACGCCTGATCCCTCCCGCGCAGCCTCCGCGACGGCTCGTGCCTGAGCCCTCCCCCGCTGAGGCAGGGCTGTCCGGGGATGAGGATAAAGGGCGCGGGTTTCCCCTCTCCCCGCGGGCGGGGAGAGGCCTTCGCCCCCCTCGTCGGGGGCGAAGGGAGCAGCGGACCGCAGGTTCGCCGCGAGGGTGAGGGGGTGTTTCCGGAGGAGCCTCACTCGTCGAGACCCCCTCACCCTCGCTCCGGCTGCGCCTGCGCTTGCCCCGTCTCCTGAACGGAGACGCGGCCCTCTCCCCGCCCGCGGGGAGAGGGGGAAACCCGCGCTCTTTTGCTTGTCCCCGAACAGCTCTGCCGCAGAGAGGGAGGGTTGTCGCGCCAGTCCGGGAAACGCCCCGGCCTGGGCCACGCGCACGCTCTCGCGCGAAAAACCCTACACCACCCGCAGCAGCACATGCTTCTTGCGGCCGAAGGACAGCTTCACCACGCCTTCCGGCGTTACGTCACCGGTGCCGATCACCGCGCGCTCGTCGGTGACGGGCGCATCGTTGACCTTGAGGCCGCCGCTCTTCACCTGGCGCCGCGCCTCGCTGGTCGAGGGCACGAGGGCGGCATGATCCGGCCCGAAGGCCGAGAGCACGCCCAGGCCCGCCTCGATCGCGGCGCGCGGCACCTCGACGGTGGGCAGGCTCTGGGCGAGCGCGCCCTCCTCGAAGGTGCGGCGTGCCGTCTCGGCGGCGGCCTCCGCGGCGTCTCGACCGTGCAGCAGGGCGGTGGCCTCGGTGGCGAGCACCTTCTTGGCCTCGTTGATCTCCTGGCCGCCTAAGCCTTCGAGCCTTGCCACCTCGTCGAGGGGCATCAGGGTGAAGAGGCGCAGGAAGCGGCCGACATCGGCATCCTCGGTGTTGCGCCAGAACTGCCAGTACTCGTAGGGGCTCAGCATGTCCGGGTTGAGCCAGACCGCGCCCGACGCCGTCTTGCCCATCTTGGCGCCCGACGCGGTGGTCATCAGCGGGCAGGTCAGGGCGTGGAGCTGCGGCGTGCCGAGGCGCCGGCCGAGATCGATGCCGGTGACGATGTTGCCCCACTGGTCCGAGCCGCCCATCTGCAGCGTCACGCCGTAGCGGCGGTTCAGCTCGGCGAAGTCGTAGGCCTGGAGGATCATGTAGTTGAATTCCAGGAACGACAGCTCCTGGTCGCGCTCCAGCCGCAGCCGCACGCTGTCCATCGACAGCATCCGGTTGACCGAGAAGTGCCGGCCGATGTCGCGCAGCATCTCGATGTAGTTGAGCGTGGTCAGCCACTCGGCGTTGTCGGCCATCACGGCGGCGTTGGGGGCGCTTCCGAAATCGAGGAAGCGCGCGAAGGTCTTGCCGATCTCGGCCTTGTTGGCCTCGATCTGGTCGAGCGTCAGGATCTTGCGGGTCTCGTCGCGGCCGGACGGGTCGCCGACGCGGGTGGTGCCGCCGCCCATCAGCGCCACCGGCTTGCCGCCGGTCGCCTGGAGCCAGTGCAGCATCATGATCGAGAGCAGGTGGCCGATATGCAGCGACGGCGCCGTGCAATCGTAGCCGACATAGGCCGTCAGCCGGCCCTCGCAGGCGGCCTCGTCCACGCCCGCGAAGTCGGAGCATTGGTGGACGTAGCCGCGCTCGATGAGGACGCGGAGGAAGTCGGAACGCGGCGCGAAGTCGGTGGGCGCGGCCATGGAACTCTCGATCAGTCTCGTGAAGGCAATCTGCCGTGGGCTCGGCGACAGCGCGGCGCCGCCATGCTAGCTCCGTCGGATTCGGAACGGGTCGGTCCATAGCAGTGCCGGCCCCGAAAGGCACGGGGGCGATTCGGCATGACGATGCGGCGGGCGATCGGGCTGATGAGCGGCACCTCCCTCGACGGCGTCGACGTCGCGTTGATCGAGACCGACGGCGAGGCGATCCGGGTCGAGCGCAGCCACAACGGCTACCTGGAGCCGCTGGGCCCCACCGGCTACCGCGCCTATTCCGACGACGACCGGGCGCTCCTGCGCCAGGCGCTGATCGACGCGGAAGCCGTGACCGAGCGCAGCGAGCGGCCGGGCTGCTTGCGCCAGGCCGAGGAGCTGGTGACGCGGCTGCACGCCGAGGCGGTCGAGAACTTCCTCTCCGAGAACGGGCTCACCGCGGCGGACATCGACGTGATCGGCTTCCACGGCCAGACCGTGGTGCACCGGCCCGACCAGAAGATGAGCGTCCAGATCGGCGACGGCCGGGTCCTCAGCCGCCGCCTCGGCATCAAGGTGGTGTCGGACCTGCGCCACGCCGACATCGAGGCGGGCGGGCAGGGGGCGCCCCTGGTGCCGGTCTTCCACCGGGCCCTGGCCCAGGCCTCGGGCTTCACCGAGAGCCTCGGCATCCTCAATATCGGGGGTGTGGCCAACGCGACGCTGATCGCCCGGGACGGACAAATCCTCGCTTTCGATACCGGGCCCGGCAACGCGCTCATCGACGACTGGATGCGCGAGCGCACCGGCCACGCGCTCGACGACAACGGCCGCACCGCCGCCCGCGGCCGGCCCGACGAGCAGCTCCTCGCCTGGCTCCTGGTCCACCCGTTCTTCGCCCGCCGGCCGCCGAAGTCGCTCGACCGCAACTGGTTCTCGCACAAGCTCGCCGGTCAGCTCACGACCGAGGACGGCGCCGCGACGCTCACCGCCTTCACGGCCCGCGCCGTCGCCCGCGCCCTCGACCACGCCTCCGACCCGCCGGTCCGCTGGATCGTCGCCGGCGGCGGCGCCCGCAATGGCGAGTTGCTGCGCCAGCTCAACTACCACCTGCGCGCCGAGATCACGACGGCGGACGCGATCGGCTGGTCCTCCGCCTTCCTGGAGGCCCAGGCCTTCGCCTATCTGGCGGTGCGCTCGGTGGAGGGCCTGCCGATCACCTTTCCGTCGACCACGGGGGTCCGCGAGGCGATCAGCGGCGGCGTGCTGGCGCGGCCGGAGGATTAAGCGGGCAGTGCGGCACCGCTGGATGTTGCGCGAGGCCCGGTCCCGCCGGTAAGCCGTCGCGCATGAGCAGCACGTCCTTGATCGGCCTCGTTCCTCCCGCGGCACCGGCCGCCGCGGCGCCCCGGTCCCGCCGCGCCGTGCGGACCTGGCTCTTCGTCATGGCCGCCCTGGTGGTGGCGATGGTGGCGGTGGGCGGCGCGACGCGGCTGACCGGCTCCGGCCTGTCGATCACCGAGTGGAAGCCGGTGACCGGTGCGATCCCGCCGCTTTCAGGCGCAGCCTGGGCCGAGGAATTCGCCAAGTACCAGGCGACGCCGCAATACACGCTGCTCAACCAGGGCATGACCCTGTCCGAGTTCCAGTTCATCTACGGGTGGGAATGGGGCCACCGGCTGCTCGGCCGGATCATCGGGCTCGTGTTCTTCCTGCCGCTGCTGGTCTTCTGGCTGCGCGGCCAGCTCGACCGGCGCCTGGCCTTGAGCCTGCTCGGCCTCGGGGTGCTCGGCGGCCTGCAGGGGGCGGTGGGCTGGATCATGGTGGCGTCGGGCCTCCAGCCCGGCATGATCGCGGTCGCGCCGATCAAGCTCGCCCTGCACCTGACGCTGGCGAGCGGGATCTATGCCGGCCTCGTCTGGCTCGCCGCCGGCCTCGACCGCAAGCGCGACGAGGTCGTGCCGGCGCGGCTCTCGCGGACGGCGCTCGCCCTGATGGCCCTGGTGCTGGTGCAGGTCGCGCTCGGCGGCCTCGTGGCGGGCTCCAAGGCGGGGCTCACCTACAACACCTGGCCGCTGATGGATGGCGGCCTCGTGCCCGGCGGCCTGTTCGCCGGCACGCCGTGGATCGAGAACTTCGTCGACAACGTCGCCCTGGTGCAGTTCAACCACCGGCTGATCGCCTACGCGCTTCTGGCCCTGGTGATCGTCCACGCTCTCGACGCCCGCCGCAGCGCGCCCGGCACCGGCGCGGCGCGGCGCGCCACCGCGCTCGCCGGCCTCGTCGCCGCGCAGGCGACGCTCGGCATCGTCACGCTGCTTCTCGCGGTGCCGCTCTGGGCCGGCCTCGCCCACCAGGTCGCCGCCATGCTGGTGCTCGGGATGGCGAGCGCCCATGCCCGGCTCAGCCGGGCGACCCGCGATGACCGGCTCAGCCGGGCGACCCGCGATGACCGGCTCGGCCGGGCGACCCGCGATGACCGGCTCGGCAGGGGCCCCGCGATCCGGGCGGTCTGACGCGGGGCGGGAACGTTCGTCCCACGTTCATGCTTGCGCTTTAACCTCGATCGACCGGGAGGCCGTCTCCCGACCCCGAGGAGCGGAGGCCCGATGTCCGTGCAGGAGCACTCCCTGGAATTGTCCTCAATCCCCGCCCCGCGCTTCGCGCCGGACGGACGGCCCCTGAGCCTCGCCTGGACCTACACGCCGCGCGAGCTGCTCGCCGACGGCATCGTGCACGTGGTCGGGGTGAGCCTCGGCGTCATCGGCGCCGTGGCGCTCACGATCAGCGCCGTCGTCTCGAGGCTCGGCCCCGCCGAGACGGTGGCGGTGGGCGTCTACGCCGCCGGTCTCGTGGCGATGCTGGGAACCTCGGCGGCCTACAACATGTGGCCGATCGGCCGGATGAAATGGCGCCTGCGCCGGTGCGACCACGCCACCATCTTCCTGATGATCGCCGGCACCTACACGCCCCTCGTGATGCTGGTCGGGACGGATGGCCTCGCCTTCGGGCTGCTCGCCGGGATCTGGCTCGTGGCGGTGGCGGGCGCCGCCGTGAAGCTGACCCTGCCCGGGCGCTTCGACCGCCTGGCGATCGCCCTCTACCTCGCGCTCGGCTGGAGCGGGATGATGGTCTACGATTCGGTCATCGCCGCCCTGTCGCCGCCGGCCCTGTGGCTCCTCGCCGCCGGCGGCCTGCTCTACTCGCTGGGCGTCGTCTTCCACGTCTGGCGCCGGCTCCCGTTCCAGAACGCGATCTGGCACGGCTTCGTGCTGGCCGCCGCCGCCTGCCATTACGGCGCGGTGTTTCGCAGCATGCTCGACGTCGGGGCGTGAGACGGGAGAGGTCGGCCAGAGCGTCGATCGGCCGGGTGTTGCGACCGACGGCCCGAGCGGTTTTGCGGGTCACTCCGGGGCCACGCCGGCGGAGTCAGGAATCCAGAGCCGCGGAGGCTCGAGGAGATACCGGCGGACATTCGACCCGATCATCGACCAGGCGAATGCCCGAGATCGCGGGCTCTGCGTCGCGGCCCCGGAACGAGGGGGGAGCGCGACGATCCCTGTCGAGCCGGTTCTCAGAACGGCGTGTAGTCCCCGCCATCCGTGATCGTATCGAGCGCCCGCTCGATCGAGGTCACGGCGTCGAGCACCATCTGCACCGTGCGCTCGGCCTCCGTGCGCGGCCGGCCGAGGGCGGCGGCGCGGGCGCCGATGTCGTGCAGCTGCTCGGCGATCGTCACCAGGTCGGAGACGACCATCGCGGTGGCGCGGGCGGCGGCATCGGGCGCCGGGCGCGGGCGCAGCAGGGGAACGACGTTGCTCATCGGCCCGGACTCTCGCGCAAAGCCCGGGACTCCGCCAGCCGGAGAATCGCGGCCCTCCACACATTCCGCGGAGCGCGGCCCGGGAGGCACAGGGGCGGAGGTTTCCCGCCGCGCGCGGGGCCGGCGCCTTGACGGGGGGGCGGCAGCCGGGCACCCCGGCTCGACTGTCAGAGCCCAGGATCCCCCATGCGTCTCCTCCGTGTCGCCGCGGCGCTCACCCTCGCGGGCCTCGCCGCCGCCTGCACCAGCTCCGGCGACCCGCGCGGCAGCGGTCTCGCCGAGTCCTTCGACACCAAGAACTACGTGCGCTCGAACGACACCAACGGGACGCAGCGCCGCCCCGACGTGAACCGCGCCTTCACCCAGCCGTCGATCCCGAGCATCTCGAACCGCGGCTTCTGACGCCCGGACGTCCCGGCGGCGAGAGCCGCCGGGGCTCTCAGCGCCCGCGAAACAGCGGGTGCTCGACCTTGTCGCCCGGATGGATGCCGAGGCGCGCGGCGGTGCCGGCATTGAGCTCGAGCACGCCGAGGACCGGCTCGCCCGAGGTGATGGTGCGGGTCGAGAGCGGCTCGGTATCCGCCGCGATGCGCGCCACCGTGCCGTCCGGGCGGATGAACAGCATGTCGAGCGGCAGGTAGGTGTTCTTCATCCACATCGCGACCGGCTCGTTGCGTTCGAAGTCGAACAGCATGCCGCGGTCCGGCGCCATGGTGCGGCGGAACATCAGCCCCTGGGCCCGGCCCGCATCGTCGCGCATCACCTCGACCTGGAAGGTGTGGCGGCCGGAGCGGGAGGCGATCGTCAGCGGCTCGAAGGCGCCGTCGGCGAGCGCCGCCGAGGGCGCGAGCGCCATGAGGAGAAGGAACGCGGCGAGGAGCCGGCGCGGCGAGGCGGCGAGAGGCCGTGCGAAGCGGAGCGACATGAGGCTGAGCTAGAGCATCGTCCGGCGAAGGGGATGGGCGCCCGCCGCCGGACATGCACGGGAAACCAAAAATCCGGTGGCGGGACGCCTGGCCTCAGTGCGACGAGGGCGGGCCGGCCTCGGTCAGCAGGCGCACCTCGGCGGCCATCAGCCCCTTCGAGCCGTCGCCGTAGCGGACCTGGACGTACTCGCCGGGCTTGAGCTCGGCGATGCCGTAGCGCCGCAGGGTCTCCATGTGGACGAAGATGTCCGCCGTGCCGTCGCCGCGGCTGAGGAAGCCGAAGCCGCGCAGGCGGTTGAACCACTTCACCACCGCGGTCTCGAGCCCGCTCGTCGGCACCACGGTGACGTGGGTGCGCGGCATCGGCAATTCGGCCGGGTGGGTCGCGGTGGTCTGGTCGAGGGAGACGACCCGGAAGGCCTGCCAGCCGCGGGGGCGCTGCACCGCCTCGACCACGATCCGGGCGCCCTCGCTGGCGCTCTGGTGGCCGTCGCGCCGCAGGCAGGTGACGTGGAGCAGCACGTCCGGCGAGCCGTCGTCCGGGACGATGAAGCCGAAGCCCTTGGCGACGTCGAACCACTTGATGCGGCCGCTGACCTCGACCAGTTCGACCGGGCGCTCCAGCGTCGCCGCGTCGAGCCCGGACCGGGTGTCGCGCGCGTCGTCCCCGAACGCGCCCTCCCGCCGCTCCCCGGCGAGACCTGAACCGAACTCGTCCGACATCGTAAGCAACCCACTCGAATCGCGTCGCGCGCTTCACCGGCAGATTAACAAAGTCATGACTCGGGGGAAGCCCAAATCCGCCGAGTTGAGACACTGGACCGGCCCCGTTCCCCGCCGATGTCGCCTCGTTGCCGCGCATCCTGCAATCGCGGGAGGCATGATGTGGGGTCGCTACCCGGTAGTTGTGGCGATTCCCAGCTCTCACAGGGCAGGACTGCGCGTTTTCGCCGCAGGAAGGGGCCTGGATGGCGAGCCTCGGCCGAGGCTCGGCTATGACGGCGCCCGTGCGTCGTCCGGGAGAACCGCGATTCAGACCTCATCGTCTCCAGCCTTGCCCATCCGGCGCTTCGCGGCCATCGATCTCGCCCGCGGGGTCGCGCTCCTGGCGATGGCGCTCTACCACCTGACCTGGGATCTCGGCTTCCTGCGGCTGACGCCCGAGAATTTCGCCCTGACGCCCGTCGGCCGGGCGGCGGCCCACGGCATCGCCGGAAGCTTCCTGGTCCTCGTCGGAATCAGCCTGGTGCTCGCCCGGCCGGGGCGCTCCGGGGCGTGGCGCCCCTATCTGATGCGGCTCGCGCGCATCGCGGCGGCGGCGGGCGCGATCTCGCTCGCGACCGTCTTCCTGTTTCCGGATTCGTGGATCTTCTTCGGCATCCTGCACTGCATCGCCGTCGCGAGCGTGCTGGCGCTGCCGGCTCTCGTCGCGCCGCTGCCGCTCGTCGGGCTCGCCGCCGCCCTGGTCTTCGCCGGACCGACGCTCGCGGCATGGATGGGGGCGCCGGCCGTCCTCGACGCGCCCGGGCTCCTGTTCCTCGGGCTCGGCGCGACGGTGCCGACCACCAACGACTACGTGCCCCTCTGTCCCTGGTTCGGCTTCGTGCTGGCGGGGGTCGGGCTCGGCCGGCTCGGGCTGCCGCGGCTCGCGACCTCGCGGCTCGGGACCTGGGCGCCGCGGGAGCGGATCGCACGGTTCGGCGCGGCGGCCGGGCGGCACAGCCTCGCCGTCTACCTGATCCACCAGCCGGTGCTGCTCGGGCTGCTCTACGGTGTCGCGACGCTCACCGGGCCGCATCCGCGGGCGGGGGAAGCGCAGTTCCTGCGCGAGTACCGGGCGAATTGCGCCGAGGCCGGCGGGGGCGAGGCGGCCTGTCGGGTGGCGGCGCGCTGCGTCGTCGGGCGCCTGCGCGCGGAGGGTCTGTGGCGGGCCGGCGGCGGCTTTTCGGCGGAGGAGCAGGGCCGGGCGATCGTCGCGTCCCGGGCCTGCTTCCACGCGGCGGGCGGCGGGTAGCCGCCCGCCCTCCGGCGATCAGTCCTTGGCGCGCTCGACGTAGGAGCCGTCGGCCGTCATCACGACGATGCGGGTGCCGGTGCCGATATGCGGCGGCACCAGGGTGCGCACGCCGTTCGAGAGCGTGGCCGGCTTGTAGGACGAGGAGGCGGTCTGGCCCTTGGTGACCGGCTCGGTGTCCGTGACCTCGAGGGTGACGCGCTGCGGCAGCTCGAGCGCCAGCGGCACGCCGTTATGGGTCGAGAGCATCACCGCCATGCCCTCCTGGAGGTAGGGAGCCATGTCGCCGATCACGTCCTCGGGCACGGCGAGCTGCTCGTAGGATTCCGGGTTCATGAAGTGGAACCCTTCGCCGTCGCTGTACAGGAAGGTGTGCTCCCGGTCCTCGACATAGGCGCGCTCGACCTGCTCGGTGGTGCGGTAGCGCTCCGAGACCTTCACGCCGTCGGTGATGCGGCGCATGTCGAGCTGGGTCACCGGCGTGCCCTTGCCGGGATGGATGTTCTCGGCGGAGAGGATCACGTAGAGCCGGCCGTCCTTGTCGACGACGTTGCCTTTGCGGAGAGAACTGGCGATGACCTTCGGCACGGGGCGAATCCTGGACTGGAAGCGTTGACAGAAAGCGGCGGCGTCCGCCAAGCCGCGCACGTTCGAGCGCCGCGCCGGCAGAGGATGCCTTCGGCCCGCCCTATCGCATCTCAGGCGCGACCGCCAGTCGCCCGCCATTCGATGATATCCGCACCATGACCTCCGCCTCGCCCTGGTGGGCCCCCCACGTCCACGCCGACCGCCGGCCGCGGCTCATGGCCCGCAACCGCATCGCCGCGTCCCTGCGGGCTTGGTTCTCCACCCGCGACTTCGTCGAGGTCGAGGCGGCGATCCTCCAGGTCTCGCCCGGCAACGAGGCGCATCTGTCTGCCTTCGCCACGCAGGGCATCGCGCCGGATGGGACGGCGCATCCGCTCTACCTGCACACCTCGCCGGAATTCGCCTGCAAGAAGCTCCTGGCGGCGGGCGAGCCCCGGCTGTTCAGCCTCGGGCCGGTCTACCGCAACCGCGAGCGCGGGGCGTTGCACCACCCGGAATTCACCATGCTCGAATGGTACCGGGCGGGGGAGACCTACGACAGCCTGATGCGCGACTGCGGCGCCGTCCTGGGTCTGGCCGCCGAGACGGCGGGCGCCAAGGTCTTCGCGTGGCGCGGGACCGAGGCGGATCCCTTCGCCGAGCCCGAGCGTGTGAGCGTGGCGGAAGCGTTCCATCGCCACGCCGACATCGACCTCCTGGCGACGGTGGCGCCGGACGGGGCAACCGACCGGGCGGGCCTCGCCGCGGCGCTCCACCGGGCCGGCATCCGCACCGCCCCCGACGACACCTGGGCCGACCTGTTCAGCCGGGTGATGGTCGAGCGGGTCGAGCCGGCTCTGGGCCGCGGCCGGGCGACGATCCTATGCGAATACCCGATCCCCGAGGCGGCGCTCGCCCGGCCGAGCCCCGCCGATCCGCGGGTGGCGGAGCGCTTCGAGCTCTATGCTTGCGGCGTCGAGCTCGCCAATGCCTTCGGCGAGCTGACCGATGCCGATGAGCAGCGCCGCCGCTTCACCGCCGAGATGGACGAGAAGGCGCGCGTCTACGGCGAGCGCTACCCCCTCGACGAGGATTTCCTGGCTGCCCTGGCGCAGATGCCGGAGGCGAGCGGCATCGCGCTCGGCTTCGATCGGCTCGTCATGCTGGCGACCGGCGCCCGCCGGATCGAGGACGTGATCTGGACGCCCGTCGCCGAGTATCCCCGTTCCGAGGATCCCCGGTGAGCGGACCGATCCGCAGCGCCCGCGACCTCGCCGCGGCCGGCCTCGTGCCGGCGGAGCGGCTGCCGGCCCTGGAGCGGGTGGCGGCGCGCTACGCGGTAGCGATCACCCCGGCCATGGCCGAGCTGATCGCGGAGGCCGATGACGCCATCGGCCGCCAGTTCGTGCCGCGGGCCGAGGAGCTGGTCACCACGCCCGAGGAGCGCGCCGACCCGATCGGCGACGAGGCCCATGCGCCGCTCCCCGGCATCGTCCACCGCTATCCCGACCGGGTGCTCCTGAAGCCCCTCCATGTCTGCCCGGTCTATTGCCGGTTCTGCTTCCGCCGTGAGGTCGTGGGCCCGGAGGGGCAGGGCAGCCTGACCGAGGCGGAGCTCGACGCTGCCCTCGCCTACATCGCCGCCCGTCCGGAGATCTGGGAGGTGGTGGTCACCGGCGGCGACCCGCTCGTCCTCTCGCCCCGGCGGCTCGGCCGCATCGCCGAGGCGCTGCGGGACATCCCGCATGTCCGCGTCCTGCGGCTGCACACGCGAGTGCCGGTGGTCGATCCGGCCCGGGTCGAGGCCGACCTGATCGCGGCGCTCAAGCGTTTCGAGGGGGCGGTGTTCGTGGCGCTCCACGCCAACCACCCGCGGGAATTCTCGGACGCGGCGCGCGGGGCGATCGCCCGGCTGGTCGATGCCGGCATCCCGATGGTGAGCCAATCGGTGCTGCTCGCCGGCATCAACGACGATCCCGACACCCTCTCGGCCCTGATGCGGGCCTTCGTCGAGAACCGGATCAAGCCGTACTACCTGCATCACGGCGACCTCGCCCCCGGCACCGGCCATCTGCGCACCACCCTCGACCACGGCCAGGACCTGATGCGGTCCCTGCGCGGGCGGCTGTCCGGTCTGGCCCAGCCGACCTACGTCCTCGACATCCCGGGCGGATACGGCAAGGTGCCGGTGGGGCCGGGCTACCTGGCGGGCGGGGCCGCGGCCTGGACCGTCACCGACCCGGCGGGCGGACGCCACGCCTACCCGCCCGACATCGATCCACGCGAGATCGATTCGGAATAAACCGAGGAGGACACGCCATGCGCAGGCTCTGGGGACGGCTGAGTTCCGTCAACGTGCAGAAGGCGGTGTGGGGGCTCGAAGAGGTCGGCCTGGCCTACGAGCGGGTCGAGGCCGGCGGCGCCTTCGGCCGCGTCCGCGACCCGGACTACGTCGCGATGAACCCCAACAGCCTCGTGCCGGTGCTGGAGGAGGACGGCTTCGTCCTGTGGGAGTCGAACGCGATCCTGCGCTACCTCGCCCGCGGGCAGGCGGCGCACGGCCTCTGGCCCGAGGATCCCCGCGAGGCGGCTTTGGTCGACCAGTGGCTCGACTGGCAGGCGACCCGCTTCACGCCCGCGACCCGGGACGCGTTCTGGCAGACCGTGCGCACCCCGGCCGAGCAGCGCGACCAGGCGGTCATCGACCGCTCGGTGGCGGCCTCGGAGGAGTGCGCGGCGCTCCTCGACGCGCACCTGATGGGCCGTCCCTTCCTGGTCGGCGACCGCTTCACCGCGGCCGACATCGCGGCCGGCGCCGCGGCGCATCGCTGGCTCCACCTCGACGTGCCGCGCATCGAGCGGCCCGCCCTGCGGGCCTGGTACGAGCGGATCCGCACCCGCCCGGCCGCCGCCTCGGCGCTGCCGCCGCTGAGCTGACGCCGGGCCGTGCCGGAGCGGGGCCATGCGCTGACGGCGTGGCCGCGTCCTCCCGGATCGGCTACGTCTCGAACCGTCCCTTCTCCCCACGCTCCCGAAGGCCCGATGCCGCTCGACAAGACGCTCCTCGACGCCCTGCAGGCCGTCACCACCGCCACCCTCACCACCGTGCTCCTGAAGAAGGGCATCCGCCGCTGCTGGATGCGCGGGCCGATGCCGCGCTTCGCCGCCGGACAGCGGATCGTCGGCCCGGCCTTCACGCTGCGCTTCGTGCCGGCCCGCGAGGATCTGGCGACCCCGGAATCCTGGTCGAGCCCGACCTCGACCCGCGCGGCGATCGAGGCGATGCCCGAGGGCTGCATCGCGGTCGTCGACGCGATGGGGGTGCAGGAGGCCGGCATCTTCGGCGACATCCTGTGCGCCCGGATGAAGAAGCGCGGCGTCGCGGCGCTCGTCACGGACGGCGTCGTGCGCGACGGCGAGGGCGTGGACGGTACCGGCCTGCCGGTCTGGTGCTCGGGTGTGGCGGCGCCGGCCTCCGTCGCCGGCCTGACCTTCGTCGGCTGGGGCGAGCCGGTCGGCTGCGGCGGCGTCGCGGTCTATCCGAACGACATCGTGGTGGCGGACGGCGACGGTGCGGTGCTGATCCCGGCGGCGCTCGCCGAGGAGGTGGCGCTCGCCGCCGTCGAGCAGGAGCGTCTCGAACTCTGGATCATGCGCGAGGTCGACAAGGGCCTGCCCCTGCCGGGTCTCTACCCGCCGAACGCCGAGACCCGTGCCCGCTACGAGGCCGAGACCAACAAGGCCCAATGACCACCAAGGCCTGATCGATCGCGCGGCCGGGACCGTCCCGATGTTCTTCGTGCTCTCGAAGGTGCTGTGGTTCCTCGCGGCGCCCTCGAACCTGCTCCTGCTCCTCGTCGTCGCCGGGGCGGGGCTGGCGTTGCGCTGGCGGCGCCTCGGTGCCGGTCTCGCCGCCCTCTGCGGTCTCGCGCTCCTCGCCGGCGGCGTCTCGCCGCTGGCTTCCCTGGTCTTCGGCCCGCTCGAGAACCGCTTTCCCGAGTTCCGCGACGACGGCGTCCCGGTCGCCGGGATCGTGGTGCTCGGCGGCGCGGTCGAGACCGGCCTGTCGGCCGCCCGCGGCCAGCTCGTCGTCAACGATGCCGGCGAACGGATGATCGCGCTCGGCGACCTCGCCCGGCGCTACCCCGCCGCGACCGTCGTCTTCGCCGGCGGCTCCGGCCGGCTCACCGGAGACGGGGCGGTGTCGGAATCCGCGATCACCCGCCGCCACGCCGCGTCCCTCGGCGTCCCGCCGGAGCGGATCACCTACGAGAACCGGTCCCGCAACACGCACGAGAACGCGACCTTCAGCGCCGCACTGGTCAAGCCGAAGCCCGGCGAGCGCTGGCTCCTCGTCACCTCGGCGTGGCACATGCCGCGGGCGGTCGGCTGCTTCCGCCGCGCCGGCTTCACGGTGGCGGCCTACCCGGTCGATTACCGCACCGGTCCCGGCGCGCTCACGATCCACGCCACGGCCGGCGACGGCCTGTTCGAGCTCGACATCGCGGTGCGCGAATGGCTCGGCCTCGCGGCCTACCGGGCCTCGGGCTACACCGAGGCGGTGTTTCCGGGGCCGTGATCCCGGCTTACCGCGGCAGCGACAGCCTGTAGATCCCGCGAAAATCGTCCGGGTCGTCCACCACCTTGCCCTTGCGCAGGATCGCGATGCGGCCGGCCTTCATCAGGCGCACCGCCTGGCGGCGGACCGGCTGCATCAGCGGGCCCCAGCCGTCGGGGTGGGGGCCGCCGAGCGCGCGGGCGACCTCGGAGGGGCAAACGGACTTGTCGGCGCCGCGTTCTTCGACGAGGCGCACCAACGTCAGCTCGATCTCGTAATCGTCAGGGATCATCGTGGTCCTGCAGGGCCCGGCGGGCGTCGGAGGCGAATTGGCGCTGCCACATCACGGTGAGCACCATCGCGGTGGTGGCGAACAGCACGTAGGCGCTGACGAACCATCCGAGATACGCCAGCGCGAAGAAGAACGCACGCTGCCCGCGGTTGAAATGGCCGCCCGCCACCACGTTCATCGCCGCGGCCCGCCGCGCCGCGCGCTCGATCCGCACCGGGTCGCCGTCGCGCGGCGGCACGGCGCCGATCAGGATGGCGCCGTAATTGAACAGCCGGTAGGCCCAGGCGAACTTGAAGAACGCGTAGACGAAGATCAGGGCGAGGCCCGCCACCTTGATCTCCCACACCGCCCGGGTCATCGGCGCGCCGAAGGGCAGGGTCGAGAACAGGGTCAGGGCGTCGTCGGTGGACCGCGACAGGGTGAGCGCGCTGCCCAGCGCGATCAGGGCCGTCGAGGCGAAGAAGGCGGTGCCGTTCTGCAGCGAGGCGTTGATGGTGGTGTCCACCACCCGGTTCTCGCGCACGATCTGCTGGTCGGCCCAGGCATGGCGGTAGCGGTTCATCATGCCGTTGAGGCTGCGCTTGCCCCCGGCGAGATGCTCGACCGCGTAGGAATAGCCGAACCACGCCGACAGGAAGCAGACGAGGGCGGCGAGATCGAGGAGCGAGAAGCTGCTCAAGCCCAGATCCGGTTGCATGGCCGGGCGCCGTCAGGCCGTCGGCAGGATCTGCACGCCGCGCGTGCCGGCGGGCGGAGCAGCCTCGCTCACGGCGAGGTCCGCGACCCGCGCCCCGGGCGGACCCTCGCGGCAGGCCTCGATCATCGCGGCGACCGCCTCGGCGGGTCCGGCGAGGCGGGCCTCGACGCTGCCGTCGAGCCGGTTGCGCACGGTGCCGACGAGGCCCTTGGCCTCGGCCACGCCCTTGGTCCAGGCCCGGTAGCCCACGCCCTGGACGCGGCCCCGGACGACGATCTCCACGCTGCGCTGCCCGCTCACGCTCGCCCACTCCCCGTACGGCGTCACCCGGGGCGGGCTCTAGAGCATATTTCGCCGCGAGGGGAGAGCGCGGTTCCGCGCCGTCAGGCGCTCGCGGCGACGAGCGGGCGGACCAGGGCCGGGCGGGGGGCCGGCGCACGGGGACGCACGAGGTCGGCGAGGGGCACGAAGGCGTCGGGCGCCGCGCCTCCGACCCGCGTGCCGAAGCCGAGGGCGAAGGACAGGGTGAGCTTGCGGTCGGGGGCGATGCCGAAGGCGCCGAGCGCCGCCGAGAACGCCTCGCGGAAGCTGCGCACGCCGCACCAGCTCTTCTCCGAGAGGTGGAGCGGCCATTCCCAGTAGCCGTCCGGCCGCCGCGCCGCGAGGGCAGCGCGGTCGATGAAGTAGCCGGTGCCGCGGTGCTCCAGCCCGTCCGCGTGGAGGCACCAGTCCCGGTTCTCGAACAGCGGGGCAGCCTCGGCCGCGACGTTCTCCAGGCGGGTGGTCTCCATGCCGGGTCTCCCACGATTCCGTTGCGACGCCGTGCCGCCTCCCGGGCCGGCTCGTCGCATGGAACATTACCGGAACACTGGTCTGATTTGCACAGGTCGTCAACAGGGCGCGGCGAACATTTCTCGAACGGCGCCGCTGTTGCCAAAGGTCGGTCCGGGTGCCACCTCCGGCCCATCGGTTCCGCCGTGGGAACCGGCATGAGACCCGGCATGAGGCCCGGCATGGGAACGAGGACCGAGATGGAGCGCGGCCGCAAGGGGCAGGAGAAGGATCAGGGTCCCCGGGAGGCGGGTCCCGACGTCGAGGCCCTGCGTCGCCTCGAGGCGCTGCAGCCGGCCTACGAGCGCCTGCGGGCCGACCGGATCCGGGCCGAGAGCGACGTCGAGCGCCTGACCGCGGAACTCGCCGCCGCGCGAGCCCAGGCCCGCGAGGAGCTGGGCACCGACGACGAGGCCGAGATCCGCCGGATGATCGAGGAGGCCCGGGCCGAGAACGCCCGCCGGGTCGAGGACTTCGCCCAGGCCCTGCGGGCGGTGCAGGACCGTCTCTCCGCCCTCGACACCGCGCGGTGACCGCGGCCTTGACCGTTTCCCCGGCCCCCGCCGACCGCCAGGACGCGCTCTCCCGCGCCGGCCGCCTGCTCGCCCGCCTGGAGGCGACCCGCGACCGCGATCGCGAGACCCTGGCCGTCCGGACCCGGGAGGTGGCCGCCGCCAAGGGGCGTCTCGCCCAGCGCGACGCGGTCGACACCTACCTGCGCGAGCTGCAGCAGGAGGCCAACCGCCGCAGCGTCGCGACCTTTGAGACCCTGCTCACCGCCCTCGTCCAGGAGGTGCTGCCCGGCGAGAAGCCGGTACGCCTGGATCTCACCACCGAGCGCGGGCTGCCGGCCCTCGATATCGGGGTCGAGCGCCCGGATGGCGGCCGGGAGGACGTGCTGGAGGACAACGGCGGCGCCATGACCAACGTGGTCGGCATGGCGCTCCGGCTGATCGCCGTGGTCAAGGCCGGGGTCGGACGCTTCCTGGCCCTCGACGAAGCCGATTGCTGGATCGCTCCCGACCGGGTGCCGGCCTTCTACCAGGTGCTGGAGGAGAGTGCCGCCAAGCTCGGCGTGCAGTGCCTGGCGATCTCCCACCACGATGTGGCGGGCTTCGGCGCCGACCTCACGGTCAGCCGGATCGCCGGGCGGCCGGAGACCGGCGTCGCGATCGTGGGGCCGTCCGCTGCCTGCGCGGCGGCCTGGAGCCCGGAGACGCCGGGCTTCCGCTACCTGCGCCTGGTCGACGTCCAGGGTTTTGCCGACGCGACGCTGCCGCTCGCCCCCGGCGTCAACGCTCTCGTCGGCCCCAACAACCACGGCAAGTCGACGGTGATCCGGGCCCTGCGGGCGGTCTTCTACGGCGAGGTGCGCGACAGCCTGGTGCGGGCGGGCGCGAGCGCCGCGCGGGTCGAGATCGGCGTCGCCGACGGTCGGCTGCTGCGCTACGTCCGCCAGCCCAAGCGCACCCCGGTCAACCTGTGGTCGCTGCACGAGGCCGACGGGGCGCTGGTGCGGGAGAACGGCACCACCCTGGAGACCGGCGGCCGCGACGTGCCGCCCTGGGTCGAGCGGCTGTTCGGCATCACCCGGGTCGAGGATCTCGACGTCCACGTGGCGCACCAGAAATTCCCGGTCTTCCTGCTCGGCGAGAAGCCGGCCCGGCGCTCGGCCGTGCTCTCGATCGGCCGCGAGGCCGGGCTCGTGCGCGACATGCAGGCTTTGCAGCGCGAGCGGGTGACGGAGGACCAGCGCACGATCCGCGAGGGCGAGCGTGAGATCGCCCGCCTGCGCGAGGCGCTCGGGCCCCTCGACGACCTCGACGCCCTGGCCGAGACCCTGGGTGGGCTCCGGGCGCGGGCCGAGGCGCTCGCCGCCGCGGAAGCGCGCCTGCGCGAGCGCGAGGCCCTGGCCGACCGCCTCGCCCGCTCCGAGCGTCTCGCCACCGGGGCCGCCGCCCGGGCCCGGGTGCTGGCGGATCTGCCGGCGCCCGAGACCGGAGCCGAGATCGGCCGCGCGCTGGCCGAGGCGCGCCACCGCGCCGCCCTCGGCCGCCGGGTGCTCGTGACGGCCGACGATCTCGCGACGGCGCGCGACAGGGCGGCAGCCCTCGGTCGGTTGCCGGCCCAGGCGCCGGTGCCGCACGACACCGCGCGGAACACCCTCCATGCCGCGCGGCTGCGACGCCTGCGCGCCGCCCTCGCGGAGGCCGAGGCCCGCGCCTCGGTCCTCGCCGGGCTGCCGGACGCGGCGCCCCGGCCGGTGCTCCGACCCGACGCCGCCACGACGGCACAGCGCCTCGCCGAGACCGGCCGGCGTCTCGCCGAGGCGCGGGGACGCGCGGCCGCGGCCCGGGACGGACTCGCCGTCGCGGAGGCCGAGATGGAGATGGTCCTCGCCGCGACCGGCGGACGCTGCCCGGCCTGCGGCACACCGGTCGCCCCCGCCTCGCTGCTTGCCGGCCACCGCCACTCCGGTAGGGGAGACGCCGCATGATCCTCGGCCGCGAGCGGCTCGACGCCGCGCCGGTGGCGTGCGCCGGCCTCCTCGTCATCGGCGATCCTCACGTCTCGTCGCGCCGGCCCGGGAGGCGGAAGGATCCCGACTGGCCGGCGCCGGTCCTGAACAAGCTCGAGCACTGCATCGCGCTGGCCAATGCCCGCGACCTCGCACCCGTGCTCCTCGGCGACCTGTTCGAGCGGCCCGTGGAGCCGGACGAGAGCCTGAAGTCGCGCCTGATCCGGATCCTCAAAGGCTTCCGGCACCGGCCGCTCGCCAATGTCGGCAACCACGACATCCGCCACACCCGCCTCTCCGACGGCGACAGCCTGGCGATGCTGGCGGTGAGCGACGTCCTCGACGCCGTCCCCGAATCCGGCCCGGCGGCGCTCTACGCGGTGGCGGGGCGCCGCCTCGGCCTCGGCGCCACGCCCTTCGGTCAGGCGATCCCCCCGGACGTGCGCGGGCTGATCCCGCAGGCCGATGCCGTCGTCTGGCTCACACACCACGACCTCGCCTTCGGGGCGGGTTATCCGGGCGCAAAGCCGCCGGAGGCGATCCACGGCTGCGCGCTCGCCATCAACGGCCACGTCCACAAGCGCCATGCGCCGGTACAGGTCGGCGAGACGCGCTGGTTCAACCCGGGCAACATCACCCGCGGCTCGGTCGACCTGATCGCCCACATCCCCGCGGTCTTCGTACTCGCGGGCGACCTCGCGCTCACGGAGGAGCGCCTGCCCTACGTCGCCGACGTCTTCGACCTCACCGGCCGGCAGGTCGCCGCCGATGCCTCGCCCGAGGCGATCGGCCGGATCGAGAGCGCCTTCGTGTCGCTGCTGCAGGCCGAGACCGCCACCGACCTCGCCCGCAGCGACGACGGCGCCCTGATCCGCGAGGAGATCGAGGCGAAATTCTTGCGCGACGCGACCCCGGAGCCGGTCCGGGCGGCGATCCGCTCGCTCGTCGAGGCGGCGGTGGCGCGGCGCGGGACCTGACGCCCCGCGCCCTCACGCTCGGTCCTCAGCGTGCCGTGCCCGTTCCCCGCCAGGGCTCGGCGAAATCGAGAGGTTCACCGGCGCCGGGCTGATGCGGGCGCGGGCGGCCTCCCCGTCCTCGGGCGAGGCCTCCCGCAGCGCGAACCCGCCGGCCCAGGCCTCGCCGCTGCCGCGGAGATAGAAGCCGAAATGCAGGCTCTCCGCCGTCTCCGGCACGTCGAGCACGATGCGGCGGCCGGTCCAGCCCCGCGTGCCCGTCAGTGGCCCGTCGACCGAGCGCTCCTCCATGTTGTCGAAGGCGACGCTCCGCCCGGTCGCGGCGTCGGCCCGCAGCCACAGGGTCGCGGCGCCGACGACGTCGCGGCTCCGCAATTCGGCGCTCAGGCAGACCCGCTTTCCGCGATAGGGCGCGGCCGCGATGCTCTGCATCAGCGTGGCGAAACCCTTCTCCATCGCCGCGTAGGTCGGGTCGTCCTCGGCGTAGCGGCAGCGGATCAGCGCCGCGCGACCGCCGCCATGGGACGTGGCGGGATCGATGCCCGCCTCGTAGAGGTGCGGCTTCGAGCCGGAGACGATCCAGCCGGCGGGCCGCTCCAGGGGCACGGCCGGTGCCGGTTCGGGCGAGGTCGCCAGGCGGGCGGATAGCACGTTCCAGTTGTCGAGGCCGAAGAGGCGCGCGACGATCTCGAGGCATTCGCCGTGCGAAAGAGCCGTGCCCCGCCGCCCGAGTTCCTCGCGAAGGCTCTTGGCCATCGCCTTGGCGTGGTGATAGGTGCGCATGATCCCATCCCTGCTCGCGGGCGAACCAAGGGGATCAGTGCCTGCCTTGCTGACCGGCTCGCCCGACGGACGGGGAAGGACGGAAGCGCCTCGCGGGATGCATTCACCGAACCCCGGACGGGGCGCAGGCGGCAGGCTGCATCGGCCTTGCGGGCGATCAGACCGCGAACCGGCCCCAACGTCAAGCCAGCCTCAGAACCCGAACGGATCCGGGTAGGGCAGCGGGCGGCGGCGCACGGCGGTCTCGGGCAGGATCGGACGGCCGATATCGACCGCCACCAGGCCCTCGACCGCGAGCGCCAGCACCGCCGCCACGCCGTCCTGGGCGTTGATCGCCATGCCGGCACAATCGACCAGGCGGCCGGTGCCGCATTCGTCGAGGTGGTGCAGGATCCGCACCCGGTCGCCGGCCGAGACGTAGGTGCGGCGGCACGCCATGATCAGCCGCACCGTCGAGATCCGGGGCTCCGCCCGCAGCGAGGCCGCGCTCTCGATGATGAAGCGCCGCCCGTCCTCGGCCACAACCGGCTCGCCCGCCACGTAGGCGGTGCGGAAGGGATGGCGGCTCAGATCGGCCTCCGCCACCACGTCGACGAGAAGGCCCGGCTCGTCGGTGCGGACCTGCTCGAAATCGGCAGCGTGCTCGATCACCGCGTCGCCCAGCGGCAGGCGGATCGGCGCCGGCGCCGCCTTCAGCCGCTCCACCCCCGGATCGAGGGCCGCGATGGCGAGAAAATCCGCGATCAGGGCCTGGCGCGGCACCGCGGCGACGAGGGGAGCGCCGCGCCTGGGCGAGGGGCTGCGCACGGCACTGCGGCGCTGGCCCGGCCGCTCCAGCAGGGCCGACGAATCGAGGAGGGCGGGCGTGCTCATGCGGCGCTCCGGAGAGGAGGGGCGTGGGGCGTCACACGAACCGATACAGTCGAGGTGACGTTCCATGATAGGAACATTTAGCGAACACAATCGGGTTCGGCAACGCGGCCAAATTCTCATATGCCGAGGAACGCTGCGATGTAGGATCGACGATCTTGCGGCAGCTTGGCGTCGGGACGATATCGCGCCGGCACTGCGACGAAAAATCCGTCGTTGCCCCGGCATCCTCTGCCGGCAAGCTCGCGAAATCGCTCGCGCATCGCGGGTCGGCATGCTAGAGAACAAAGACGGAACGAGTTGTCCGGCCCGCCCGGAGCCCGCCGTCAGCAGGTGAGATCGATCGAGATGAGCGCAACCACCGACAAGCAGATCGCCGACATCCTCGCCACCTACGGCGAGCCGCTCGCCGGCAACGTCTGGCGCGTGCAGGGCACCGCCGTGATCTACCACAAGGCCCTGGAACGGATCGCCGTGCAGGCCCGCATCCGCTTCGACGCGCCGGTGATCGTGCGGGCGGAGCGTGACGAGGCGGTGATCCTGGTGACCGGCCACATGCCGGGCCCGAACGGCGACCGCACCGAATGGTCGATCGGCGAGGCGCTGATCGGCGTGAATTACCGCGTCTCGGGCCGCCAGGCGGCCTACGTCTTCGCCATGGCGGAGAAGCGGGCGAAGGACCGGGTGATCCTCAAGCTCGCCGGCCTGCACGGCCTGCTCTACTCGGAGGACGAGGCCGACGAGTTCAAGGCGAGCCGTCCCGATCTCGTGGCCGCCAACGCCCCGGCGCGCCGGGCCGAGCCGGCGCCGGAGGGGGACCGCAAGGCGGAGGTCGCGAACGACGCCGAGCTGCCGCAGGCCGAAATGAACGGCGGTGCGAGCGAGGCCGACCTGACGGCGCGCATCGACGAGGCGCAGTCGATCAACGCGGTCACCGACCTGATGCTGGCGCCCGAGACCCAGGCCGCGCTGGCGGCGATGGCGCCGGGCCTGCGCGACGAGGTGCGCGAGCACGCCAAGGCCCGGCTCGTCGCTCTCGGCTGGCCGGCCCGCAACACGGCCAAGTCCCGGAAGGCCGCGGTGGCGTGATCCGCCCGGCCGCGCGGACGGCGCGGGAGCGAGAGACGCCCGGTGCGCTCCGCCCTCAGCGGGTCGGCACCGGCTCCGCGCCGCGGTAATCGTAGAAGCCGCGCTTGGTCTTGCGGCCGAGCCAACCGGCCTCGACGTACTTCACCAGGAGCGGGCAGGGGCGGTACTTCGAATCGGCCAGGCCCTCGTAGAGCACCTGCATGATCGACAGGCAGGTATCGAGGCCGATGAAGTCGGCGAGCTGGAGCGGCCCCATCGGATGGTTGGCGCCGAGCCGCATCGCGGTGTCGATCGAATCGACCGAGCCGACGCCCTCGTAGAGGGTGTAGATCGCCTCGTTGATCATCGGCAGCAGGATGCGGTTGACGATGAAGGCCGGAAAATCCTCCGACACCGTCACGATCTTGCCGAGGCGCCGCACGAAGGCCTTGGCCGATTCGTAGGTCGGGTCCTCGGTGGCGATGCCGCGGATCAGCTCGACGAGCTGCATCACCGGCACCGGATTCATGAAGTGGATGCCGATGAAGCGCTCCGGCCGGTCGGTCGAGGCGGCAAGGCGCGTGATCGAGATCGACGAGGTGTTGGTCGCCACCATCGTCTCGGGGCGCAGGGACGGACAGAGCGCGCTGAAGATGCTGCGCTTGATCGTCTCGTCCTCGGTCGCGGCCTCGATCACGAGGTCGCAGGGGCCGAAATCGTCGAAGGAATCGACCGCGATGATGTGCTCGATCGCGTCGCGGCGCTGGCTCTCGGTGATCGCCCCCTTGGAGACCTGACGCTGCAGGTTGCCGTTGACGGTGGCGAGCCCGTTCTTCAGGCGCTCGGGATCGCGGTCGTTCATCCGCACGTCGAGACCGGCCAGGGAGCAGACATGGGCGATGCCGCTGCCCATCTGGCCGGCCCCGATGATCCCGACCGTCTTGATCTCGATGCCCATCACACCCTGCCTTCCCGCCACGCGGTCCAGACCGTTCATATCATCGCGCCTTCGCAGATGCGAAGGGTTCCAGGGGAGCCCGGAGGGGTCTCGATGCCGCCCCTCGCACGGTTACGTGCGCGAGGGGCGGTCTGCCTCAGCCCTTGGCCTTGGCGATTTCCTGCTGCAGGTCCGGCACGACGCTGAACAGGTCGCCGACGAGGCCGTAATCGGCGACCTGGAAGATCGGCGCCTCCTCGTCCTTGTTGATGGCGACGATGACCTTCGAGTCCTTCATGCCGGCGAGGTGCTGGATCGCCCCCGAGATGCCGACCGCGACGTAGAGGTCCGGCGCCACGACCTTGCCGGTCTGGCCGACCTGCCAGTCGTTCGGGGCGTAGCCCGCATCGACCGCCGCGCGCGAGGCACCGACCGCAGCGCCGAGCGAGTCGGCGAGCGGCTCGATCAGCTCCTTGAACTTGTCGGCCGAGCCGAGCGAGCGGCCGCCCGACACGATGATGCGGGCGCCGGCGAGCTCCGGGCGGTCGGACTTGGCGATCTCCTCGCCCTTGAACGACGACTTCGCGGCGGGCGCCGACGCGGCCGACACCGCCTCGACCGGGGCGGCGGACCCGCCCTCGGCCGTCGCCTGGAAGGCGGCGGTGCGCACCGTGATCACCCGCTTGGCGTCGGTCGCCTGCACGGTCTGGATCGCGTTGCCGGCGTAGATCGGCCGCTCGAAGGTGTCGGGACCGACCACCTTGATGATGTCGGAGACCTGCGCCACGTCGAGGAGGGCGGCGACGCGCGGCAGCACGTTCTTGCCCTCGGTCGAGGCGGCGGCGATCACGGTGTCGTAGGAGGCGGCAAGCTCGGCGACGAGCGACGCCGTCGGCTCGGCGAGGAGGTGGTCGAAGGCGGCGTCCGCGGCCACCAGAACCTTCTCGATCCCGTCGAGCTTGGCGGCGGCCTCGGCCGCGCCTTGCGCATCGGCGCCGACCACGAGGGCGTGGACCGGGGCGCCGAGCTGCTTGGCCGCCGTCAGGGCCTTGGTGCTGGCGTCCTTCACGGCGCCGCCGGCATGCTCGACCAGCAGGAGGGTGGTCATGGCGTGTCGTTCCTTCCTTTCCAGGGATGCCGATGCGCCCTCGTCAGAGGACGCCGGCCTCGACCTTCAGCTTGTTGACGAGCTCGGCGGCGCTGGCGACCTTGACGCCGGCCTTCCGGCCGCCCGGCTCGACGGTCTTGAGCACCTTGAGCCGCGGGCTCACGTCGACGCCGAGCGCCTCCGGCTCCACGGTGTCGAGGGGCTTCTTCTTCGCCTTCATGATGTTGGGCAGCGACGCGTAGCGCGGCTCGTTGAGGCGCAGGTCCGTCGTGACGATCGCCGGCAGCGTCAGGTTCAGGGTCTGCAGGCCGCCGTCGATCTCGCGGGTCACGTCGAGATGGCCGTCCGCCACCTCGAGCTTGAACGCGAAGGTGCCCTGCGGCCAGCCGAGCAGCGCGGCGAGCATCTGGCCGGTCTGGTTCGAATCGTCGTCGATCGCCTGCTTGCCGAGGATGACGAGATCCGGGCTCTCCTTCTCGACCAGCGCCTTGAGGAGCTTGGCAACGGCGAGCGGCTCGACGGCGGCGTCGGTCTTGACCAGGATGCCGCGGTCGGCGCCCATGGCGAGCGCGGTGCGAATCGTCTCCTGCGCCTGCTGCGGGCCGATCGACACCACCACAATCTCCGTGGCCTTGCCCTTCTCCTTGAGGCGGATCGCCTCCTCGACGGCGATCTCGTCGAAGGGGTTCATCGACATCTTGACGTTGGCAAGCTCGACGCCGGAACCGTCCGGCTTCACCCGGATCTTCACGTTGTAGTCGACCACCCGCTTGACGGGCACCAGGACCTTCATGATCGTCGCATCCTTCAGGACGAAGGGACGATGATGGCCGGGCCCTCCCTCGGCCGGCCAGCGATCATCCCCGATGGAGCACGGTGGCGCGGACCGTAGCGGCCGATTTTCGCAATTGTCAACGCGCGCCGGCGGGGCCCCGCCCCACCGTTAAGTGCAGCCCGCGGCACCTGCGCGGGACCCGTGCTGCCCGCGCGGGCGACCGTGCCTGTCAGCGCCCGGAGGGGGTATCTCAGGTGCGGGTCTTGCCCGGCACCCACAGCACGTCGGCGGCTCCGCCGTCATTGGCGACCCGGGCGGCCACGAACAGGAAGTCCGACAGGCGGTTCAGGTACTGGATCGCCACCGGCGAGACCGTCTCGCCCGGCGTGGCGGCGAGGGCGACCGCCAGCCGCTCGGCCCGCCGGCAGACCGTGCGGGCGAGGTGCAGCGCCGCCGCCGCGGCCGATCCGCCCGGCAGCACGAAGGAGCGCAGGGGGGAGAGCCCGGCATTGAGCGCGTCGATCTCGCGCTCGACCCGCTCGACCTGGGCGGCGACGATCCGCAGCGGCTCGTAGGACAGGGGCTCCCCGGTCTCCGGGGTGGCGAGGTCGGCACCGAGATCGAACAGGTCGTTCTGCATCCGCCCGAGCATCGCGTCGAGGTCGCCGGTGGTGTGCAGGCGGGCGAGCCCCAGGCAGGCATTGGTCTCGTCGACGGTGCCGTAGGTCTCGACCCGCAGGTCGGCCTTCGAGCGGCGCTCGCCGCTGGCGAGAGCCGTCGTGCCGGTATCGCCGGTGCGGGTATAGATGCGGTTGAGAACGACCACGGGCCAGGCTCCCTTCGGCGGACCTCGAGCCCGCCGTCACGAGCGTTGTTCTAGCGGCCCGCCGCCGCGGCGCCAGGGCCACCATCGTCGGGCCGGCCCGGACCCGGCTTCATCTTCGACGCCGCGCAGGGCATCGGGCCGTGTCGATGCTCAGACCGTGTCGGCGCTCAGACCGTGTCGGCGCTCAGAACGTGTAGGCGATCTTGCCGCCGAAATTGGTCAGGCCGCGATTCGTGACGCAGAGGCCGGCATTCGACATGTGCTCGATCGTCGCCATGACGCTCCAGTGCTCGGTGAGCCGGAAGCCGACGGCCGCCGCCTCGCGGAACAGCGGGTTGCAGCCGAGCGCGTTGAAGGTCTTGGGCACGCCGGCCTTCGGGCCGGTATAGCCGTCGTGGAAGCCGGCGCCGAAGAAGCCCTCGACGAAGATCCGGTCGGTGATGTCGGCGGTCCAGGTCGCGCCGAGATAGGCGTAGCTGGTGCGGCCGTCGAAATTGTAGCTGCCGCCCACCGTCGGGCGCGGCACGAAGGCGGCCCAGAACCGGTCGAGCCCGGTGACCGGCTTGGCGAACAGGATCTCGCCGTTGATGTTGCTGGTGTTCTTCTCGTTGCTGCCCGGGTCCTGGGCGGAGCCGCCGATGCGGAACTCCGAGACGATGCTGAGGGGCTGGACCGGCGGCCGGTAGGACGGCACCAGGGCCGAGGGGTCGGCGGCCTGGGCGGCCGGAGCCGCCAGCACGATCGCCGCGGCAAGGCTCGGAAGGGTTACGCGCATCTGTCGAACGGTCCACCGCCCCGTGGCTGGGGCGGGATTCACCCTAGTCCTCCCGCTCCCGTCCCGTCTCGCCGCGCAATCCGCGCGCGCATGGTTTTCCACCCCGTGCGACCGGCTCGCCACAGTCGCGCTGGGTCAAGCGCCGCGCCACCACAGCACCCCCATGATCACCACGATCGCGACGAGCTGGAGCACCACCCGCAGCCGCATCAGGCGCTGCGAGAGATTGGGGCTGCCGCCGCGCAGCATGTTGACGAGCCCGAGGAGCAGCACCGCGGCGACCGCGAGGCAGGCGATGAGGACGACGGTGTTGCTGGACATCGGGCGCGAACTCGTGGCGGCACGTCACCCGGGGCAGGGCGCGCGAGGGGTGCACGGCCTGATAGGGCGGATCGGGACCGCCCGGGGAGGTGGCTCCGCGCCGCAGGGGCGAGCGCCGAGGACGGCGCGGCAGTCCGTCCGCTCGGGCGCCATCCGCGCGCCCGGGCCATGCTCGACCGATCGTCCCACCCGCATCATTGTCGACCTGTCCCAAAGTCATCGCCACAATTGTGGCAGCGCATATACCTCTGATTCAGCTTTGACTGCAGGCTCCAGTGTTGCGCAAATGCGATAGCCTTGAACAGCCCACCATGATTGTGTGGGGCCGCCGGGCTGCTGCGATGCAGCAATGCGTCCGCCCGGCGCGCCATCCGAACCGGGCGGCGACGGCATGATCCGGCCGGCCCGACGACCATGGGGGTTGTTCACGTGAAGTCCTATCTGCTCGCCGCCACCGGCCTGCTCGCGCTGGCGGGCGCCGCCCATGCCGCCGATCTCCCGCGCCGCGTCGCCCCGCCGCCGGTCTACCCGGTGGCTCCGCCGGCCTTCACCTGGACCGGGTTCTATGCCGGCGTGAACGCGGGCGGCGCCGTCGGCGGCGACTTCCGCGCCTCGACGACCTCCCCGCGTCCGGCCGCCCTGCCGGCCTCCCGCGCCGAGGTCTCGGCCGCCGGCTTCGTGGCGGGCGGCACCGTCGGCTACAACTACCAGTTCACGCCCAACAACGGCTTCGTGGTCGGCGTCGAGGCCGACGCCAACTACTCGGACATCCACAACGAGTTCCGTGCCTCGGCGGGGACCGCCAGCGCCAATGGCGGCCTGAAGACCGACACCTACTTCGTCACCGTCCGCGGCCGCATCGGCTATGCCTGGGGTCCGCTACTCGCCTACGCCACCGGCGGCTGGGCCTTCACCGAGATCGGCGTCCGCGGCATCGCCACCGGACCCGGCCTCGTGCTGCCGGCTTCCTTCAACGCCTCGGTCCCGGTCGACGGCTACACCGTCGGCGCCGGCCTGGAATACATGATCACCCCGAGCCTCTCGGTGAAGGGCGAGTATCTCTACGCCGATCTCGGCCGCGACGTCCGCTTCCGCGCCTTCGGCACCCAGTTCGGCGCCCGCACCGGCCTCGACACCCACCTGCTGAAGGTCGGCATCAACTACCACTTCAACCTGTTCAACTGAGCGAGCGGGGCCGCGGGCCACGGCCCCGCTCCCATCGAACGGCGCAACGAGAAGCGGCGCGGTCTCTCGGGACCGCGCCGCTTCTCGTTGC
>NZ_JTHF01000106.1 GCF_001043895.1 Methylobacterium indicum
GGTCCGGCCGGCGACGACGCTCGACCCGTCGGGCTCGACCCGCACGATGTCGAAGGCGGGGGTGCCCTCCGGCGCGGCGGGCGCGGGAGCGGCCGGCACGGGGGCGACGGGGGCAGAGATAGCGGGAGAAGGGGCCGGCAGCGCCGCGACCGGCGCGAGCGTCGAGACCGGCGGCTCCGCGTCGGGCGAGACCAGCGAGAACAGGCGCGTGCCGCTCGCCGCGACGCCGATCAGCACGAACCCCGCCACGAGGCCGACGGCCCCGAGGACGAGGCCGCGCCGCAGCTCGGTCGTCGGCCGTCCGCTGGTCCTTCCGCTGGTCATGGCGCGATACTCCCGGTCACGCATCCTCCCCGCCGACGGCGCTCCGGGGACCCCGGACCCCCGCGCGACCTTTCGCCGTCCGGTCGACATGCCGGCGCCATCGACCCCATAGTAACAGGAGAGGCCGGGCGAGACCACGCGGCGGGCCGGTCCGGCCGGAAACTTGCGTGGGACGCGACGGCGTAGGGACGGCCGGAGAGCGGCCCAGAACGGTGCGGAGACTCGATGCGGACGGTTTGCGTGTATTGCGGCTCGGGGTTCGGCACCGATCCGGTCTTCGAGGCAGCGGCCCGGGCGCTGGGGCGCCACCTGGCGGAGGCCGGCATCGCGCTGGTCTATGGCGGCGGCAATGTCGGGCTGATGGGCACGGTGGCGCGGGCGGTGCTCGACCATGGCGGCCACGTCACCGGCATCATCCCGGACTTCCTGAAGTCGCGCGAGCGGATGCTCGACGACGTGCAGGAGACCATCGTGGTCTCCGACATGCACACCCGCAAGAAGCTGATGTTCGACCGCTCGGACGCCTTCGTGGCGATGCCCGGCGGCATCGGCACCCTGGAGGAGCTGGTCGAGCAGATGACCTGGTCGCAGCTCGGCCAGCACGCCAAGCCGATCCTGCTGCTCTCGGTGGCCGACTTCTGGGCGCCGTTCCTCGGCCTCCTCGACCACATGCGCCGCACCGGCTTCATCCGCGAGGGGCTGGACCTCAGCTACCTCGTCGCCGAGGCGCCCGAGCAGGTGGTGCCGATGCTGACCGCCGCGGTCGGCCGGACGGAGCCGCGGCCGGAGGCCGAGGCGCTGATCGAGGAGAAATTCTGAGGCGGGATCCCGGCCGCCGCCGCGGCCGGAGCCGGGCGATGGTCCGGCGTTCGACGTCCTGCCCCTTGCGCGCCGGATACCGGCGCGGAACTCTTGCCGGAGGAGGAGCCCGGGGTCGCTGTCCCGGGCTTTCGCCGGCGTCCGCTGGTGACGGATCGCCCGCCGCGGATGAAGGGGACATCCATCCGCCGACGATACCCTGCCCGCGGCTTTCCGTATCGGCATCGCCGGTCATGCCGTGTACGGTCGCGCGTTCGAGTCAAACTAGATCGATCGTCTGTCGATAGTGGCGATACGATAGAATATACAGCTGAAAATTAGATCTATACGAATATTCGCCCAACGAGCATTCGGCGTCGTTGCTATTGATCCATTCATACGGAAAACAGTTTTCCGGTGCCGCCGATTCTTGACTCGACGTCGCAAGGAAATACAATCATAAAAAGCCCGCGAAATCCGCAAGTCTGTGCCGGTTGCGCGGGGGAGAAGACCATTGATAAGAGATTCCGACCGTCGCGCCTACGTCAGGGAGCAAATCGAGTTCATCCGTCGCAGCAGTGACGAGGACGTCCACGAGGTCATCATCAAGGCGGGCCTGCCCGAGAGCAACGACCAGCTGCTCGTGACCACGGTCGCGCGGGCGCTCCAACGGCGCAGCCTGTCGACCTCGCCCCGGGATGTTCTGCCGATCCGCCGGGAATTGCTGGAGGAGGCGTCGAAACGCGACGTCCCGAAAGGGCGGCGGACTCTTGCCGCGCTGAAGCGCTCCCACCTGGAGGACCAGAGCCTCGCGGCGCAGGTGGCCCGCCGCACCGAGCGCCCGCAAGCCTTGCGCAACCTGCGGGAACATACCCTCGCCGCCATGCGCCCGCTGATGCAGTCCGCGGTCATCCAGGACAGCCTGGCCACCGAGGCCGGCCGGCGGCGCAGGCCGGCGGATCCGCAGCCGCGGGCGTTCTGGACGTCCGGCAGCTTCCTGGTCCGCATGAAGGACAAGGAACTGCCGAAGCTGATCGACGCCGACGCCGCCGACGGCATCGAAGGCGTGTACCTCAACCGCAAGCTCCTGGTGCCGCCGATGGTGACGCCCAAGCAGTTGCCGCAATCGGTGGAGGACAACAAGGTCAGTGCCTGGGGCATCCGCATGATCGGCGCCCTCGCGGTCTGGGGGGCGTTCGGGTGCCGCGGCCGGGGCATCAAGGTCGGCCTCCTGGATACGGGCGTCGATGCCACCCATCCGGATCTGGTCGGCAAGATCGCCGCCTGGGCCGAGTTCGACGCGAAGGGCGAGCGGGTTCTCAAATCGACGACCCCCCACGATCCCGACGGCCACGGAACGCATTGTGCGGGCACGATCGTCGGCGGCAACGCGAGCGGCCGGTGGATCGGCGTGGCGCCGGAGGCCGAGATCGCCGCGGCCCTGGTCATCAGCGGCGCGAAGGGCGGCACGGACGCCCAGGTGCTGGCCGGCATCGACTGGGCGATCGACCAGGGCGTCGACGTGATCAACATGTCGCTCGGCGGCCTGATCTGGGGGCCCGACGTACCGAGCACGTATACGAGCGCGATCCTGAACGCGTTGCGGGTCGGCATTCCGGTGGTCACGGCCATCGGCAACGAGGGCAGCCAGACCAGCGGCTCGCCCGGAAACGACCTGTTCGCCTTCGCGGTCGGCGCGACCGACTACCGGAGCTGGGCCGCCGGCTTCAGCGGCGGCCGGACCCAAGTCATCCGCAAGTCTCCGTTCTTCCCGGCGGACAGCCTGCCGCTCGTCTATTCGAAGCCCGACATCTCGGCGCCCGGCGTCGCCGTCCTGTCGGCCGCTCCCAACGGAGACTGGCGCCATCTCAACGGCACGTCGATGGCGGCCCCGCACGTCGCGGGCGCCGTTGCGCTTCTCCTGAGCGCGACCGACATCAAGGACGCCGTCAAACCCCACGAGCGCGCCTTCGTCATCCAGGACCTTCTGACAGGTTCAGCCGAAGAACTCGGCGAGGCAGGGCAGGATCATCGGTTCGGATTCGGCCGACTCGATGTCTTGCGGGCGATCGGATTTGCGAAAGACCTCGGCTATTGACGGGCGGAACCGGACCGTGATTCAAGGTTTGTTCATCGAACGGGAGCAAAACCGTGTGACGCGCGAATTTGTTCTCGACGGAGATCGCACATGCAGATGAATTCCAAGGCGATGCCGATCAGTCTTGGCAAGATCCGCTCGGACGAGTTGCGCGACCACGCCCTGCATTCCGATGGAGAACCGACGACCGTCATCGTCGAAGTCGATCTGCCTGTACCTCAGATTGCGGTGTCGGGCGGCAACCGCATCGGCACCCAACAGGCCCGTTTCAGTATCCTGCCATCCGCCACCTCGAGTTCGACCATGGAAGCGAAGGTCGCGGAGATCCGCCGGGCCCTGACCGACGCGCTCGGCCGGCAGCCGGGCAAGTTCCTGGCCTCGTCCCGGTCCTTCATCCTGGACGCGACGGGGAACGAGCTGAGCCGGATCGCCGCGCTCCCGACCGTGCTGGCCATCTGGCCGAACGTGCGCCGCTAGGGCGGAACCGGTGCGCCCGCCTCGCGGGAGGCGGCACGGCCCTGCGGTGCAAGAGGTGATGTAAGGCTCGGCCATCCGCTCCTCGAGGTGGGAAGGCCGGATCGAGCGAGAACGGGCATCGCTCTCCCGCTTTCCTGCGCCGGTGCGCGACGCCCGCGGCGCCGGGCCTGCTGCATGGGGCGGGAGATCGACCGGGCGGACCGGGGGCGCCTCGCGATGGCGTTGCCGGACGAGCCGCGATAGGGCGAAAAGGTTCCGCCGGATCGCGGATCACGAGGAGCGAACCGTGGACTCGAAGCCCCCGAACGACATGCCGCCCTACCGCCTGGTGACCGGGAAGGACGACGCCCATTTCTGCCGCAGGATCTCGGAGGCGCTGGCGCTCGGTTACCGGCTCCACGGCTCGCCTGCCTGCACCTTCAACGGCACCGACGTGATCGTGGCGCAGGCGGTCGTCTGGCCGTCGGCGATCGCGGCCGACACGCGGGAGGACGCCCCCCCGCGCGCCTGATCGGCCGGCCGGACGGTCGCGGCCTACTGGCCCACCGTCCAGCTCGTCGTCCCGTCCTTGTTGTCCTTCACGGTCACGCCGAGGGCCGTCAGCGCCCCGCGGATCCGGTCGGATTCCGCCCAGTCCTTGCGGGTCCGGGCCTCCTTGCGCTCGGCGATCAGGCGCTCGACCTCGGCCGCGTCGACGCCGGAGGCCGCCACCGCCGCCTGCGCACGGGCGGATTTCGTCTGCCCGAGGAGCCCGAGCAGGCCGGCGCCGGCCTTGAGCGAGGCCGGGTCGGCGAGGCGGTGGACCTCGCCGAGCGCGGCCGGGGTGTTGAGGTCGTCGAGCAGCGGCTGGAGCACGCTGTCGGGAGCGGGCCCGGGCTCCGCGTCGCCGGCGGCCTCGTACCAGCGGTCGAGGGTGCGGCTCGCGTCTTCGAGGCCGCGCAGGGTCCAGTCGATCGGCTGGCGGTAGTGGGTGCGCAGCATGGCGAGGCGCACGACCTCGCCGGGCCAGTCCGCCAGCACCTCGCGCAACGTCACGAAGTTGCCGAGCGACTTCGACATCTTCTCCCCCTCGACCTGCAGGAAGCCGTTGTGGAGCCAGATGTTGGCCATCACCGGCGTGCCGAAGCAGCAGCGGGTCTGCGCCACCTCGTTCTCGTGGTGGGGAAACACCAGGTCGATGCCGCCGGCATGGATGTCGAAGGTCTCGCCGAGATGCTTCCAGGCCATGGCCGAGCACTCGATGTGCCAGCCCGGGCGGCCCGGAACCGCGATCCCGCCGGGCGAGGGCCAGGACGGCTCGCCGGGCTTCGAGGGCTTCCACAGCACGAAGTCGAGGGGCGAGCGCTTGTAGGGCGCCACGTCGACCCGGGCGCCGGCCTCCATCTCGTCGAGGGGCCGGCGCGACAGGGCGCCGTAATCGGGCATCGAGGGCACGTCGAACAGGACGTGGTCCTCGGCCACGTAGGCGTGACCGGCGGTCACGAGCCGGTCGATCAGCGTCGTCATCTCGACGATGTGGTCGGTCGCCCGCGGCTCGATCATCGCGGGCGGGCGGCCCGGCACGTTCACGTCGTCCGGCAGCAGGATGCCGAGGCGGCGGATGTCGTCGTGGAACTGCGCCAGGGTGCCGTCGGTGAGTTCGCGGATGGTGATGCCGCGCTCCGCCGCCCGGGCGTTGATCTTGTCGTCGACGTCCGTGACGTTGCGGGCATACGTGACCGTCTCCGCCCCGTAGAGGTGGCGCAGCAGCCGAAACAGCAGGTCGAAGACGATCAGCGGCCGGGCGTTGCCGATATGGGCCGCGTCGTAGACGGTCGGGCCGCAGGCATACATCCGCACCCGGCCCGAATCGATCGGCCGGAGCGGCTCCTTGGCCCGGGAGAGCGTGTTGTAGAGGCGCAACAGCGAGGCCATGAAACACCTGCGGGAGGAGAGCGGGCCGGGGCGCTGCGGGGCGCGCCGGCCGAGGTTCTAAGTCGTTGCCGGATCGGGCTTCGGGCCCGACCAAACCCCTCCGGGGGCCGCCGCGTGCCGGCGACCGAGGCGGCCGCCTGTTGCACGGGTGAGACGCCCGGACGAGCGGATCCGGGTTAGCCCAATTCCGTGAGCAATTCGAGAAGGCAGACACCGCGGGGGCGAAGCCCCGGACGGACCCTGCGTAATCGTCCCGCTCGCACGATGCGTAGAGAGATTGTTTACCACCCCCGCCCAGTGTCGGGCCGGATCCGGATGCCGACGGCTCCGTTCAGAAGGTTTGCCCCATGCGTCGCACCCTCGCCGTCCTCAGCGCCCTCGGTGTCCTGGCCGCCGCCCTCCCGGCGCACGCCGCATCGCAGACGCCCGGCGTGGAGAAGACCTTCCTGATCCCCTCGAGCGACGGCTACGGCGTCGCCGAGTGCCTGACCACCGGCGGCGAGTGCGGCCAGGTGGTGGCGGATGCCTGGTGCGAGTCGCAGGGCTACGCCAAGTCGGCCTCGTTCGGTATCGCCGCCCAGGACGATTACACCGGCGCGATCGAGGCGGCCCCGGCCGTGAAGGCCTCCGACCGGCCGATCCGGATCACCTGCCGCGACTGATTCCTTTCGGAGAGGCGGGCCAGGCGGGGCACTGAAGGCCGCCGTCGGGACGCGCCGGCATCTCGTCGCCCGCCTCGGCGGACGCATTGCGGCCCGTTCTCTGGAAGCGACGCGGAATACCGATCAGACGATCCTGGGGCATCCGCAGCCCCGGAACGACGTGGTGGCCGCAAGCATCGTCGAGCCGGACATGCGCGTCGTTCGGCACCGCCACGATCCGCTGGCACGCCGCCCGGATCGGCCTATCTCGGACCTCGAAGACCGACGGCCGGGACGGCGGAGGGACCGGGTCATGATCCGAAGCATCGTCATCGTCGCGACCCTGCTGCCGAGCCTGGCGATCGCCGCCCCGCGGGATCGCGTCCCCGTCGGTCCGCTCGTCCCCGGCCTGCCGGGCTACGATTGCCGGCTCTGGACCCCCTTCGACCACGACGTCGTCGGTCCCTATCCGCGCCCCGGCGCCCGGCCGGTGCGGGCCGCGAGCGGCTGGGGCCGCACCGCCTACGGCTACGGCACCGGCGGCGCCTCGGCCTCCGGTGCCGTCGCTTATCCGGTCGGCACCGTGGCCGAGTGCGACCTCGGCGCGACGACCCTCGGACGCGGCGGGCTCGACATCCTGCCGCGCTGAAGGGGCGTCAGGTGCCCGGCTGGCCGTGCACCGCCTTGTAGAAGAACTCCTTCCACTCCTTCGGGCGGTTCTTCAACACGCCCGCCTTCGCCAGGTGGTCGGCCTGCAGCATCGTGCCGTAGGGCGTCGTCGAGAAGACGACGCCCGGCTGCTTCATCATGGCGACGAGCTCGTCAGGCTCGAACTTCTCCTTGGTGGCGGCGAGGTAGATCTCGGCCGCCTTCTTCGGATCGTCACGGATCAGCGCGTTGGCCTCGTCGATCGCGGCGAGGACCGCGGCGGTCGTCTTCGGGTTCTGCTCCATGAACTTGCCGCGGCCGAACACGATGGCGTTGCTCAAGGGTCCGCCGACCACGTCGTAGGAGTTGAGCACGACGTGGATCTTGGGGTCCTTCAGCTCGATCTGCTGGTAGGGCGGCAGCGAGAAGTGGCTGTTGACCTCGCTGGTGCCGCCCAGCAGCGCGCCGACCGCATCGGGATGGCCGAGCTGGATCGTGATCGGGTCGAGCTTGTTGCGGCCGGCCTCGCCGAACTGGCGCTCGGCGGCGATCTGCAGCATCACGGCCTGGGCCGAGACCTTCACGGTCGGAACCGCAATCCGGTCCTTGGCCGAGAAGTCGGCCAGGGTCTTCACCGCCGGGTTGCGGGTGACGAGCATCATCGGCGCGCCGGCGGAGGCCGCGAGCCCCTTGACCTCGCCCCGGGTACGGTCCCAGGCGAGCAGCAGATTGGTGGCGCCGCTGGTGACGAAATCGACGTTGCCGGAGATCAGCGCGTCGACGGAGGCGCCACCGCTCGTCAGCGTGACCCAGCTCACCTTCACGTCGCCGAGGCCGGCCGACGCGACGTGCTTCTCGACCAGGCGCTGCTGCTCGGCCAGCACCATCGGCATGTAGATCAGGCCGGGCTGGCGGGTGAAGCGGACCTCGCCGGTCTCGGCCTGCGCGACGCAGGTGGCGAGGCCGAGCGCGACGGCCAGCGCGCCGACGGCGCGCCTGAGGAACGGCATGAGCGGATGCTCCCTGGTTCCGGCCCCTGTCCGGACGCTCGGGGCCGAGCGTCCGCCGGTGCCGTGTCGGGAGCCAGGGTCCGGAAATGTCCGGGAAACGTCAAGCCACGACGAACGAGGCGTCGTCAGGCCGAGACGGCGGAGCCGGCCTCGGAGCGGTGCTGGGCGGCGCGGGTGCGGTTCGCCACCATGCGGTCGTGCAGCCGCACGATGGTGCGCGAGCCGGTGCTGGTGAAGGCGAAGGGCAGGAGACCGTGGACCAGGCAGGCGAGGCCGCCGGCGATCATCCGCACGCCGAAGCCGGTCGCGACGCCCATATGCTCGAAATAGGTTTCGCCGACGGCGGCGGGATGCTCGGAGAACGACAGCTTCGACATCGGGTTCGACTTCGACATGGGAATCCTCGGGGGCTCGGTTCGGGGGCTCGGAAGGCAGCCCGAGACTCGCATGGGAACCGCGAAGCCGGATTGCGAATTCTACCCCTTTTTCGTAGTTTTGGGCAAACAGGTTGCGCGAGAGCGCGGAAGCTTGAAAGATTTTCGCGTGGACGAGTTCGACCGAAAAATCCTGTTGTGCCTGCAGGAGAACGCGGCCGAATCGCTCGAGGCGATCGCCGCCCGGGTCGGCCTGTCCGCCTCGCCGTGCTGGCGGCGAATCCAGAAGCTCGAGGCGCAAGGGGTGATCCAGCGACGGGTGGCGCTGCTCGATCCCGACCGGATGCGGGTGGGCGTCACGGTGTTCGTCTCGGTGCGCACCAACCGCCACACCGCCGACTGGGCCGAGCGCTTCTGCACCGCCGTCACGAGCATCCCCGAGGTGGTCGAGTTCTACCGCATGAGCGGCGAGACCGATTACCTCCTGCGCATCGTCGTGCCGGACATCGCGGCCTACGACCGGGTCTACAAGCGGTTGATCCAGTCGGTCGACCTGTACGACGTCAGTTCCGCCTTCGCGATGGAGCGGATCAAGTACACGACGGCATTGCCGGTGACTTACGCCGAGTGAGCGGCGGCCGGGCCGGCACTGCGCGGGTCTGGCCTGCGCCCGGCGCCGGTTGCTTTCCGGGTCGATCGGTTTAGCTGCGACGCGCAAGGCACGCCTTGGCCCCTCCCCTGCCGAAGCGCCGCCCAAGAAACCACGACAAGACGCCCCGTCCAAGGCGCCCCATCCAAGACGCCCCGCCGACAAGAGCCCCGGAAAGAGCCAGCATGACGCCCCCCCGGACGACGCGCCGTCCCCTCGTGATCGCCGCCGTGATGGCCGCGATGGCGATGGTGGCGATCGAGGCCACGATCGTCTCGACGGCGATGCCGGGGATCGTCGGCGAGCTCGGCGGGCTGTCGATCTACGCCTGGGTCTTCTCCGGTTTCCTGCTGACCCAGACCGCCGCCACGATCGTGTTCGGCAAGCTCGCCGACATCCACGGGCGCAAGCCCGTGCTGCTCGCCGGCATCGCGGTCTTCCTCGTCGCGTCCTTCCTGTGCGGCCTCGCCTGGTCGATGCCGGCGATGATCGCCTTCCGGCTGATCCAGGGCATCGGCGCGGGCGCGATCCAGCCGGTCTCGCTCACCATCGTGGGCGACCTCTACACCGCGCAGGAGCGCGGGCGGATCCAGGGCTTCCTCGCCAGCGTCTGGGCGGTCTCGGCGGTGGCCGGGCCGCTGGCGGGCGGCTTCATCATCGCGCACGCCTCCTGGTCGTGGATCTTCTGGATCAACCTGCCGGTCGGCGTCGTCGCCTCGGGCCTGTTCCTGGCCTTCCTGCACGAGGGCGAGCGGCGCGAGCGCCGGCCGGTCGACGCGCCGGGCGCCGCCCTGTTCACGCTCACGGTGGCGGCCCTGATGGTCGGGCTGACCGAGGCCGGCGAGGGTCGCTGGTCGATCGTGGGCATCGCCGCCGGGATCGGCGTCGTGGCGGCCCTGCTGCTGGCCGTCCAGGAGCGCCGGGCGCCGGAGCCGGTCATCGCCGTCTCGCTCTGGCGCCGCCGGCCGATCGCCGCCGCCAACGGCGCCTCGCTGCTCGCCGGCATGGCGCTGATCGGGCTCACCACCTTCCTGCCGATGTACGTGCAGGGCGTGCTCGGCCAGACTCCGATCGTCGCCGGCATGGCGCTCACCGTGATGGTGCTCGGCTGGCCGATGGGCGCGACGCTGGCGGCGCGCAACCTGCACCGCTTCGGCCTGCGCCGCATCCTGGTCTGCGGCAGTCTGCTCCTGCCGCTCGGCGCCGTCGCCTTCGTGACGCTGGAGCCCGGCAGCTCGCCGGTGCGGGCCGGCCTCGGCTCGCTGGTGATGGGCTTCGGCATGGGGCTCTTGAGCAACGCCGCCCTGATGCTGATCCAGGAGATCGTGCCCTGGACCCAGCGCGGCAGCGCCACCGCCTCGAACATCTTCTCGCGCAACCTCGGCAGCACGCTCGGCGCCACGGTGTTCGGCGCGGTGCTCAACCACGGCCTGGCGGCGGCGGGCGGTACCGTCACGGCCGACAGCCTGCAGCAGGCGCTGGCGGCGGGCGGCCTGCCGGGGGATGCCGAGACGGTCAGGCTGGTGCTGCAGCACGCCCTGCACCAGACCTTCTGGGCGGTGCTGCTGATCTCCGGGCTCGCCTTCGCCACCGCGCTCCTGGTGCCGCACGTCGCGCTCGGCCGCGCCCGCGAGGTCCCGGCGGAGTGACGCAGCCCGGGCGGCTCAGGCCATCCGGGAGGCGGGCTGGGCCGGCAGGGCCTCGGTGATGGCGTTGAGCAGGTAGGGCCGGCGCAGGCCCAGCACGTGGTAGAGCACCCGGTCGACGTCGCGGGCGAAGAACGGCTTTCTCAGCACGTAGTCGATGCCGAAATGGCGCGAGGCCTGCGCCATGGTGGCGGCGTCGCCCCCGGTCATCAGCACCAGCGGCGTCTCGGGCGCCACCTCGCGGATCTGGCAGGCGAGTTCGAGGCCGCCGCCGCCGCCGCGCAGGCCGAGATCGATGAGCGCAACGTCGCAGGCCGCCTGCCGGGCGAGCTTCAGCGCGTGCGGCGCGCTCTCGATCTCGTCGACGGTGAGGCGGAACCCGCAGGTCGCCAGGATGCGCCGCACCAGGGCCCGGCTCTGCGGGGCGCTGTCGACGAGGAGCAGGCGGGTCGGCTGCCGGCGCCGGGCATGGGCCTGGAGCAGGCCGGCGACGTGGCCCTCGTCGAGGGGCAGGCGCAGGAACTCGTGGGCGTCGAGGTGCTGGGCGACCTCGGTCCAGCGCGGGAAGATCTGCGAGGCGACCAGGATCAGGCAGGGTACGACGTAGCCCTGCGCCTTGAACCGGGCGACGGCCTCCGGGCCGGTCGCGTCCTCGAATTGCAGGCCCACGAAGGCGAGGACCGGACGATGCAGGAGGCAGAATTCGCAGGTCTCGCGGCTCGTCTCCGCCTCGATGATCCGCAGCGAGGGATCGTGCGCCCGGATCAGTTCCACCAGCCTGCCGCGCAGGGCGGGGTCGCGGTCGGCGACGAGGGCCGAGGCCGGTCCGCCGGCGCGGGCATCACTGTGGCTCACCGGCATCGTGCTTCGTCCGCGTGGATGAGGTCCGTCTCGGGGTGGCCCGGACCCGGAGTTTCTCCGAGGCTCGGGCTACCCTGAGGTTATACTCGTAAGGCCGAAAGCTTAGCGGCAGATTACGAGGCGTCCGTCCTCCGGCACCGCGCGACGCCGCCGCCTCACGAGGCGCGGGCCCGTGGATGGGCGGCATCGAACGCCTCGAGCAGGCGGGCGGCGTCGACCTTGGTATAGACCTGTGTCGTCGCCAGGGAGGCGTGACCGAGCAGTTCCTGGATCGCCCGCAGGTCGCCCTGGCGGGCCAGCAGATGGGTGGCGAAGGAATGGCGCAGGGCGTGCGGGGTCGCGCTCTCGGGCAGGCCGAGCGCCCCCCGCATCGAGGCGACCGCGAGTTGCACGATGCGCGGCGAGAGCGGACCGCCCTTGACGCCGACGAAGAGCGGCCCTTCGGGCGGCAGGGCGTAGGGGCACAGGCGCAGATACTCCTCCACCGCGGCCTGGACCTGGGCGATCACCGGCACGCTGCGGGTCTTCTGGCCCTTGCCGACCACCGTCACGGAATCCGCGCCCGCGATCGGCGCGTCGCGACGCGTCAGGCCGAGAGCCTCCGAGATGCGCAGGCCCGAGCCGTAGAGGAGCGCCAGCACGGCGGCGTCCCGGGCCAGCACCCAGGCCGGACGCTCGTCGCCGGCCCGGATGTCGGGGCTCGCCATCGCCACCGCGGCGGCGACGGGGAGCGGGCGGGGCAGGCGCCGCTCGACCTTGGGCGAGCGCACGGCGGCCAGCGCCGCGACGCTGCCATGCCCCTCCCGGTCGAGGTGGCGGGCGAACGAGCGCAGGCCCGCGAGCGCCCGCATCAGGCTGCGCCCGCCGACCCCCTCCTGGCGCCGCATCGCCATGAAGGCGCGCACGTCGCGCGGCTTCAGGCGGATCAGGGCCGGGATGTCGGGATTGGCGCCCTGGCGGACGAGATGGGCCAGGAACTGGCGCAGGTCGCGCCGGTAGGCCTCGACGGTGTTGGGCGACAGCCGCCGCTCCGAGACCAGTCCGTCGAGCCAGGCGATCGCCGCCGCCCGCACGTCGGGCGCGCCGGGCAGGAGCAGGTCGGCGGGCTCGGAGGTGGATTCGGTCATCGGGGCCGGGCTCTCCGCTCGTGGGGTCGAGCCCGCGAGTAGGCCCGATCCTGGTTGACGGCGGGTTGACGGGCGGGCCCGGTCAGGCCGGGGTGAAGCGCAGGGTCACGCCGTGGCGGGCGCTCGCCCCGGGGGCCAACAGGCGCTGCGAATCGCGCTCCGCCAGCTCGCCGGAAAAGCCCATCCAATCGGCGTGGCCGGTCCAGCATTCGAGGGAGAGGAACGGCGCGGTCGGCTTCGTCCACACCGCCAGGTGGGGGAAGTCCTCGGCTTCGAGCGCGATGACGGCTCCCGACGGGGCGGTGAAGCGCATCGTCCGGCTGCGGGCGTTCAGGAATACCAGCGCCTCGGTGAACAGCTCGGGATCGAGGGGCAGGGTGTCGCCGTCGAGGGGCAGCGCCCGCTCGGTGCGCACCAGGAGCCCGCCGGGCCCGACCTCCGGTACCGCCGGCCGCTCGGGCACGTCGAAGCGCACCGCGTAGCCGCCTGCGGCCGCGCGTTCGCCGCCGGCGAAGGGCCACGGAAAGGCCGGGTGGAAGCCGAGGCCGTAGGGCAGCGGATCGGAGCCGGGATTGTGGACCTCGCACGCGAAGGCGAGCGCGCCGTCGGTCACCGTGGCGGTGATGTCGAGCCGGAAGGCGAACGGGTAGTGCGTCCGGGATTCCGGGGTATCGGCGAGGCGCAGCGTGACGCTGTCCTCGGCCTGCGTCACCACGCCGAAGCGGCTGTCGCGGGCAAAGCCGTGCTGGGCCATCGGATAGGCGCGGCCCGCGACCGTGACGGCGGCGCCCGCGGAGGCGCCGACGACCGGGAAGAGCCAGGGCGCATGGCGGTTCCAGTGCGCCGGATCGCCCCCCCACAGGTACTCGGTGCCGGCGATCCGCCAGGAGACCGGCTCGGCGCCGGTGAGGGCGAGGCGGGCCATGGTGTCGCGGTGGCGGATCTCGACGGTGTCGGTCATCGGGGCCTCGTATCTGACGAGACCCCTGTTACCGGCTCGATGCCGATCCGGGAATGGCCGTCAGCCGCGCCGGGCGGTGTTGCGCCGGGGCTGGCGCGGGCGCGGCGGGACATCGGCCTCGCCGCCCGCCAGGGCCTCGACCTGGAGGTCGGCCGGGCCGGTGCGCGGGAAGGTGTGGGCGAAGCGCTCGGCGGCGCCGCCACGGACCTCGAACTTGGTCTCGCGGTCGAAGATGCGGATCGCGCCGATCTCCTCGCGGGTCACGTCGCCGCGGCGGCACAGCATCGGCAGCAGGCGGCGCGGGTCGGCGTTGTCGCGCCGGCCGACATTGAGGCGGAACCACACGCTCGACCCGAACGGCGCCCGCGGCCCGTCCCGCGTCGTCGTCTCGCGCCTGGCCGCCGTGGTGCCGCGGCCGGTGGCGAAGCCCGGATCGGTGACCTCCTCCGGCGAGGGCATGCGGGCGCGGTAGGCCCGCACCAGGGCGGCGGCGATGTCCTCGGCCGAGCGCTGCGCGAGCAGCGACTGGGCCATGGCGCGGTCCTCGTCGCTGACCTCGTCGGTGACCAGCGGGTCCTGAAGCAGGCGCTCGTGGTCGAGGGCGCGGATCTCGTCGGCCGGCGGCGGGCCGGACCAGACCGGCACGACGTTCGCCCGCACCATCAGCTCCTCGGCCCGGCGGCGGCGGGACGGCGGCACCAGCAGCACGCTGATGCCCTTGCGCCCGGCCCGGCCGGTGCGGCCGGAACGGTGCTGCATCACCTCCGCGTCGTTGGGCAGCTCGGCGTGGATGACGAGGCCCAGGCCCGGCAGGTCGATGCCGCGGGCGGCGACGTCGGTGGCGACGCAGACCCGGGCGCGGCCGTCGCGCAGGGCCTGGAGGGCGGCGTTGCGCTCGCCCTGGCCGAGCTCGCCCGAGAGCGCCACGGCCTGGAAGCCGCGCTCGGTCAGCACCGCCTGGAGGTGGCGCACCGAGTTGCGGGTGTTGCAGAAGACGATCGCGGTCCGCGCCTCGATCTGGCGCAGGGTGTTGACGACGACGAGCTCGGTCTCCCGCGGCAGGATGCGGAAGGCGCGGTACTCGATGTCGGCATGCGCCTTGGTCTCGCCGGCGACCGCGATGCGCATCGCGTCGCGCTGGTAGGACTCGGCGAGCGCCACGATGGCCTTCGGCAGGGTGGCGGAGAACAGCAGCGTGCGCCGCTCGGCCGGGGTGGCGCCGAGGATGAATTCCAGGTCCTCGCGGAAGCCGAGATCGAGCATCTCGTCGGCCTCGTCGAGCACCGCGGCGCGCAGCGCCGACGGGTCGAGGTTGCGCCGCTCGAGGTGGTCGCGCAGGCGGCCCGGGGTGCCGACCACGATGTGGGCGCCATCGGCGAGCCAGCGGCTCTCGCGCCGCGGGTCCATGCCGCCGACGCAGGAGACGACGCGGGCGCCGGCCGGGCCGTAGAGCCAGGACAATTCGCGATGGACCTGGAGCGCGAGCTCGCGGGTCGGCGCGATCACTAGCGCGAGCGGGGCGCCGGGCGCGGGCAGCATCTCGGCATCGCCCAGCAGCGTCCGGGCGAGCGCGAGGCCGTAGGCGACGGTCTTGCCGGAGCCGGTCTGGGCCGAGACGACGAGGTCGCGGCCTTCCGTCTCGGGCTCGAGGACGGCGGCCTGGACCGGCGTCGGGTCTTCGTAGCCGCGGTCGGCGAGGGCCTTGGCGAGGGGGGCGGGCAGAGCAGGAAACGGCACGTGGATTCGATCCCGGGTAGAGGCGACGCGCGGGGATCGAATCGGCTCCGGAGGCGCCAGGCTTGGTAGCACATGGCCTCGACAGAGGGCCGGCCGCGGCTTGCGGCGGGCGCTCGCGGCGCGCGGGGAATCCCTACGGTCTTTTCGTGGAGGAGCGAGCTGTTACAGGGGTTCGGGTCCGAGGTCCACCCCGGGGGCCTTGCCGGCGCGCCATCGCATGGCTGAGACGGCGTCCGGCGCATGGGCGGCGAGGCATCGGGCGACGGCGAGCGAGACGGACCGGCCTCGTCGATCGCGCAGTCCAAGAAGAGGCACGAAATCCCCCGCCCCTCCCCCCATAGGGGAGGGGGATCCTACGCCTCCTCGCCGGAACTCTACGGAATCCTCGGTGGATCGCGCGGCGCGCCTTCGCCCGTGCCACCGACGAGAGTCTCACCCCTCGATCATCGCCCGGATGCGCTGGGCCAGGAGGTCGATCGGGAAGGGCTTGGTGATCATCTGCATGCCCGGCGCCAGGAACCCCGCCATGGCGGCGTTCTCGGCGTAGCCGGTGATGAACAGCACCTTGAGGTCGGGGCGGTGCTCGCGGGCGGCATCGGCGAGCTGGCGGCCGTTGAGGCCCGGCAGCCCGACATCGGTGACGAGCAGATCGACCCGGGCGGCCGCCTGCAGGGCTGCGAGGCCGGCCGGCCCGTCCTCGGCCTCGAGCGCCCGGTAGCCGAGGTCGCGCAGCACGTCGACGATGAGGCTGCGCACCGCCGGTTCGTCCTCCACCACCAGCACGGTCTCGCCGCTGCCGGCGAGCGGGGGCGCGGCCGAGTCCCGGGACGGGGCCTCGTCCTCGGCGGGCGGGCCGGCCCGGAGGGGGTGGTCCTCACGGAGGCGAGGATCATGGCGCGGCAGGAAGAGTGCCACGGTGGTGCCGCGGCCGACCTCCGAGGCGATGACCGCGTGGCCGCCGGACTGGCGGGCGAAGCCGTAGATCATCGACAGGCCGAGACCCGTGCCCTGGCCGATGGGCTTCGTCGTGAAGAACGGGTCGAAGGCGCGGCGCACCACCTCGGGCGGCATGCCGGTGCCGGTATCGGTCACGGCGAGGCGGATGTAGGGGCCCGGCTCCATGCCGGCATGGGCCGCCGCGAAGATGCCGTCGAGCTCGACGTTGCGGGTGTCGATGGCGAGCCGCCCGCCGTCGGGCATCGCGTCGCGGGCGTTGATCGCGAGGTTGAGGAGCGCGCTCTCGAGCTGGTTGGCGTCGCACAGCGTCGGCCACAGCCCGTCGGCGAGGCGGGTCTCGAGGGTGACGGTCTCGCCGAGCGTCCGGCGGATCAGGTCTTCCAGGGAGACGACCAGGGCGTTGGCATCCACCGGGCGCGGATCGAGGGGCTGGCGCCGGGCGAAAGCCAGCAGCCGGTGGGTCAGCGCGGCGGCACGCTGGGCCGAGGCGAGCGCGGTGGCGATGTAGCGCTCGGCGACGTCGGTGCGCCCCTGCGCCAGCCGGGTCGAGAGCAGGTCGAGGGAGCCGACGATGCCGGTGAGCAGGTTGTTGAAGTCGTGGGCGATGCCCCCCGTCAGCTGGCCCACCGCCTCCATCTTCTGGGCCTGGCGGAAGGCATCCTCCAGTTCGCGCTGCTCGGTGACGTCGCGCCCGACGGCGTGGAGGTGCTCCTCGCCCGGCGCCGCGGTCCAGGACAGGGTACGGTAGGAGCCGTCGGCGTGGCGGTAGCGGTTCTCGAACAGCCGCGTCGTCTGCCCGCTTTCCAGGCGTTGCGCCTCCGCGGCGGTGCGCGCCCGGTCCTCGGGATGGACGAGATCGAGGAAGGAGCGACCGACCACCGCCTCGGCCTCCCAGCCGAGCACCGTGCGCCAAGCCGGGTTGACGGCGGTGACGGTGCCGTCGAAGCGCGCGACGAGCATCACGTCCTTCGACAGGCGCCACATCCGGTCGCGCTCGCGGGTGCGCTCGGCGACCTCGGCCTCCAGGGTCTCGTTGACCCGCCGCAGGGCGTCCGCGGCCTCGCGCTGGACCCGGGCGAGGCGCAGGTTGGTCTCGACCCGGGCCAGCAGCTCGCGGGACGAGAACGGCTTGACGAGGTAGTCGTCGGCCCCCGCGCCCAGGCCCTCGATCCGCGCCTCCTCGCCGGCCCGGGCCGAGAGCAGAATCACCGGGATGCCCCGCAAACCCGGATCGGCCCGGAGTGCGGCGAGCAGCCCGAACCCGTCGAGGCCCGGCATCATCACGTCGGAGAGAACGAGATCGGGCGCGTGGCGGCGGGCCGCGCTCAGCGCCGCGTGCCCGTCGCCCACCGCCTCGACCGCATGGCCGGCATCCCCGAGGAGGCGCCGGACATAGGCGCGCATGTCGGTGTTGTCGTCGGCGAGCAGCACCCGGCCGGTCAGGCCGGGCACGGCCGGGCGCGGCGCCGCATCGAGATCGGGTCCGGTCTCGTCACCGAGCCAGCGCGTCGCCTCCTCCACGAAGACGTGCGAGCGGGTGGCGGTCGAGGCGGCGACCCGGACGGCCCGCACCCGGTCCGGCGGGAGATGGGCGGAGCCGAGCGGCAGGCTCACCGTGAAGGTGCTGCCCTCCCCCGGACGGCTCTCGACCCCGACCGTGCCGCCATGCAGCCGGACGAGCTCCTGCACCAGGGCGAGGCCGATGCCGGACCCCTCGACGCTGCGCCCCTGTGCGCCCTCGACCCGGTGGAACCGCTCGAACAGCCGCGGCAGCTCGGTCTCCGGGATGCCGAGGCCGGTATCCGCCACGGTCAGCAGAGCCCGCCCGCCCTCCGCCCGCAGCCGCACGGCGATGCGGCCTTGAAGCGTGAACTTGAAGGCGTTGGAGACGAGGTTGAGGACGACCTTCTCCCACATCTCCGGGTCGACGAAGGCCGGCTCGGCCGCGGGCGGCCCCGGCAGGTCCGGGCAATCGACGTCGAGGACGAGGCCGGCCTTGTCGGTGGCCGAGCGGAAGCTCGAGGCGAGGTCCGCGGTCAGCCGGGCGAGGTCGAGGGGCTCGAAGGCGGCCTGGGCGCGGCCGGCCTCGATACGCGAGAAGTCGAGGAGCGCGTTGACGAGCTTGAGGAGACGCTGGCCGTTGCGGTGGGCCAGCGCCACCAGCCGGCGGGTGTCCGGGTCGAGGGTCGCGGGCGCGGAATCCAGGACCTCGCTCAGCGGCCCGAGCATCAGGGTGAGCGGCGTGCGGAACTCGTGGCTGACGTTGGAGAAGAACTCGGTCTTCTGCCGGTCGAGCGCGGCGAAGGCCTCGGCGCGCCGCCGCTCGGCCTCGTAGGCGGTGGCGGTGGCGAGCCCCGTGGCGATCTGGCCGACGAACAGCGCGAGGAAGCCGCGATAGGCCTCGTCGAGGGGCCGGCAGGGGTTGAGCCCGGCGAGGAACACCCCGGCCGGGCGGCTCTGCCCCTGCCGGGCGATGGGCAGCACCAGGGCGTGGGTCGGGGCCCGGTTCCAGGAACCGGCCGGCCAGCCGGCGAAGAGGGGACCGAGCGCGGCGACCGGCACCGGTTCCCCGCCGGTGCGATCGAGGAGCGCCAGCGCCGCCTCCGCGGCTTCGTCGGCCCGCGCGACCGCCGGATGCTCCGGCCCGAGGCCCATCCGGGCGAGGAGGGCCGGCCCCGACGTCCCGTCGCCGGCGAGATAGGCGAGCGCCACCGGCAGGTCGCGGGTGACCTCGCCCGTCCCGTCGTCTCCCAGGCAGCCGGAGGCGACGGCGCCGACCTGCGGCACGGTGCGGGCCGCCGCCATGCCGGCGCCGAGATCGCGCAGGGCACGCAGGCGCCGCTCGCCGATGACGCGCTCGGTCTCCTCGGAGACGACGCAGAGCATGCCGGTGACGGCGCCGGAATCGTCGGCGAGCGGACTGTACGAGAAGGTGTGATAGCTTTCCTCGGTGAAGCCGCGCCGTTCGAGGAACAGCAGCAGGTCCTCGTCCCAGGTCGCCTGGCCGGTGCTCAGCACCTGGGCGATGCGGGGTCCGATATCGGGCCAGATCTCGGCCCAGACCACGTCCGATCGTGCGCCGAGGGCCCAGGCTTCCTTGACGCCGAGGGTGGGCTTGTAGGCGTCGTTGCAGAAGAAGGTCAGTTCCGGGCCCCACGCCATCCACATGGCGAAGCGGGAGCCGAGCATGATCCGCACCGCCGTGGTCAGCGAGGGCGGCCAGCCCGAGACCGGCCCGAGCGGGGTCGCCGCCCAGTCGCGGGCGCGCAGGCGCGCGCCCATCTCGCCCCCGCCGGGGAAAGGTGTGTCGTGCGAGGGGTCCGCATTACCGGGCATGGGTATTGTCCAGCATGCCCTGGCGATGGCACGGGCACCCCGCACTGTCAAAAACCAGACGTGAAGGAATCCTGATCCCGATTGCTCGATGATAAGATTTCCGCTCGAATTCTTTCGGTCAGGCGCCCGGCGTCGGGCCTCTCAGGGTCCCGACGATCTCGGCGACGATCGCCTGCGGGGTGGCACCGACCGAGACCACCAGGGGGTTCTCGTCGGGCACCGGCTCTTCGAGCGTGCGGAACTGGCTGTCGAGCAGGCTCGTGGGCATGAAGTGGCCGTGGCGGGCGGCCATGCGCCGGCCGATCAGCTCCCGGTCGCCCTTGAGGTAGACGAGGCGCACATCCGGCCGTCCGCCCACCAGCACGTCGCGATAGGCCCGCTTGAGGCCCGAGCAGGTCACGACCCCATGCCGCCCTTCCGCCCGAACCTTGTCGATCCAGGCCGCGATCGCGGCGAGCCAGGGCCAGCGGTCCTCGTCGGTGAGCGGCGAGCCGGACTGCATCTTCTCGACATTGGCGGCGGGGTGGAAATCGTCCCCGTCCTCGAACTCCCAGCCGAGCCGGCCGGCGAGCAGGCTCGCCACCGTGGTCTTGCCGGAGCCGGAGACGCCCATCACCACGACGACGGACGGGGAAGTCGCGTGTCTTGCCGCATCGTCCATCGTGGCATGTCCTCCGGCTTTTCTTTGGTAGTCTGGAACAGACGATACCGATCCTGCCGCCCAACCCTCCCCCCTTTGCGGGGGAGGGTGGCCCCTGCGTCAGCAGGGGCCGGGAGAGGGGCAGCGCGACGCTTCAGGACAAGGCGCACGTCATCGAGGTCGTGACCTCTCCGGAAGCGTGGCTCCCCTCTCCCGGCTCGCTTCGTTCGCTACCCTCCCCCGCAGAGGGGGGAGAGTTCACCCGCGCGAGCCTCCGAGAGGAAGCCCATGCTCACATGTGCAGCGCGCGCTTCTCCACCGCCAGCGCGGCTTCCTTCACCGCCTCGGTCAGGGTCGGATGGGCGTGGCAGGTGCGGGCGATGTCCTCGGACGAAGCACCGAACTCCATCGCCACCGCGACCTCCATGATGAGGTTGCCGGCATCGGGCCCGACGATGTGGACGCCGAGCACCCGGTCGGTCGACGCGTCGGCCAGCACCTTCACGAAGCCGTCGGTGGTGTGGTTCACCTTGGCGCGACCGTTGGCGGTGAACGGGAACTTGCCGATGTTGTAGGCGATCCCGTCCTTCTTCAGCTCCTCCTCGGACTTGCCGACCGAGGCGACCTCCGGCGTGGTGTAGACCACGTTCGGGATCACGCCGTAATTCACGTGGCCGGCCTTGCCGGCCAGGATCTCCGCCACCGCGACGCCCTCGTCCTCGGCCTTGTGGGCGAGCATCGGGCCGGCGATCACGTCGCCGATGGCGTAGATGCCGGTGACGTTGGTGGCGTAGCGGTCGTCGGTCTGGATCCGGCCCTTGTTGTCGAGCTGGACGCCGACCGTGTCGAGGCCGAGGCCGGCGGTGTAGGGCGTCCGGCCGATGGCGACGAGCACGACGTCGGCCTCCAGCACCTCCGCGGCGCCGCCCGCGGCCGGCTCGACCGTGACCTTGGCGCCCTCACCGGTGCGCTCGACGCCGGTGACCTTCTGCGACAGGCGGAACGTGATGCCCTGCTTGGCGAGGATGCGCTGGAACTGCTTGCCGACCTCGCCGTCCATGCCCGGCAGGATCCGGTCGAGATACTCGACGACGGTCACCTCGGCGCCCAGACGCCGCCAGACCGAGCCGAGTTCGAGGCCGATGACGCCGGCGCCGATGACGACGAGCTTGCCCGGGACCTTGGTCAGGTCGAGGGCGCCGGTCGAGGAGACTACGACCTCCTCGTCGATGGTGACGCCCGGCAGGTTGGCGACATCCGAGCCCGTCGCGATCACGACGTTCTTGGCCTCGAGGATCTGGTTGCCGCCGTCCTCCGACTTGACCTCGACCCGGCCGGCGCCGGCGAGCCGCCCGGTGCCCTGGAAGGCGTCGATGCCGTTCTTCTTGAGCAGGAACGCGACGCCCTTGGTGTTGCCGTCGACGCCGTCCTGCTTGAACGCCATCATCTTGGCCAGGTCGAGCTTCGGCTCGCCGACGGTGATGCCCAGCACCGGGAAGTGCTTGGTCGCCTCCTCGAACGCCTCGGAGGCGTGCAGCAGGGCCTTCGAGGGGATGCAGCCGACATTGAGGCAGGTGCCGCCATGGGCCGGGCGCTTCTCGACCACGGCGGTCTTCAGGCCGAGCTGGGCGGCGCGCAGGGCGCAGACGTAGCCGCCGGGGCCGGTGCCGATGACGACGAGATCGTAGGAGGGCATGCGGAACTCGCGAGGTTGGGAGCGGCCGGCCGAAGGAGCGCCGCCGCTGCGATGATGGGCAGGTGGAAGGACGGCTAGCGGCCGCCCGAGATCGTCAGGGTCGCGCCGGTAGCGTAGGAGGCCTCGTCGGAGAGGAGCCACAGCACCGCCGCGGCGATCTCGTCGGCGGTGCCGGCGCGCTTCATCGGCACCGTGGGACCGAGCCGCGCCAGCCGGTCGGGCTGGCCGCCGCTGGCATGGATCTCGGTCTCGATCAGGCCGGGGGCCACGCCGTTCACGCGGATGCCCTCACCGGCGACCTCGCCGGCGAGGCCCGTGGTGAGGGTGTCGATGGCCCCCTTCGAGGCCGCGTAGTCGACGTACTGGTTCGGTGCGCCGAGGCGCGCCGCGACCGACGAGACGTTGACGATGACGCCGCCCTGCCCGCCGTGGCGGGTCGACATCCGCCGCACCGCCTCACCGGCGCACAGGAACGGGCCGATGACGTTGGTGGTCATCATGCGGTCCAGGCGCGCGAAGGTCATCTCGTCGACCCGGGCCGCGTGGTCGACGACGCCCGCATTGTTGACGAGGCCGCCGAGCGGCCCCAGGCCGTCGGCCGCCTGGAACAGGGCCGGGATGTCGGCCTCGACCGCGACGTCGCTGCGGACGGCGAGCGCCGTCCCGCCCGCCGCTTCGATCTCCCGCACCAGGGACTCGGCGGCGTCCTTGGCGGCGACGTAGGAGAAGCAGACGCGCCAACCGGCCCGCGCGGCGCGCAAGGCAACGGCGCGACCGATGCCGCGGCTGCCGCCGGTGACCACCAGGACCTTGTCCGTCATAGCCGTGCTCCCTGATGACGAGAGACTTCCACCCTCGGACGGGCAGGCTGTCCGCGGAACTTCACGGGGAAGAAAAAGGCGCGGGATCCCCTCTCCCGTGTGGGAGAGGGGTAGGGGTGAGGGTGACACGCTTCAGTCTGAATCACCGAGCGTGGTGCTGGCAGCGGGACGGTTGGAGTTTTACTCAGAACCGTAGCACCCTCACCCCTACCCCTCTCCCACACGGGAGAGGGGATCCCGCGCCCTGATCTTATCCCGGCGTGGCCTCTCCCAGGGGGAGAGGCCGTTTGTCTTGCCTCAGAGGTCGAGCACGAGGCGCGCCGGGTCCTCCAGGGCCTCCTTGACCCGCACCAGGAAGGTCACGGCCTCCTTCCCGTCGACGATCCGGTGATCGTAGGACAGGGCGAGGTACATCATCGGCCGCGCCTCGATCTTGCCGTTGCGCACGACCGGGCGCTCCTCGATGCGGTGCATGCCGAGGATGCCCGATTGCGGCGCGTTGAGGATCGGGGTCGACATCAGCGAGCCGTAGATGCCGCCGTTGGTGATCGTGAACGTGCCGCCCTGCATGTCCTCGATCGACAGCTTGCCGTCGCGGGCCTTGCGGCCGAAGCCGGTGATGGCCTTCTCGATGCCCGAGATCGACAGCTGGTCGGCGTCGCGCACCACCGGCACGACCAGGCCCTTGTCGGTGCCCACCGCGATGCCGACGTGGTAGTAGTTCTTGTAGACGATGTCCTGGCCGTCGATCTCGGCGTTCACCGCCGGCACGTCCTTCAGGGCGCCGATCACCGCCTTGGTGAAGAAGCCCATGAAGCCGAGCTTGGCGCCGTGCTTCTTCTCGAACACGTCCTTGTACTGCTGGCGCAGGGCCATCACCGCGCCCATGTCGACGTCGTTGAACGTCGTCAGCATCGCGGCGGTGTTCTGCGCGTCCTTGAGGCGCCGGGCGATGGTCTGGCGCAGCTTGGTCATGCGCACCCGCTCCTCGCGGGAGGCATCGTCCGGGGCGGACGGGGCGCGGGCCATCTGCGGGGCCGCCGGGGCGGGCGCGGAGGCGCCCGACGAGATCGCCGAGAGCATGTCGCCCTTGGTGACGCGGCCGTCCTTGCCGCTGCCCTTCACCGACGACGGATCGACGCCGGATTCCTGGGCGAGACGCGCGACGGCCGGGCCGTTGTCGCCGGCCGAATGACCCTTCGGAGCGGCGTCGCCGTGGCTGCCGTAGGAGGCGGAGGACGACTTGGCGGGCGCCTCGGCGGCGGCCTTCGGAGCCTCGGCCTTCGGAGCCTCGGCCTTGGGGGCTTCCGCCTTCGGAGCGGCCGCGCCGTTGCCGGCGGAGGCGCCGCCCTCGACGATCGAGCCGAGGAGCGCGCCGGGCTCGACCGTCTCGCCGTCCTTGGCGACGATCTCGCCGAGCTGGCCGGCAGCCGGGGCGTTGACCTCGAGGGTGACCTTGTCGGTCTCGAGCTCGACCAGCGGCTCGTCGGCCTTCACGGTGTCGCCGGGCTTCTTGAACCAGCGGCCGATCGTGGCCTCGCTCACGGACTCGCCGAGCGTCGGGACGCGGATTTCGGTGGCCATGTCTTCCGTCAGGGTTGGGGCGGTGGGGATGCGCCCGGAAAAATTTTTAGGCGGCGCCCCTCGCGGGGCGCCGGCGACGTGGGAGGTAACCTCGGATCAGACCGCCAGGGCCTCGTTGAGGAAGGCCTGGAGCTGGTCGAGGTGCTTCGACATCAGGCCGACGGCGGTCGAGGCCGAGGCCGGACGGCCGACGTAGCGCGGGCGCTTGGAGGCGGAGCCGGCCTGGTTGAGCACCCATTCGAGGTAGGGCTCGACGAAGGCCCACGAGCCCATGTTCTTGGGCTCCTCCTGGCACCACACCACCTCGGCGTTGCGGAAGCGCGAGATCTCGGTGGCGAGCGACTTCAGCGGGAACGGGTAGAGCTGCTCGACGCGCATCAGGTACACGTCGGAGATGCCGCGCTTCTCGCGCTCCTCGAACAGGTCGTAATAGACCTTGCCCGAGCAGAGCACCACGCGCCGGACCTTGTCGTCCTTCGACAGCTTCACGCCGTCCTGCGCCTTCTCGGCGTCGTCCCACAGCACGCGGTGGAAGGTCGAGCCCTCGGCGATGTCCGAGAGGGCCGAGACCGCCCGCTTGTGGCGCAGGAGCGACTTCGGGGTCATCAGCACCAGCGGCTTGCGGAAGTCCCGCTTCAGCTGGCGACGCAGGATGTGGAAGTAGTTCGAGGGCGTCGTGCAGTTGGCGACCTGCATGTTGTCCTCGGCGCACATCTGGAGATAGCGCTCCAGGCGGGCCGAGGAATGCTCCGGGCCCTGGCCCTCGTAGCCGTGGGGCAGGAGCATCACCAGGCCCGACATGCGCAGCCACTTGCGCTCGCCGGACGAGATGAACTGGTCGACCACGACCTGCGCGCCGTTGGCGAAGTCGCCGAACTGCGCCTCCCACAGCACCAGGGAGTTCGGCTCGGCGAGCGAGTAGCCGTACTCGAAGCCGAGCACCGCCTCCTCCGAGAGCATCGAGTTGATGACCTCGTAGCGGCTCTGGCCGTCCTTGATGTGGTTGAGGGGCGTGTAGCGCTCCTCGTTCTCCTGGTCGATCACCACCGAGTGGCGCTGCGAGAAGGTGCCGCGCTCGACGTCCTGGCCCGACAGGCGGACCCGGTGGCCCTCCGTGAGGAGCGAGCCGAAGGCCAGCGCCTCGGCGGTAGCCCAGTCCAGGCCCTCGCCGGTCTCGATCGCCTTGGCGCGGTTGTCGAGGAAGCGCCGGATGGTGCGGTGCAGGTGGAAGTCCTGCGGCACGGTGGTGATGGCCGTCCCGATCTCCCGCAGGGTATCGGCCGGCACGCCGGTGCGGCCGCGGCGCGGGTCGTCCTCGTCCTCGCGCACCGCCTTCAGGCCCGACCAGCGGCCGTCCAGCCAGTCGGCTTTGTTGGCCTTGTAGGCGGTGGCGATGTCGAACTCGCTGTCGAGGGTGGCGCGGAACTCGGCCTTGCGGTCCTCCAGTTCCTTCTCGCTCACCACGCCGCTCTCGGTCAGCTTCTTGCCGTAGGTCTCGAGCGTCGAGGGGTGCTTGCGGATGATCTGGTACATCTTCGGCTGGGTGAACGCGGGCTCGTCGCCCTCGTTGTGGCCGAAGCGGCGGTAGCAGAGCATGTCGATCACGACAGGCTTGTGGAACTTCTGCCGGTACTCGGTGGCGATCTTGGCCGCGAAGGTGACGGCCTCGGGGTCGTCGCCGTTGCAGTGGAAGATCGGCGCCTCGACCATCTTCGCCACGTCGGACGGGTAGGGCGAGGAGCGCGAGAAGCGCGGATCGGTGGTGAAGCCGATCTGGTTGTTGATGATGAAGTGGATCGAGCCGCCGGTGCGGTGGCCCTTCAGGCCCGACAGGCCGAAGCACTCCGCCACCACGCCCTGGCCGGCGAAGGCGGCGTCGCCGTGGATGAGGAGCGGCAACACGGTGGTGCGCTGCTCGTCGCCGGTCTGGTCCTGCTTGGCGCGCACCTTGCCGAGCACCACCGGATCGACGATCTCGAGGTGCGACGGGTTGGCGGTCAGCGAGAGGTGGACGGTGTTGCCGTCGAAGGCCCGGTCGCTCGAAGCGCCGAGGTGGTACTTCACGTCACCCGAGCCCTCGACCTCGGCCGGCGACGACGAGCCGCCCTTGAACTCGTGGAAGATCGCCCGGAAGGGCTTCGACATCACGTTGGCGAGCACGTTGAGGCGGCCGCGATGGGCCATGCCCAGCACGATGTCGGTGACGCCGAGCGCGCCGCCGCGCTTGATGATCTGCTCGAGCGCCGGGACCATCGCCTCCGAGCCGTCGAGGCCGAAGCGCTTGGTGCCGGTGTACTTCAGGTCCAAGAACTTCTCGAAGCCCTCGGCCTCGATCATCTTGTTGAGGATCGCCCGCCGGCCCTGCTCGGTGAACGAGATCTCCTTGTCCTTGCCCTCGATGCGCTCCTGGATCCAGGCCTTCTCCTCCGGATCGGAGATGTGCATGAACTCGACGCCGAGCGTCTGGCAGTAGGTCCGCTCCAGGATCGCGACGATCTCCCGGATGGTGCCGAATTCGAGGCCGAGCACGTTGTCGAGGAAGATCGGGCGGTCCCAATCGGATTCGGCGAAGCCGTAATGCTGCGGATGCAGCTCCTCGTGGTCGCCGCGCGGCTGGAGGCCCAGCGGATCGAGCTTGGCATGGAGGTGGCCGCGCATGCGGTAGGCGCGGATCAGCATGATCGCGCGGACCGAATCCTTGGTGGCCTGCTGCACGTCGGCCGGCGAGACGGGCTGGCCCTTGGCCTCCTGCTTCGCCTTGATCTTCTCGCCGACCGCCTTCTCGACCTGGGCCCAGTTGCCGTCGAGCGCCGAGACGATCTCGCCGTTGGCGGCGAGCGGCCAGTTCGGCTTGGTCCAGGACGCGCCTTCCGCGTTCTTGACCACGATCGCGCTCTCCTCCTTGAGACCGGAGAAGAAGCTGCGCCACTCGGGATCGACCGCGTTGGGATCCCGGGTGTAGGTCGCGTAGAGCTCCTCGATGTAGTCGGCGTTGCCTCCGTAGAGGAACGAGGTTCCGAGGAGGGCGTCGTTCGCGTCCTGGCGTGCCATGGCGATCTGTCTATCCGCGCTGGTCGATCAATGCGCCGGCTTCTCGGACCCAGTTGGGGCGGGAGAATGGCATTCCATCGACGGTGGAGGCGCCCGGGTTGTCCGGGCGCCAGGATGTCTTACGCACTCGAGAGAGTTGACGTTTGCTTGCGATGTGGGTGCGGAACCGTGATTCCGCACGCCACGCCTGCCATGCGCGTGGCTAAGGGCGAGGGTCCGACGGGCAATCAGCCCTTCAGGACCTCGACCAGGGTCTTGCCGAGGCGGGCCGGCGACGGCGAGACGCGGATGCCGGCCTCCTCCATCGCGGCGATCTTGTCCTCGGCGCCGCCCTTGCCGCCCGAGATGATCGCGCCGGCGTGCCCCATGCGGCGGCCGGGAGGGGCGGTACGGCCGGCGATGAAGCCGACCATCGGCTTCTTGCGGCCGCGCTTGGCCTCATCCTTGATGAACTGCGCCGCCTCTTCCTCGGCCGAGCCGCCGATCTCGCCGATCATCACGATCGACTCGGTCTTGTCGTCGGCGAGGAACAGTTCCAGCATGGCGATGAACTCGGTGCCCTTGACCGGGTCGCCGCCGATGCCGACCGCGGTGGTCTGGCCGAGGCCCTCGTTGGTGGTCTGGAACACCGCCTCGTAGGTCAGGGTGCCGGAGCGCGACACGATGCCGACCGAGCCCGGACGGAAGATGTTGGCCGGCATGATGCCGATCTTCGACTCGCCGGCCGTCACGATGCCGGGGCAGTTCGGGCCGATGAGGCGCGACTTCGAGCCTTCGAGCGAGCGCTTGACGCGCACCATGTCGAGGACCGGGATGCCCTCGGTGATGCAGACGATCAGCGGGATCTCGGCGTCGATCGCCTCGCAGATCGCGTCGGCGGCGCCCGGCGGCGGCACGTAGACCACCGAGGCGTCGGCGCCGGTGGCGTGGCGGGCTTCCTTCACGGTGTCGAACACCGGCAGGCCGAGATGGGTCGCGCCGCCCTTCCCCGGCGAGGTGCCGCCGACCATCTTGGTGCCGTAGGCGATCGCCTGCTCGGAGTGGAAGGTCCCGTTCTTGCCGGTGAAGCCCTGGCAGATGACCTTGGTGTTCTTGTCGATGAGGATGGACACGTGCGATCTCCGGAGATCTGCATTCGGGGATGGGCGGTGCGGCTCAAGGCGACCGAGCGCGGTGCACCGCCTCTGAGAAAGCTGCGCTGACGGGGAACCCGGTCGCCCGGGCTCCGCTCACGAGAAGGGCACCCGCGCGGGCGCCCCGCCCTCCTCAGCCCTTGCGGACCGCCGCGACGATCTTCTGGGCGGCGTCGTCGAGGTCGTCGGCCGGGATCACGTTGAGGCCCGAGGAGCGGATGATCTCCTTGCCCTTCTCGACGTTGGTGCCCTCGAGGCGCACCACCAGCGGGACCTGCAGGCCCACCGCCTTGACGGCCGCGATCACCCCGTTGGCGATCACGTCGCACTTCATGATGCCGCCGAAGATGTTGACGAGGATGCCCTTCACGTTCGGGTCGGCGGTGATGATCTTGAAGGCCGCGGTGACCTTCTCCTCCGAGGCGCCGCCGCCGACATCGAGGAAGTTCGCCGGCTCCTCGCCGTAGAGCTTGATGATGTCGAGGGTCGCCATGGCCAGACCCGCGCCGTTCACCATGCAGCCGATGGTGCCATCGAGCGCGATGTAGGCCAGGTCGTACTTCGAGGCCTCGATCTCCTTCTCGTCCTCCTCGGTGATGTCGCGCAGCTGCACGATCTCCGGGTGGCGGTAGAGGCTGTTCGAATCGAACGAGATCTTGGCGTCCAGGCACTTCAGGTGCCCGTCCGTGGTGACGATGAGCGGGTTGATCTCCAGCATGCTCATGTCCTTGGCGGTGAACGCCCGGTAGAGCTTGGTGGTCAGATCCTCCGCCTCCTTGGCGAGCGGGCCGGTCAGCCCGAGCGCCTTGGCGACCGCGCGGCCGTGGTGCGGCAGCACGCCGGTGGCCGGGTCGACCGAGAAGGTGATGATCTTCTCGGGCGTGTCGTGGGCGACCTGCTCGATGTCCATGCCGCCCTCGGTCGAGACCACGAAGGCGACCTTGCCGGTCTCGCGGTCGACGAGCATCGACAGGTAGAACTCGGTCTCGATGTCCGAGCCGTCCTCGATGTAGAGGCGGTTGACCTGCTTGCCGGCCTCGCCGGTCTGCACCGTCACGAGGGTGCGGCCGAGCATCTGCTCGGAGAAGGCCTTGACCTCCTCGACCGACTTGGCGAGGCGCACGCCGCCCTTCTCGCCGGCCTCGGCCTCCTTGAACTTGCCCTTGCCGCGCCCGCCGGCGTGGATCTGGGACTTCACGACCCAGAGCGGGCCGCCGAGCTCCTTGGCGGCGGCCTCGGCCTCGGAGGCCTTGAAGATGGCGCGGCCGTTCGAGACCGGCAGGCCGAACTCCTTGAGGACGGCCTTGGCTTGATACTCGTGGATGTTCATGGGGCGACAAGCTTTCTGAAAGTCAGGCGGGGCGTGCGTGCAGAGGCGGCGCAGGGTTCCCCCGCGCCGCCGGTCGGGCGGTTACGCCAGCGCGCCGTTGATGCCCTTGCAGGCCTCGACCAGGCCCTTCACGGAATTGACCGACTTCTCGAACATCGCCTTCTCCTCCCCGGAGAACTCGACCTCGACGATGCGCTCGACGCCGTTCTCGCCGATCACGATCGGCACGCCGATGAACAGGCCGTCGACGCCGTACTGGCCGGTGAGGTGGGCCGCGCAGGGCAGGACCCGCTTCTTGTCCTTGAGGTAGCTCTCGGCCATCGCGATGGCGGAGGCCGCCGGCGCGTAGAAGGCCGAGCCGGTCTTGAGCAGGTTGACGATCTCGCCGCCCCCTTTACGGGTCCGCTCGACCATGGCGTCGAGCTTCTCCTGGGTGGTCCAGCCCAGCTTGACGAGGTCGGGCAGCGGCACGCCGGCCACCGTCGAGTAGCGCACCAGCGGCACCATGTCGTCGCCGTGGCCGCCGAGCACGAAGGCGGTGACGTCCTCGACCGAGACCTGGAACTCCTCGGCCAGGAAGTGGCGGAAGCGGGCCGAGTCGAGCACGCCGGCCATGCCGACGATCTTCTTCGGGTCGAGGCCGGAGAACTTCTGGAGCGCCCACACCATCGCGTCGAGCGGGTTGGTGATGCAGATCACGAAGGCGTTCGGGGCATGGGTCTTGATGCCGGTGCCGACCGCTTCCATCACCTTCAGGTTGATGCCGATCAGGTCGTCGCGGCTCATGCCGGGCTTGCGCGGCACGCCGGCGGTGACGATCACCACGTCGGCCCCGGCGATGGCGCTGTAATCGCTCGCGCCCGAGTACTTGGCGTCGAAGCCGTCGACCGGGGCCGACTCGGCGATGTCGAGGCCCTTGCCCTGCGGCACGCCGTCGGCGATGTCGAACAGCACGACGTCGCCCAGCTCCTTGAGGCCGGCGAGGTGCGCGAGCGTGCCGCCGATCTGTCCAGCGCCGATGAGCGCGATCTTCTTGCGTGCCATGTCAGAACCGATCCTTCGCGGTGTGATGGAACCGTCGTGGGCCGGGGTCCGCTCGCGAGGAGCCCGCGCCGGCGGGTGCCTCTTTGGCGAAAAAAGCCGGAGCCGACAACCCGAGGGCCCGGCGCAGGGCCCGCAGCCACGGCCGCGATGACGCCTGCAGCGCGTCACACGATGCGGATTCGCGTTTTTTTGCAATGCGATACGACGGCGTCCGGGCGATCGTTACATTCCGGCCGCTTTGTCAGCGCGTCTAGAGCGTGCCGAGGCGCAGGATGCGCAGCATCGCCCGGATGATCGCCCCGAGACGGGCCTCGATCAGGTCCCGGGGCACCTCGGCGTCGAGCTGGATCGAGACCGGGTGCAGGAAGCGGTGGCTGGTGTCGAAGATGAAGGCGATGCCGCGCTCGCGGTCGCGCAGCGAGAAGGTGCCGGCATTCATCCCCTCCTCGATCACCCGCTCGACGAGCTGGCGCAGGCGGCCGCGGTGGCGCCGGGCGATCGGCCGGGACTCGACGGTGGCGTCGCGGTGGACGGCGAAGAGGTGCGGATCGCGCGCCAGCACCTCGCGCTGCATCGAGGCGAGCGCCAGCAGCAAGCGTTCGAGCTTGTCGTCGGCGGGGTCGGGCGCGTCCGCGATGGCGCCGAGCTCGGCCTCGACCTCCCGCAGCCAGCGGCCCGCCACCGCATCGACGAGGGCGGTCTTCGACGGGAAGTAGCGGTAGACGTTGGCATGCGTCATGCCCGCCTCGGCGGCGACCCCCACCACCGTGACCTGCCGGTGACCGAGCCGGCGCAGGTGGTCCGCCGCGATGGCGAGCAGCCGCGCATCGGCCGAGAGCGGCGCAGCGCGGGACCGGGCCCCGAGCCCCGTCGAAGCGAGGCCGGTGGAGGCGAACCCCGAGGAAGCGAGGCCGGCGGCCGGCCCGGGGGAAAACGGCGCGTCCGTCGGATGCGGCTCGTCGCGGGGCTGGGCGCCGGGGCGGCTGCGGGGCATGGAACTCGGGAACGCTCGGGATCGGTTGGCGCGACGATTCCGACAGGTTAGCGCCCGGCCGCCCGCAGGAGAAGCCCCGCGGGACAGTCGTGAGGCCGCAGTATTATACCCGGTAGCGCCGGTGCAGGCTCGACACCACGTCCTCCGCCAGTCCCAGGCGCTCGGCCAGGTAGGCGAGATAGAGCTGGTTGACCCGGCGGCGCTGATCGACGGCGAGCAGCGAGGCGACGTACGCGTAGGCGCCGAGATCGGCATCGAGGATCGCGTCGAGGAGGTCGCCGAGCGCCAGCGGCGCGGCGAGCGCCTTGTCGAGGCGCTGGCGCTCGGCCTCCGCGGCACTGATCCGGGCGAGCGCGTCGCGCACCGGGGCAGGGTCCTGCCGGCGCCCCTGCGCCAGGAACGCCGCCGCCATCGCCTGGATCACGAGGTCGCGCTGGGCCGGCTCCAGCACCCGGAGGTTGAGGGTGAGCGGCACCAGGGTCTGGTGGCGGTTCTGCAGGAAGGCGTGCAGCACCTTCTGGCCCAGCGCCTCGGTCACCACCGCGTCCGCCCGCCCCGCCCGCCGGTCGCGCCGCGAGGCCCGGGCCGGGGCGGTCCCCGGCTCCTCGACCTCCCCGGCCGGGTCGTCGCGCCCGAAGGCGCGGGTGAGGAAGGCGAAGCTCATGCGGGGCGGGTCCGTGACGGGCGGTCCCGCACCAACGTGCGGCGATGCGCCGGGCTCCGCGGCGGGATCAGCCGCCGACGATCGGGCGCAGGACCGGCACGTCGAAAGAGATCCGCCCGAGATCGATCGCGAAATCCACGGCCTCGAGCCGCAGGACGTCGTCCGGCGCGGTGAGGACGTCGCAGACCCAGCCATCCGCCTCGCGCCGGTAATGCTCCACCCGCATCTGGTCCTGGTAGGCAAGGACGATGTGCCGGAGCGTCGGCAACGACTTGTAGAAGGACAGCTTGGGCCCGCGATCGCGGTCCATGGTGCTCGGCGACAGCACCTCGACGATGACGAGCGGGTCGGTGACGAAGGTGCGGTTCTGGCGCGGTCCGCATCGTACGACGATGTCGGGCTTCGGCTTGTCCCGGCCGCGGCCGTCCTCGTCGCGCTGCACCCGCATCCCGCCCTGGTAGCTGCGGCAGCCGGCAGCGTCCATGGCGAGCTTCAGCGGCGCGCCGATATTGCCGGCGATCTGCTCGTGGTTCTCTGTCGGGTTCGTCATCATGACGACCTCACCGTCGACCAGCTCCCAGTCGCTCTCGTCCCGCTGCGCATCGACGAAGCGGTCGAATTCGGAGACGGTGAGCCCGTGGTGGCGACGGACGCGGTCTTCCATGGCGCGCTCCCCTGTGGCGCTTCCCGGCTGCCCCCGGGAGCCTATCCGCTCGCGACGGGGGCGAGAAGGCACCGTCCCACGCAAACTCTTCGCCCCGCCGCCCTGGGCGCGGCCGCCCGCCACCCAATCTAGGGGGGCTCGATACCCCGCAGCAGGATCACCCACCCGGCATGACACGCCCCCGATCGTCCGACCGGCAGGCCGGCGCATGACCCTCGACCAGGGCCTCGCCTTCGGCCTCATCGGCGTCACCGTCCTGCTCTTCATCTGGGGCCGGCTGCCCTACGACCTCGTGGCGCTGCTCTCGCTGGTCGCCGGGGTGGCGCTGGGGCTGGTGCCGGCCTCCAAGGCCTTCGACGGCTTCGCCGACGACGTGGTGATCATCGTGGCGAGCGCGCTCGTCATCTCGTCGGCGGTGTCGCGCTCGGGCGTCGTCGAGAACGCGATGCGCCCGCTCCTGCCCTACCTGCGAAAGCCCAGCCGGCAGGTGCCGGCGCTGGCCGGCGCCGTGATGGGCCTGTCGGTCTTCACCAAGAACATCGGCGCGCTCGCGATCTTCATGCCGGTGGCGCTCCAGCTCGGGCGCAAGACCGGCACGCCGGCCTCGCTCCTTCTGATGCCGATGTCCTTCGCCTCGCTGATCGGCGGCCTCGTCACGCTCGTCGGCACCTCGACCAACATCATCGTCTCCAAGGTGCGGGCCGACATCACCGGCCAGCCCTTCGGCATGTTCGACTTCACGCCCGTCGGCCTGGGCCTCGCGGTGGCGGGCCTCGCCTTCCTGACGGTCGGCTACCGGCTGCTGCCGCGGGACCGGCGCCCGGCGGGCTCGCTCGCCGCCTCGTTCCGGATCGAGGCCTACACGACGGAAGCCTGCCTGCCCGAGGACTCTCCCCTCGTCGGCGCCACGGTGGGCGAGCTCGAGGCCTTGGGCGACGGCGACGTGACGGTGGCGACAGTGATCCGCGAGCGCTTCCGCCGCTTCGTGCCGGGTCCGGACTGGCGGCTTGCCGCCGGCGACGTCCTGCTCCTCGACGGCGAGCCCGAGGATCTGGAGCGCCTGGTGGCGCGGGCCAAGCTCACGCTCGTCGGCACGCTGCCCGCCGGCGGCGAGGCGACGGTGATCGAGGCGGTGATCCCGGACGGCTCGGCCCTCGTCGGCACCACCGCGGCGGGGGCCGACCTCGCCGGGCGACACGGCACCACGCTTCTGGCGGTCAGCCGCTCCGGCGCGGCGATCACCCGGCGCATCGGCAGCGTGCGGCTGCGCGCCGGCGACGTGGTGGTGCTGCGCGCCGCCCCCGAGCGGCTCGGCGACATGCTGTCCGAGTTCGGCCTGCTGCCGCTCGCCGAGCGCAAGCTGGCGCTCGGCCACAGCCGCCGCAGCTACATCCCGATCGCGGTGCTGGCCGGCGCGATGGCGCTGATCGCGCTCCACGTCGTGCCGGTGGCGATGGCGTTCTTCGGCGCCGCCGTGCTGCTGCTGGTCCTGCGGGTCCTGACCATGCACGAGGCCTACGAGACGATCGAGTGGCCGGTGATCGTGCTGCTCGGCGCGCTCATCCCGGTCAGCGACGCGGTGCGCACCACCGGCGGCACCGACCTGATCGCCGGGGCCCTGTCGAACGTCATGCACACCGTGCCGCCGATGCTGGCGATCGGCCTCCTGCTGATCGCCGCGATGGCGGTGACGCCGTTCCTCAACAACGCCGCGACGGTGCTGGTGATGGGCCCGATCGGCGCCAGCCTCGCCCAGAAGCTCGGGCTCAACCCGGACCCGTTCCTGATGGCGGTGTCGGTGGGCGCGGCCTGCGACTTCCTCACCCCGATCGGCCACCAGTGCAACACCCTGGTGATGGGCCCGGGCGGCTACCGCTTCGGCGACTACGCCCGCCTCGGCCTGCCGCTCTCGATCATGGTGATCGTGGTCGGCACGCTGCTCATCAGCCTGTTCTGGCCGGTGGCGCCGCGCTGAGGCAGGGAGACGATCCTCGGGGCGGTCCCGCGCGGGATTGCCCGTACGTGACACCGTGTCGCCATTCTGTCGAATCGTACCCCTCCGCCCCGGGGGATACAGAGGGGCATGACAGCGATCTGGTTCATCTTCGCGCTCATGACCGGCCTGGCGGTGCTCGCCCTGCTCTGGCCGATGTCGCGCCGTCCCGCCCTCGTCGTGCCCGAGGGCGAGGCGCGGATCGCCACCGAGACCGGCTTCTACCGCGACCAGCTGCGCGAGATCGACCGCGACGCCGCCCGTGGCCTCCTGGCCGCGCCCGAGGCCGAGGCCGCGAAGGCGGAGGCCGCGCGCCGGCTGCTGCGTGCGAGCCGCGATCCGGGCCAGGGCACGGGCGCGGTCGGCGAGCCGGCCCTGCGCCGGCGCCGCGCGGCCTCCGCCTTCGCCCTCTCGACGGTGCCGCTGGTCGCGCTGCTGATCTACGGCATCTACGGCTCGCCGGACCTGCCGGCCCAGCCCCAGGCCGAGCGCCTGGCCCATGCGAAATCCGCCGGCAACGACCTCGCGGCGGCGGTGGCGCAGATCGAGGCGCACCTCGCCAAGGCGCCGGAGGACGGCCGCGGCTGGGCGGTGCTCGCCCCGGTCTACCTGCGGGTCGGGCGCGTCGAGGACGCGATCAAGGCCTACGAGAATGCGCTCCGCCTCCTCGGCGACGATGCCGGTCGCCTGGCCGATTACGGCGAGGCCCTGGTGGCGGCCGAGGACGGTGTCGTCTCCTCGAAGGCCCGCGACGCCTTCGAGCGGGCGCTCAGGCAGGACCCGAAGGCGGTCAAGCCGCAATTCTACCTCGCCCGCGCCGCCGAGCAGGACGGCGACCGCGACAAAGCCCGCGCCCGCTACGCCGCCCTCGTCGCCGCCTCCCCGGCCGAAGCGCCCTGGCTGCCGATGGTGCGCGAGAGCCTGGCC
>NZ_JTHF01000107.1 GCF_001043895.1 Methylobacterium indicum
AATGAGTCAGTGCACTAGCTGCACCGCCGAGGTGCAGAGCGCGTCGCGCGCGTCGTCCGGCAGGCAGGCGGCGGGCGCCTCCTCCCACACCTTCTGGCGCCGGCGCTGGAGCGAGCATTCGCGCTCATGGAGGTGGATAGCCTCGCGCCCGTCGCCGAGCACCTGCACCTCGACGTGGCGGGCCCGGCCGACGAAGCGCTCGAGATAGAGGCCGCCGTCGCCGAAGGCGGCCTTGGCCTCGGCGGTCGCCTGCGGGATCAGGGTCGCGAGCTCGTCCGGGTCCTGCGCCACCCGGATGCCGCGCCCGCCGCCCCCGGCCGCCGCCTTGATCATGACGGGAAAGCCGATCGCGGCGGCGGCGGCCCGGGCCTGGTCCAGCCCCTCGACCCGGCCCTCGCTGCCCGGCACGGTCGGCACGCCCGCCCGCGCGGCGATCGTTCGGGCGGTTGCCTTGTCGCCCATCTGCCGGATCGTCTCCGGCGCGGGGCCGATGAAGACGAGGCCCGCCTCCTCGACCATCTGGGCGAAGTCCGCGTTCTCCGACAGGAAGCCGTAGCCCGGATGGACCGCGTCGCAGCCGCTCTCGAGCGCGGCGCGCAGGACCGCCTCCTTGTTGAGGTAGGACTTGCCGGCATGGGCCGGGCCGATCTCCGCGACCGCGTCGGCGAGGCGGGCCGGGAGCATCTCCCGGTCGGCGGCGCTCACAGCCTGGACGGTGGCGATGCCGAGCTCGCGGGCGGCGCGGACGATGCGCAGGGCGATCTCGCCCCGGTTGGCGACGAGGATCCGGCGGATCGCCATGGCGCTCAGGCCTCGAGGTCGTAGAGCGGCTGGCCGGCCATGACGGCATCCTCGTTCTCGACGTGGAAGGCCTTCAGGGTGCCGGCCTCCTCGGCGATCACCGGCGTGAAGGTCTTCATCACCTCGATCAGCCCGACCGTGTCGCCGACGGCGACCGCGTCGTTCTCGGCCTTGAAGGGCGGATCGCCCGGGTTGGCCGCACGGTAGAACGTGCCAGGAATCGGGGCCTGGATGGTCTTGAGCGCCATGGTCGTCCTTGGGATCCTCTCGTGTCGATGATGGCTCAGGCCGCGTGCTCCAGCCCCTCCCGGCGGAGGGCCTGGCGCAGGGTGCGGGCGAGGTCGGCAGCCCCCGGCGTGTCGGAATGGATGCAGATGCTCTCGCGGCCGACCGGGACGTCCCGCCCGCCGACCGTCGCCACCACCCCCTCGCGCAGCGCCCGCAAGACTCGGGCGGTGCCGGCCTCGGCCTCGACCGGCGGGTGCTCGCGGGTGATGATCAGGCTGCCGTCGTCGGCGTAGTCGAGATCGGCGTAGAACTCCGCCACCATGGTGTGGCCGCGGGCCGGATAGACGCTCTCGTGCAGCGTGCCGCGCATGCCGAGGATCGGCACCCGGAAGATGTCGGCGGCGTCGCAGATCGCTTCGGCGATGTCAGGCTGGCGCGCCGCCATGCCGTAGAGCGAGCCGTGCGGCTTGATGTGGTTGAGGGCCATCCCCTCCGCGTCGAGAAAGCCCTTGAGCGCCCCGATCTGATAGATCAGGCAGTTCGTCAGTTCCTCGCGGCCGATCTTCATCTCGCGCCGGCCGAAGCCCTGGAGGTCGGGCAGGGACGGGTGCGCGCCGACCGCGACGCCGTGGGCACGCGCCAGCCGCACCGTCGCCCGCATGTGGTTGAAGTCGGAGCCGTGGAAGCCGCAGGCGACGTTGGCGATGTGGATGTGGGGCATCAGGGCGGCATCATCGCCGAGGCGCCAGATGCCGAAGCCCTCGCCCATGTCGCAGTTGATCGAGACCATCGGGTTGCCTCCGGCTGGACCGCGGACCGGAGAGTTGCAAGCGTTCGCACCATTGTAAAATCGGAAATCTGCGTGCCGGCTTTCGAAAAATCCGATACCCCTCCCCGTGTCGGAGGCCGGGCATGTCGATCTCGCTCAAGCAGATCCGCTACTTCATCGCGGCGGCGGAATCCGGCCGCATCTCGCAGGCGGCCGTGGAGCTCAACGTGTCGCAATCCGCCGTGACGGCGGCGGTACAGCAGCTCGAAGCCGTGCTTGGCGTGCGCCTGTTCGAGCGCCACGCGGCCGGCGTCGCGCTGACGCGGGAGGGCAACCGATTCCTGCTGCACGGCCGCAACATCATGGCGGCGGTGGCCGAGGCGGTACGCGAGCCGAGGGCGGCGGGCGCCGCCGTCACCGGCACGGTCCGGGTCGGGGTGACCTACACGGTGGCCGGCTACTTCCTGCCGCACCACCACGCCCGCTTCGCCTCGAGCTTTCCGGGCGTGACGCTGAACCTGTTCGAGGCGCCGCGGGACGTGATCGAGCAGGCGCTGCTCGACGGCGCCCTCGACATCGCCGTCATGCTGGTCTCGAACCTCCAGGCGCGCGACGCGCTCGCCGCCGAGACCCTGATCCGCTCGCGGCGCCGGCTGTGGCTGCCCGCCGAGCACCCGCTCCTGCGCCAGGGCCGGGTGGGCCTGAGCGACGTCGCCCGGCACCCATACATCATGCTCACCGTCGATGAGGCCGGCCATACCGCCGGGCGTTACTGGGCCCTGACCCCCTTCCGCCCCGAGGTGATCTTCAAGACCTCCTCCGTCGAGTCCGTGCGCAGCATGGTGGCGGCGGGCATGGGGGTCACCATCCTCTCTGACCTCGTCTATCGGCCCTGGTCGCTGGAGGGCCAGCGCCTGGAGCGGCGCCAGATTGAGGACGAGATCCCGACGATGGATGTCGGCCTCGCCTGGCGGGCCGATACGGCGCTCACCCCTGCCGCCAGGACCTTCCGCGAGTTCGTCAACCTCGCCTGTGCAGGCCAGGGCTGAAGCCTCTTCTTGTTTGGGCTTCGCCGTCCAGGCGACCGTCACTTCGACTGCGACCCGGATAGACCGACGTTCCCGGCGTCCGTGCGGAGGAGACCGGTCTCCGGGGCAAACTCCTCGGCCATGTCCCGCAGGGCATCCTCCTTGGCCATGTCCCGCAGGACATCACCGACGTCGCGTGCACGAGCGCGGCACGCACCCCCGATCATGCACCCACCGTCGGTCAAAACGCATCGCACCTTGCACGTCATCCAGAGAGTGGGCCGGCGCCAAGACCGGTCCGGAATGTGACGCTGGGCCGTCCCGTTGAGTACGCGTCATACGGGGGGAGTAAACACCCCGGCAGGTCCAGCCGGTGGCCGTTTGCCCCGCGATGCCGGTCGACGCTGGCCGATGCACTCCAAGCGCGAGCACAGCGCGGCCGCCAATGGCGGGGTCAGCGTGTCAGAAACTCGAACGTCCGGAAGCCCGGTGGAACTGGACACTCCAGAGAAGTCCTACGAGGGGCCGCTTTGGGTCATTCGGCCCCCTTAGGGGCAACCATCCTGCTGGTACGCCGCAGCCGTTTAGACCGCGGCGCCCTGTTCAGATTTCGGTCTGCTCCGAGAGGATCAGCGCGTCGTCAACCTCAATGCCGAGGTAGCGAACCGTGCTCTCCAGCTTCGTGTGGCCGAGCAACAGTTGGCAGGCTCGGATATTGCCGGTACGCTTGTATACCAGCGCGACCTTCGTGCGGCGTAGGCTGTGCGTGCCGAACGCCGAAGGGTCCAGGCCGATCAGGGCAACCCACCGGTCTACCAGCCGACTATAATGCCGAGTCGTGAGATGCTCTCCGGGACGACTCCGGCTTGGAAACAGCCAGTCGGAGGCTTTCAACCTGCGCGCAGTCAACCAAGCCGTGAGAGCTTCGCGCGTCGGTTCGGTGATCTCGAACGGAACCGGCCTGCCGGTCTTGCGCTGGCAGACCGTCGCTCGAAGACGCACGGCGTCGCCCAGATAGATGTCACTAACACGCAGGCCGACGAGATCACACCCGCGCAGCTTGCTATCGACGGCAAGGTTGAACAGGGCAAGATCTCGCGTGCAATTAGCGAGCTGAAGGCGCGTGCGCAGGGCCCAGATGTGCTTCGGCTTCAGCGGCGGTTTAGGGCCGACGATACGGCCGCGGTTCCAAGGAACACGTGGTTTGGTGGAGACGGTAACGACCTCAGGCATGACAGGCTCCTGTGTTAAGGAGCCCGCCATGAGGGACCCGATGCTGCCAGTGAGTCCAATGTCGAATGACGGCTCTCTGTGGCACAAGCCGACATCGGCGCCGGCGGGCCTGGACTGCTGCTCCCGACCCTTTGCTGACCCTCGGAAAGTCTGCTTTCTGGCCGCCTACCTAACGATCATCTACGACCGGATCAGGTGGCTTTCTGCCTATCTACTTCTGGATAGCGTATGCATAGTAGTGGACGCATCTGAGTTAATCGCGCGAAATCACAAACAAAATCTCGCCATAACCGCCATCATAAATTCATCTTCACATACCCTCATCCACACCGTGGACCCGCCTAGACATAGGGCGTTCCTGATACCGCAGCAGCAGCGGCTTGGAAACCTCGATCGATAAGACGAAGAAATATTTGACCGGCGGCCTCGGCATCACCGTTTCTGTCAGCCACGTTATACCCTTCGAAAAATGCCACGCTCCACGTAGCTACGAGCAAGCCCGCTAGCAAATGCGCGTCGGTATCGTCCGCTGGTCGATCGATCGACTCTGCCAGCATCGCTGCCAGAACGCGCGTGAACTCGCTGCACATCTGGCGCGCGCGCGCCTTCAGCGCCTCGCTGGCCAGCGCCGTCGCCACGAACCTCAGGGGCGCACCGAAAAGCGGTAGGAGCGGGTTCCGGTCCTCGATACAGCGATGAGCGAGCAATCGCAGTGCCGTGACCGGGCTCATTTCCTCTTCCCGCCCCTGGATGGCCGCGAACACCATCTCGCGCACTTCGTCCTCGCGGTCGAAGAACATGTCCTCCTTGCGGGGAAAATGATTGAACACGGTCATACGGCCGACATCCGCTGCCTCCGCAATCTCGTCAATCGTCACCTGATCAAAGCCGTGCTCCATGAACAGGCGCGTGGCCGAATCGGAGATGGCTTGGCGCGTCGCTAGCCGCTTCCGTGTGCGCCTGTCCAGCTTGGGGCTTGCGTGTTCCTGCATATCAATATATACTCGGTATAATTTCATATCGAGATTACTTTGAGGTGGTGGCATGCCCACGTCAACTCCTATGTCAGGTGCGCCCCTCGCCGAGCCTCGGTCCGTGCTCGTCAGCGGTGCGAGTTTCGCTGGCTTGGCGACGGCATTCTGGCTGAACCGACTCGGATATCGCGTCACAGTGGTTGAGGTCGCACCTAGTCTCCGGCGTGGCGGGACGCCCGTAGATATCCAGGGCGAGACAATCGCCATTCTCACGAGCATGGATTTGATGGAGGCCGTTCGGGAGAGAACGCTTCCCCCTCGGCGCTTCGCATTCAAGGATGCGAAAAACACAACGCTGGGCGAAATGGCCCACCACCCCGACGACGAGGCGGGACCGCGATACGAGATCCACCGCGACGACCTGTTGGAGGTTCTGTCTGGCGCAATCGGGGGAGATGTGGAACTGCTGTTCAATTGCTCGATCGTGGCGATTGAGGAGCGTCCTGAAGGGGTGTCGGCGACGTTCAGCGACGGCAGTCGGCACGAATTCGCACTGATATTTGGCTGCGATGGAAACCGCTCCAACACGCGCAGGCTAGTGTTCGGCGACGGCGAGCAGTTCACCCATTTCATGGGCGGATATTTCTACCTCAAAGTCGTGCCAGATACCGGACTGCTTCCGCCGAATAGCTCGGAGGTTTTTGCCGTTCCTGGACGGATGGCGATGCTGAACGGCTATGACGATCGCACGGATATCGGCTTCGGGTTCCGCACGGCTGGCGAGATCGAATACGATCACCGGAACAAGGATCAGCAACGTCGCCTGATCGAGGAGCATTTTTCCGGTCTGGAATGGAAAGTGCCGGACATGCTTGCTCATATAGGCGACGACAATAATTTCTATTTTGATCGTATCAGCCAGATTAGGATGCCGACTTGGTCGCAAGGGCGCATCACTCTCGTCGGCGACGCCGGTTATTGCGTGTCCCCTTTCGCTGGCCTCGGTGGCTCGATGGCCATCATCGGCGCGGGAAGGTTGGCCGACGCCCTGGCGCGGCATCCAGACAACTATGCCGCCGCATTTCGCGCTTATGAGGAAGGACTACGGCCGTTCGTCGAACAGGTACAAGAACGGGCTGCTATAGATAGCGTACAGATGCTGTTTCCCGGCGACGAGGCCGAAATGGCGGAGCGAGATCGTAAGCTGGCCTTCGGAGATATCGGCGTTTAACAGCCATTTTGAATAAGATTCGACGGCGGCACGAGTAGCTGGGTTGGGTCGGAGGCGGAACGTCTGCTTCATCGCGAAGATTAAGTGCCCGCTTTCCACCCGTTGCAGACGCAGGTGGCCGTGCCTTTAGGGGCTCAGAGCCGTGTTCTCATCGTTCAGACGGAGCGACCAGACCAAGGCCCCCTGGTCGTCAGTGAGCCAGGCCAAGTTGATGTCGTCGGTCAGGCTTCCGCTCCTGGTTCGAGTTTAGGCAGGAGCGGATTTCTGAAAGGCCGGCGATCTATGGCACGATCGCCAGAGTTGTCGCATTGAGATCAAGCGGCCCTAACTGTGGCGAGGAAGCGAGCGACCTCCGCGCCAAGCTGCTCAGACTGGCGCGATAGCTCGGAGGCGGCCGATAGGACCTGTGTCGCCGCCGCTCCCGTCTCTTCCGAGGCCTGCGCCACGCCAGCGATGTTGCCAGTCACCTCGCTGGTGCCGGCCGAGGCCTGAGCGACGTTGCGCACGATCTCCTGCGTCGCCGCGCCCTGCTGCTCGACCGCTGCGGCCAGCGAGGTCGCCACGCTGTCGATCTCGCTAATCCGCCCGGTGATGCCGCCGATTGCCGTCACGGCCTGGGCGGTGACGCCCTGCACCTCACCGATCTGGCGGCCGATCTCCTCGGTCGCCCGGGCAGTCTGCCCGGCTAGTGCCTTGACCTCGCTCGCCACCACCGCAAAGCCGCGCCCTGCCGCTCCAGCGCGGGCAGCCTCGATGGTGGCGTTGAGCGCCAGGAGGTTGGTCTGCCCGGCGATGGTGGAGATTAGACCGACCATGTCACCGATCCGTGTAGAGGTAGCCTGCAGCGCCTGGACCAGATGCGTGGTCTGATCAGCCTCGCTAACCGCCGACTGGGCAAGCCGGGCCGAGCCGGAGACCTGCCGGGCGATCTCCTGCACCGAGGAACTCAACTCCTCGGTAGCGGCAGCGACGGTGTTGACGTTCGCGGCGGCCTCTTCGGCGGCTGCGGCCACAGTGGTGGACTGCGACGCCGTCTCGGTAGCGATGGCGGTCATCTGCTGGGCGGTAACCTGGAGCTCAGTAGCCGACGACGACACCATTCCGACGATGTTGCCGACTGCGCGCTCGAAGCCATCAGCTAGTTCGATCATCGTGCGCTTGCGCGCGGAGGACGCGGCCTCATCGGCCCGGCGCTTGATTTCGGCCTCCTCGGCGGCCTTGCGGGCGACCATAGCCTTGATGCCCTCGACCGCCTTACCGACCGCGCCAATCTCGTCGCCGCGAGCGGCTTCCTTGATCTCCGCGTCGATCTCGCCGCGGGCCATGCGCTGGAGCACCGTTACGAGACCGCCGAGTGGGTGAGTGATCTGCCGGATGATCACATAGACGCCGTAGGCAATGCTGAGCATGGCAAGAACGAGTGCGGCCACCAGCCCCACGCGCGACTGGCCTGCGATGGCCTGGGAGCGTTGATATTCCACCTCCGCCTCACGGACCTGCAGTGCGGTCAGCTTGCCGAGGGTTGCGTTGGTGGCCTGCGTGCCCTTCAGCAGGTCGGCATGCGTCGTCTCGAATTCCGGCGTACCTCCGGCTGCGAGGCGCTTGAGGATTTCGGACATGATGGCTCCGTTCCGATTGATCCTTCCCTGCAGATCATCGGCGAGGCTTTTCTCCTCCGGGGTCAGATAGGTCGCTAGGTATGCCGACCATTGTGTCTGCAGGTTGGAAAGATCACTCTCGATCCTATCCTTGGCTTTGTCTGGTCCTATCTGCCTGCCGCGCAACATACGCGAGACATCGATCATGTCGTCGTAGGCATCTCGGATGATGCTGAACTGCCGGAGGCAAACAACGCGGTCTTCAATGACTGTTTTGAGGCTCTGGTGGCTCCAATGGAGCGCCAAGTTGCCCAATGTGGCTGTCGCCAGGAGTAGTAGGCCCAGGCCGGTCAGCAGTGCGACAAGTCGCAGCTTAATTGTCATAATGGTCCAACTTTTATTTCTACAGGGATGATTAAAATCTACAATCATACAATTTAAAATTGTAGATTTCGTTGGTATTAACTGAAGTTCGGGCGTAATAGTTAAATTTGTATGTATATGATGTTGATATATTTGTGATCGTGAAACAACTCAGAAAATAACGGTGTTAGGCCATAATGGATATTGCTTTATCTATGTCGCCCTCTATGCACAATATTTGCTATGCAATGGCAGCAATGAGGCGAGAATTTATTCGCTTAAAGTAGCATAGAAGGGATTGGAGAAGCTTTCGCGCACCTCGTGTTGAGTCGCGGATGGAACATCGGCTTGCGGACGAAATTTCAAGGTCCACTCACCACCCCGGGCGGACCGTAGGCGGGGCACTCCGAGGTCCGTTCGTTATTCCGGCCGTCCATATGGGCATACCCTAGCGGATTCCGAGCGTCGTTTTGGGCAGCTTTCGACCCCATGCGGTCCTTCCGTGGCGGCGGATGGATGATCCGCGCGGGGTCAGGACTTCGCCCGCCGTTTGTTCCGCTGTGCGCCAATTTCCGACCTTCAATCACTTCAGCTGAAGTGGCAGCTCGTCACCTGATAGCGGACCTCTCGCAGGCCGGCGAGTTCCATTATCGAAAAACCCCATCAACAGTTGGTCGCGATAGCTCGTCGTCGACAAATATAAAATAGCGGCGCATTCTTGGCGGCGACCACTAAGCTAACGATTTTAGCGGCCTTCATGGCCAAGGATTAGATTATAATGCTGCAGAATTGTGCTTGGCAGGAATCGCAGCGGAAGGATCGGGGCCTCACATTGGCATAGCGAAAGCGAGCGCACTGGCGCTCGAAGGTACGTGCGACCAAGGCCGGGTACGGCGACGCGCTCTATCCCGTTGTCAAGACTGCCCGATCCGCATGTGGAGGCGGCGTTTCCATGGGCTGCGCAGTCGCTTGCGCGGCGGCTGCCGGCTTGCTGGGACATCGGGGTCGTTGCAGTCGATCTACGCCAGGGCAGCGGCGCCCGCTTCCACCGATCCCGGCTCGCCCCCTGCAGCCGGCCCGGCGGCACATGCTTGACATGTTCCCAATCACGCAGGCGCTGCGACAGCATCCCTATCCACTTCGATCGTCTTAGGATCAGCAACGGTTCCGCGCCCCGCCACGTATCGTCGGCCACTGACTGGTCATGTCTGGGAGGACGGAGCCATCATGACTGATGATCACCTATATCATTTTTCTCTATTTGATGAACAACCGCTCTGCACGCACGATCCTTCCGACTGGGCGCATACAAGAACGCCATCACGCGCGGTCGCCCGAAAGAACAACCGGAGGAATCATGCCCAATCACCGCGACCTGTGCACATTCGCTGACGTCTGACGGACAGCGGCATCATGCAGCCGAACTGGGTCGTGCTGTCGCTCACGTTGGCCTACTTGGCAGCGATGGGGTTGATCAGCGTCGTCGCGCGCCGTCACGCCAGGAGCGCCGGCAGCTTCACGTCGGGAGGAGCGCGTTACCCGGCAGTCCTGATCGGCTTCCTGCTCATGTCCGAGTTCATCGGTACGGCGGCGAGCGTCGGCACGACGCAGACCGCCGTGAAGGTCGGCCTCTCGGCGGCCTGGAACATCGTGGCCCTCGGCATCGGCTTCATGCTGTACGCCTTCTTCCTGGCCCGTCGCTTCAAGACGCTCGGCGAGAACACCATCTCGGGCGCGCTGGCCCGCGCCTATGGACGCCCGACCAAGCTCGCCACCTCGGTCATCATGATCTTCGCCCTGCAGATCGTGGCGATCTCGACCTACGCGGGCGGCGGCTCCATCCTGGCGGGGCTGCTCGGGATGGACCGCACCACGGCGATCGTCATCACCGGCGCGGTGGCGACGCTCTACGTCGGCATCGGCGGCATGCGCTCCGTGATCACCACCAATGTGCTGCACGCCGTCGTCAAGTACGTCGGCATCCTGGTCGCAGCGGCCTTCGCCGTCTCGCAAATCGGCGGCCTCGGGTCCCTGCAGGCACAGGTTCCGGCCCGGATGTTTGCCGTCGACACCGTCGGCTGGTCCCAGATCCTGGCTTGGCTCGTGGCCGGGATCGGCGCGGTCTTCTCGACACAATACGTGATCCAGGCGATCAACACCGTGGAGGACGGTCGCACCGCCCAGGCCGCGAGCTTCTGGTGCGCAATCCTTCTCGATTCCGTTCGGCCTGCTGGCCGCCCTCGTCGGCGTGTGCGCGGGCGCCTTGATGCCGAACGTGCCGCCGATCGGGGTGCTGCCGGCGCTGATCGCCCGGATGGACGACGTCCTTGCCGCGGTCGTGGTCGCGGGCCTCGCCGGTTCGCTGTTCGGCACGATCTCGGCGCTCAGCATCGGTGCGGCGACGCTCCTCTACAAGGATTTCTACATACCCCTTCGCGGCGATGTGGAAGGACGCGGCTCGCTCGCCTTCGTGCGTGCGGCGACGATCGCGGTGGGGCTGCTGCCGATTCCGCTCGCGATCTACGCGCCGGATATCCTGAAGGTTACCTTCCTCGCCAAGTCCCTGCGCACCACTCTCGCGGTCCTGGTCCTGTTCGCCTTCTACGCGCCACACGTGACGCGGCCGCGGGCCGCATTCGTCAGCATCGTCGCGTCCCTCGTGCTGACGATCGGCTGGTTCCTGGCGGGCGACCCATTCGGGATCGACAATGCCTACGTGGCTCTGGTCATCCCACTGGTCGTGATGGGGACGGATCACCTGCTGAAGCGGTCAGGCGCGGACATCCCGGCCTCTGTTCCGGTATCCCTGCGACAGAAGTAGCAGCGAGGCTGGGCATGGCGACGGCTGGCTGCGTTCGGCACCGGGTGCTAGGCTGTTCTCATGTCTGATGCTCTCGAAATCACGTACGGAGATTTCGGCCGCGTTGCCCTGCTCGACATGGATCGCGGGTTGGTTCGCCACGCCCATCCGCACTGCCACGTGCTGCTGAAGGTCGAGGGTGACGACACGCAGTTCCTGGTCGGCGACCGGGTGGTCAACCTGACCGACAGCCAGGCGGTCCTCGTCAACGCGTGGGAGACCCACGCCTACGTCCACGATCCGCGCCGCGAGCCGTCGATGATCCTCGCGCTGTACATCGAGCCGGCATGGCTCGGCGCCTTCCGGCACAATTGGTCGGCGAGCGCCGCACCGGGCTTCTTCGACGAGCCCGCCGGGCTGATCACCGCGGTGATCCGCGGTCTCGTGCGGGATCTCGCCGCCGAGATGGTCTACACCCCCGGTTCACCGCGCATCCGGGGCGAGCTGCTGCCGGGACTGATGATCGCCCTGATCGAGCGGTTCACGAAGTGGCGCGAGATCGGAACCTCCCTGCGCGAAGCAGGGCGGCGCCCGCGGGGAGACTGGCGTGTGCAGCGGGCCATGGCCCGGATGCGCGGCGAGGACGGGCTCGGCCTCAGCGCCGAAGCCCTGGCCCGCGAAGCCGGCCTGTCGCGCGCCCATTTCTACCGCCTGTTCGAGCAGACGACCGGCGCCTCGCCGCACGTCTTCCTCAACTCGATCCGGATCGAGCGCGCCGTCGAGGCGATCGTCGCGGGCGACGAGAGCCTTTCGGATCTCGGCACGAAGCTCGGCTTCGCGGCACCCGCGCATTTCTCGCGCTTCTTCCGCGACCACGTCAGCGTGCCCCCGAGCGTCTTCCGCGGCATCGTCCGCCGCTCGGCCGGCTTCGCGGCCTGATCCCACCCGCCGCAACTCACGCGCTGCTCCCTGCCTGCACGACCGCCGCCCATTGCCGGACGGGGTGCGACGCTCGCCTGTCCCGTGCGCCGGAGAAGCAAGGGTCGCACCCCTGCACCAGCAAGCCCGCCCGGACGTCACGATGCCGGTCCGCGGATTTTGAGACGTTTCGGTAAGTTGTGAGACGGGGGCGTCTCACGTCCCGCGGCGGGGTCGATGCAGTTTGCACTCACGAGGCCTCCCTAGAGCCTCGAACGAGGAAGCGAGCATTGGGCATCGAGCACAGCCGTTTCGTCGGGCAGTCGGTCGAGCGCGTCGAGGACGCCGCTCTGCTGTCCGGACGCGGACGCTACATCGACGATCTCGGGCACAAGCCCGGTACGCTGCACGCGGCGATCCTGCGCTCCCCTCACGCGCACGCCGACATCCTCGGCCTCGACGCCGACGCGGCCCGCGCGCTCCCGGGCGTGGTCGCGGTGCTCACCGGACACGATCTCGCCGACGTCGCCGGTCCCCTCGTCCCGGCGCTCCGCGCCGCCGTGGACGCACGGGCGATCGCTGTCGACCGGGTGCGCTACGTCGGCGAGCCGGTCGCCGTGGTCGTGGCGCAGGATCGTTACGTCGCCGAGGACGGCTGCGACCTGATCGAGGTCGAGTACCGCGCCCGCCCGGCGATGGTCGATCCGCTGGCAGCGCTGGCCGAGGACGCGCCCGTCCTGCACGAGGGCGTCGGGCAGAACCTCGTCAGCGACCGCGCCTTCCGGTACGGCGACCCGGACGCCGCCTTCGCGCAGGCCCGCCACACCCTCTCGGTGACGGTCCGCTATCCCCGGAACACCGGTTCGCCGATGGAGACCTACGGGGTCGTCGCCGAGTACGACCCGAGCGACGATTCCTACGATCTCCTCGCGAACTTCCAGGGCCCCTTCAGCATCCATGCCGTGGTGGCCCGCGCCCTCAAGGTGCCGGGCAACCGCCTGCGGCTGCGCACGCCGCCGGATTCCGGCGGCAGCTTCGGCGTGAAGCAGGGCGTCGCCCCCTACGCGGTCCTGATCTGCGCCGCCGCCCGCAAGGTCGGGCGCCCGGTCAAGTGGATCGAGGACCGGATGGAGCACCTCGCCGCCTCGGTCTCGGCGACGAACCGCGTCACCACCCTGACGGCTGCCTTCGACGGCGAGGGCCGCATCGCTGCCCTCGACTGGGACCAGGTCGAGGATTGCGGCGCCACCCTGCGCGCACCGGAGCCGGCGACCCTGTACCGGATGCACGGCAACATGACCGGCGCCTACGCGATCCGGCACGTGCGCATCCGCAACCGGGTGGTGGTCACCAACAAGACGCCGACCGGCCTCGTGCGCGGCTTCGGCGGCCCGCAGGTCTACTACCCTCTCGAGCGCCTCGTGCAGCGCATCGCCGCGACGCTCGGGCTCGACCCGCTCGACGTGATCCGCCGGAACCTGATCCCGGCGGACGCCTTCCCGTACCGCACCGCGACCGGGGCACTGTACGACTCGGGCGACTACCAGCGCGCCCTCGACGAGGCCGTTCGCGATGGCGGTCTCGACGCTCTACGCCGCCGTCGCGAGGCGGCGCGGGCGGAGGGCCGGCTCTACGGCATCGGCTTCACGGCCGCGGTCGAGCCCAGCGTCTCGAACATGGGCTACATCACCACGGTGCTGACGGCCGCCGAGCGCGCCAAGGCCGGCCCGAAGAACGGCGCGCAGGCCACTGCCACCGTCACTCTCGATCCGGTCGGCTCGGTGACCGTGCAGGTCGCCTCGGTGCCGCAGGGCCAGGGCCATCGCACCGTTCTCGCCCAGGTCGTGGCCGACGTCTTCGGCATCCCGCTCGATCAGGTCCGGGTGACCACGGATCTCGACACCGCCAAGGACGCGTGGTCGATCGCCTCGGGCAATTATTCGAGCCGCTTCGCCGCCGCGGTCGCCGGGGTGGCCTACCAGGCCGCCACGCGCCTGCGCGACCGGCTCGCCCAGGTGGCGGCGGCCCAGCTCAACGTGCGGGCCGACGACCTCGTCTTCGCGGGCGGCCGCGTAGCGTCGCGGACGAACCCGGACGCCGCGCTGCCCTTCGCGCGCGTCGCCGCGACGAGCCACTGGTCGCCGGGCCTCGTGCCCGACGAGGTCGGCTCCGTCATCCGCGAGACGGCGTTCTGGACGCCTCCGGAGCTGGCAGCACCCGACGAGGGCGATGCCGTCAACTCCTCGCTGTGTCACGGCTTCATCTTCGATTTCTGCGGCGTGGAGGTGGATCGGGCGACGGGCAAGCTCGTCATCGACCGCTACGTCTCGATGCACGATTGCGGCCGGATCCTCCACCCCGGCATGGTCGAGGGCCAGGTGCGCGGCGGCTTCGCCCAGGCGCTCGGCGCCGCCGTGTACGAGGAGCTCGCCTACGGCGAGGACGGCGCCTTCCTGTCAGGCACCTTCGCCGATTACCTCTTGCCGACCGCAACCGAGATCCCCGACCTCGTCGTCCTGCATCTCGAGAGTCCCTCTCCTTTCACACCCCTCGGAGCGAAGGGCGTGGGCGAGGGCAACTGCATGTCGACGCCGGTCTGCCTCGCCAATGCGGTGGCGGACGCGCTCGGGATCGACGCCATCGACCTGCCGCTGACGCCCGCCAAGCTCGCCGCGCTCAGCGAGCGCAGCGACGAGCCGGCTCCCCCGCAGGGCCGCACCGTGCAGGCGCAGGCCCGCCCGGGCGACCGGACCATGCGCGGCGAGGGTGAAGCCCGGGTGGCGGCGGCCCCGGAGGCGGTCTGGGCGATGCTGCTCGACCCCGCCGTGCTGACCTCGGTGATCCCGGGCGCGCATGGCGTGCGCAAGCTGTCGGAGACGCATTTCCGAGCCGACGTGACCCTCGGCGTCGGCCCCGTGAAGGGCCGCTACAAGGCCGACATCACGCTCTCGGATCTCGATCCGCCCCGGGCCGCGACGTTGTCAGGCACCGTGACGGGGGCGCTCGGCAACGGCGGCGGCAGCGGGCGGATCACCCTGGCGCCGGACGCCCGGGGCGGGACGCGCATCGGCTACGCCTATGAGGCCTCCGTCGGCGGCAAGGTCGCGGCGGTGGGTGGCCGTCTCCTCGACGGGGCGGCCCGGGTGATCATCGGCGGCTTCTTCTCCGCCCTCGCGCGCCGTGCCGGCGGCGAGTCCCGGCCCGGCCTGCTGCGCCGGCTCCTCGCGCGCCTGGGGGTCTCCGCATGAAGCCCGCCCGCTTCGACTACCTGCGCGCCGCGAGCCTCGACGAGGTTCTGGAGGCGCTGACCCGCCATCGCGACGAGGCCCGCATCGTCGCGGGCGGCCAGTCGCTCGTGCCGATGCTGAACATGCGACTAACGAAGCCCGCGCTGATCGTCGACCTCATGCGGATCGAGACGCTGCGGTCGCCCCGCCGCGAGAACGGCGCCCTCGTCATCCCGGCGGGCGTGCGGCAGACGCTCCTGCTCGACCGGCCGGGCCTCGCTGACGAGGTGCCGCTCCTGGCCGCAGCCCTCCCCTTCGTCGGCCACGTCCAGACCCGGGCCCGGGGCACCCTGTGCGGCTCCGTCGCCCATGCCGACCCCAGCGCCGAGATCCCGCTCTGCCTCGTCGCCCTCGAGGGCGAGGTGCATCTGCGCTCCGCCAAGCGGGCGCGGCGGGTGCGTGCCGACGACTTCTTCGTCGGGATGATGGTGACCGACCGGGCCGACGACGAGCTCGTCGAGGCGATCGCCCTGCCGGTGCGCAGGCCGGGCTCCGGCTACGCCTTCGCGGAGATGGCCCGGCGCCACGGCGATTTCGCTATCGTGGCCTGCGCGGCCGTGGTCGACGGGCAGCGGATGCGCCTCGCGGTGGGCGGCGTCGCCGACCGGCCGACCGCCCGCGACTGGCCGCTCCTAGACGGCGCCGCCCTCGACGACGCCCTCAACGCCCTCGCCTGGGACCTCGGCGCAGGGGACGACGTCCACGCCACTGCCCGCTACCGCCGCAACCTCGTGCGCCGCCTCGGCCGCCAGGTCCTCGAACAGGCCGCAGAGGAGGCCCGCCGATGCCACGGCTAGACGCGACGCGACGCCACGAGGTCGCCTTCACGCTGAACGGCGCCCCCGCCCGGGTCGAGGTCGAACCGCGGACGCTGCTCACCGACGCGCTCCGCCACGGCCTCGGAATGACCGGCACCCATGTCGGCTGCGAGCACGGTGTCTGCGGCGCCTGCACGATCACCATCGACGGGTTGCCCGCCCGCGCCTGCCTGACGCTCGCCGTCGCCGTGGAGGGCAGCGACGTGCGCACCGTCGAAGGGCTGGCGCCGGAACCCGGCCGGCTCGGCGTGCTCCAGGCGGCCTTCCGGCGCCACCACGCCCTGCAATGCGGCTTCTGCACCGCCGGCATCCTGATGTCGCTCGACGCCTACCTGCGGCACCGCCCGCACGCGACGCAGGGAGAGCTCACCGAGGTGATCGGCGGGCATCTCTGCCGCTGCACCGGCTACGCCCCGATCATCGCGGCCGCCGTCGAGGCCGCCGCCCTGCTGCGCGGCGAACCGACCGAGGAGACCCCATCCGATGCTTGACCTTGGCACTAGCTTCCTGGCGAGCGTGTCCCGCGACCCGCGGGGCATCGCCATCGTCGACGGGGAGATCCGCCTCACCTACGCGGAGTGGTATGGGCTGATCTCCTCCGTGGTCGCGGGCCTCGACGCGCTCGGCCTTAAGCCCGGCGACCACCTCGTCACGGTGCTGCAGAACCGCCTGGAAGCGGCGACGCTCCACTGGGCCTGCCAGTTCGCCGGCCTTGTGCTCACGCCGGTCAACTGGCGGGCGAATCCCGACGAGATCGACTTCGTGGTCGAGAACGCGGAGGCGAAGGCGGTCGCCTACGAGGGCGTCTCGGCCGCGAGCGTGCGGGCGAGTGCCGCCGCCCGCCTCTGCCCGCGCATCGTCGTCGGTGTGGAGCCCGAGCCCAGCGAGACGCGCTTTGCCGACCTCGCCGCCGTGCCGGCCGAGCCGGTCGCGCCACGGGCCGATGCCGAGGCGGTCTCGCTGATGCTCTACACGTCGGGCACCACGGCGAAACCCAAGGGCGTGCCGCGCCGCCACCGCACGGAGCGCGCCGCCGCCCTCGCCCACGTGGCCCAAAACCTCTATGGCCGCGGCGAGCGGACCCTCGGCGTCATGCCGCTCTACCACACGATGGGGGTGCGCTCGCTGCTCGCCATGTCGCTCATCGGTGGCACCTTCGTGTGCCTGCCGCGCTTCGACGTGGCGGGCGCGCTGCGTCTGATCGCGGCCGAGCGGGTGACGAACCTCTACCTCGTGCCGACGCTCTACCACGACCTCGTCCACCATCCGGACTTCGCCGCGACCGACACGTCGTCGGTGCGCAAGCTCGGCTTCGCGGGCGCGCCGATGACGGACGGCCTCCTCGGCCGGCTGACCGAGGCGTTCCGGCCGGATCTCTTCGTCAACCATTACGGCTCGTCGGAGGTCTACACCTTCACGATCAACCAGGACGCCGCGGTGAAGCCCGGCTCGGCGGGGCGGGCCGGCCTCAACACCCTGGTGCGGATCGTCCCGCTCGCGGCCACCGATCCGCACGCGGCCGCCGCCCCAGGCGAGGAGGGCGAGATCGCCGTGATCGCGCGCGGCGACGAGGCCTTCGAGGGCTACTGGCGCCGCCCGGAGGCCGACGCGAAGGCGTTCCGCGACGGCTGGTACTTCACGGGCGACACCGGCTTCATGGACGGCGATGGCGACGTGTTCGTGACCGGCCGGGTCGACGACATGATCATCACGGGCGGGGAGAACGTCTCTCCGGTCGAGATCGAGAGCTGCCTGTCGCTGCACCCGGCCGTCTCGGAGATCGCCGTGGTCGGCCTGCCCGACGAGCGCTGGGGGAAGGTGGTCACCGCCTTCGTCAAGCGCCGTGCGTCCGTCGACGAAGCCGCTCTCGACGCGCATTGCCGCGCGGCCGGGCTGCCGAGCCACAAGCTCCCACGCGCCTACGTGTTCGTCGCCGCGATCCCGAAATCCCCGGTCGGCAAGCTCCTGCGCCGCCAGCTCGTCGCGGGCGCGTACGAGGCAGAGGCGGCGAGCGACCCCTCCGCCGCCGCCTGAGGCAATTCCCTCCCCCCCAAAGGCCTTGTCTCCAAGGTCAACGAGAGAGTGACCCTATGACCAGCGACCCCCGGCTTTCCAACCTCGACGGCTTCCGCGTCGAAATCGACCCCGCCCGCGAGCGCGCCGACGTCATCCTGGCCCGCCCGCCCATGAACGTGATCGAGATGCCCCAACGTGACCAGATCCGGAAGGTGTTCGAGGCCCTCGACGAAGATGACCGCGTCCGCGTGATCGTGCTGCGCGCCGAGGGCGAACACTTCTCCTCCGGCGGCTACATCAAGGGCTTCCTCGACGCCTCGCCCGAGCATGTCTCCAAGCTCGCCTGGAACATGGCGGCGCCGGCCCGCTGTGCCAAGCCCGTGATCGCGGCCAACCGCGGCTATACGTTCGGCGTTGGCTTCGAGATCTCGCTCGCCTGCGACTTCCGCATCGTCTCGGAGACCTGCCGGTACGCGTTGCCCGAGCAGAAGCTCGGCCAGATCCCAGGCTCCGGGGGCTCAGCCCGCCTGCAGAAGATCGTCGGCATCACCCGCACCAAGGATATCGTGATGCGCTCGAAGCGCATTCCCGGCCGGCAGGCGCTGGAATGGGGGATCGCCACCGAGTGCGTGCCGGACGGCGAACTCGAAGCCGCCGTCGACGCGCTGGTGGAGGAGCTGCGCGGCTTCTCGCCCATCGCCCAGCGCACGGCCAAGAAGCTCCTCAACGACACCGAGGACTCGACCCTCTCGATCGCCATCGAACTCGAGGGCCACTGCTACAGCCGCCTGCGCCAGTCCGACGACTTCCGCGAGGGCGTCGAGGCCTTCCACGCCAAGCGCAAGCCGAGCTTCCGCGGCTCGTAGCGCTGCCCCGCCCGAGCCGGCGCCAAGAACCAGCGCCAAAAACCAGCGCCAAGAGCCGGCCGGGCGGCCCCGAAATCGACCCTCATGACCATCGGAAGGCCCGGCCGCACCGGCCGGGCCAACGATGCCGCGTGCCCAAAGGAGGAAACCCGATGTCCGCCGCCACCACGATTCCCGTGTCCGAGGCCTTGCCCAAGCCGACGACCCGCCAGACCGCCACCGCCGCCATGGCCTCGCTGTTCGGATGGGGCCTCGACCTGTTCGACCTTTTCATCCTGCTCTACGTTGCTCCCGTCATCGGGACGCTGTTCTTCCCCGCCGACAAGCCGATGCTGTCGCTTGCGGGCGCCTACGCATCCTTCGCCGTCACGCTGCTGATCCGTCCCCTCGGCTCGGCCCTGTTCGGGTCCTACGCCGATCGCCTCGGCCGGCGGCGCGCGCTGATGATCGCCGTGGTCGGGGTCGGCGTCTCGACCGCGGCCTTCGGGCTCCTGCCCACGGTCGGCCAGATCGGCTGGGCCGCTACGGCGATCTTCCTCGCATTCCGCCTGATCCAAGGCATCTTCGTCGGCGGCGTGGTCGCGGCCTCGCACACGATCGGCACCGAATCCGTCCCCGAGCGGTGGCGCGGCCTGATGTCGGGCGCAGTCGGCGGCGGCGGCGCGGCGATCGGCGGGTTACTGGCCTCGCTGGTCTTCTACGTGATCTCCCTGCTGGCACCCGGCGAGGCCTTCGCCTCCTGGGGCTGGCGGGCGATGTTCTTCTCGGGGCTCCTGACCTCGGCCGTCGGCCTGGTCCTGTTCCGCAACCTTGAGGAATCGCCGATCTTCCGACAGCTCCAGGCGGAGAAGTCGGCGCGTCGCGCCGGGGCACCCGTGGTCGCCTCGCCGGTGCGTGCCCTGTTCTCGGCCGAGTACATCAGGGCCTTCCTGGTCTCGACCCTGATCTCGTTCGGCGGTGGCGCAGCCTACTATCTCACCTCCGGCTACCTGCCGACCTACCTCAAGCTCGTGAATGGCGTTCCGAATGCGACCGCGTCGATGATGCTCATCGCCGCCAACGTCGCCGCCGCATTCGGCGCCTGCGCGCTCGGCGAACTGAGCCAGCGCATCGGACGCCGATCGAGCTTCCTGCTCATGGGCGCAGTGCGACTGGTGGCCTTCCCGGCGCTCTTCCTCGCCATGGCCCAGACCACCGACACTGCGCTCCTCACAGTCTACGTCATGCTCCTGTCCCTCATCGCCAACGCGAGCTACGGCCCGCTGCTGATCTTTCTCAACGAGAAGTTCCCGACCGCTTTGCGCGCCACCGGCACCGGCCTGACCTGGAACGTCGGTTTCGCGCTGGGCGGCATGCTGCCGACGCTGGTGTCGCTGGCGGTCGACGGTCCCGGCCAGATCCCGATGATGCTCGCGATCTTCACGACCGCCGTCACCGCCGTCTACCTCGTTGGCGCCTTCATGACGGAGGAGACGCGGGGCAACCTCGAGCGCATCTGAGCGCTCCCTTCTCTGCAGACTTGTACCTGCCGCTGATTCCGGGACCGGCCAGGGCATACCTGGCCGGTCACTCCCGTTCCCGAAGGTATGTGCGATGGACGCCCACGCGCTCTGGGCCTTTGCCCTTGCTCTCTATGGCCGTCCGGGGGCCGCGCCGGCCTGCCTCGCCCTCCAGGACGAAGCGGCGGCGGACGTGACACTCGTGCTCTACCTGATCTGGTGCGCGGAGACTGGCCGGCCTCTCAATGCAGAAGCGGTCCGGTCGGCCGACGCCGCCGTCGCGCCGTGGCGCGCAGCCGTGGTCGCACCGCTCAGAGCCGTGCGCAGGGCCATGAAGGCGCCCCTCCTGCCCGGCCTCGCGACAGAGTCGCTACGGGACAGGATCAAGGCCTCGGAAATCGAGGCGGAGCGCCTCGCCCTGGTAATACTCGCGGTGGGCGCGCCCGCTCCGGAGCCGTCCGCTCCCGAGCCCCTCGCAGCGGCAAACCGATACCTCGACCTCTACGCCGTTCATCTCGGCCGGCCGCTGCCGCCAGTCCCCCGCGAGGCGCTGCTCCGGGCTTTGGCAGAAGCATGACCTCAAGAACTGGCGTCGCGCCAGCGCCGGACCCGCCCGGATTCGATCTCGAAGAGGTCGAGTACCCGGCCGAGCGTGTGGTCGATCATCTCGGCGAGGCTCTCGGGCCGCGCGTAGAAGGCAGGGACCGGAGGCGCGATGATCGCCCCCATCTCCGACAGGGCCGTCATGGTGCGCAGGTGGCCAGTATGCAGGGGGGTCTCTCGCACCATGAGGACGAGACGGCGCCGCTCCTTCAGCACCACGTCCGCGGCCCGGGTCAGCAGGCCAGAGGTCACGCCGGTGGCGATCTCAGCCATACTGCGCATCGAGCATGGCGCCACGACCATGCCGCGGGTGCGGAAGGAACCGGAGGAGATCGCCGCGCCAATATCGGCCTGCGCGTACGTCCGGGCGGCCAGTGCGCGCACCTCTGAGACCTTGAGGTCGGTCTCGTGGGCGAGCGTCACCTCGGCCGAGCGCGACATCACGAGATGTGCCGGAATGTCGAGGTCGCGCAGGATCTCCAGCAGGCGGGTCCCATAGATCACGCCCGAGGCCCCCGAGATGCCGACCACCAGGGGCAGGTTCGTCACGGCACTGTACCCTCGACGAGGCCCGGCGCCTGATAGATATGCTTCAGTTCCGTGAAGTCATGGACTGCGTCGTAGCCGTGCAGGCGCCCCAGGCCGCTCTGCCGGTAACCGCCGGTTTCGGCTTCGGCGAACAGCTTGTTGTGGTCGTTGATCCAGACCGTGCCGTTGCGCAGCGCCCGGGCCACCCGCAGCGCCCGCGCCCCGTCGCGGGTCCAGACGCTGGCGGAGAGACCGAACACGGTATCGTTCGCCCGCGCCACCGCCTCGGCCTCGGTGTCGAAGGCTTCGAGCACTACAAAGGGCCCGAAGATCTCCTCCTGCACGAAGTCCGCATGCGGATCGTCGTGCGCGACGAGGGCCGGCGTGAGGAAGGCGCCGCGCGCCCGCGCCCCGTCGGGAATCGTGGCCCGCAGCAGCACCCAGTCGGCCGCTGCGCAGGCTGCCTCCATCCGGGCCGCGACCGCGTCGCGGCTCGCCCGGTCGATCAGCGGGCCCATCTGCGTGCCAGCCTCGAGGCCCGGTCCGACCCGCAGGTCGGCCAGGGCAGCGGTCAGAGCGTCGCGCATCGCGGGCAGCCCCGCACGGTGGACGAGGACGCGCCGCGCAGCGGTACATTGCTGGCCCGAGATGACCGTCGCGGCGGCGGCAAGCTTGCGCGCGACGTCGCCGATCTCCGCGTCGGGAAAAACGAGGCAGGCGGATTTTCCCCCGAGTTCCAGCGAGAGCTTCTTCATGCTGTCGGCGGCGGCCCGCATGATCGCCTTGCCGGTCGCCGTCGAACCGGTGAAGCTCAGGACGTCGACGTCGTGCGACACCGACAGGTGCTGGGCACCTGCGTGCCCGGTCTCGACCACAACGTTGACGACGCCCGGCGGCAGCCCGGGGGCGGTAAAGAGCGGCGCCATCAGGGCCGCGTTGAACACTGCCGTCTGCGCGGCGGGCTTGACGACGGTGGTGCAGCCCGCGGCCAGCGCCGGAGCGAGCGAGCGGACGAGCAGCACCGCGGGCGCGTTCCACGGCACGATGATTCCGGCGACGCCGGCCGGCTCGCGCTGCATGGTCGAGAGCACGCCGGGCTCGGGTTCCAGCACGTGGCCCGGTATGTGGCGGGCGAGGCCCGCGTAGTAGAGAATCTCGGAAATCGCGCCCGCGAGTTCCCCGCGCGCCTGCGCGAGCGGCTTGCCGTTGTCGCGGGTCAGGAGTTCGGCGAGGGGCTCCTTGCCGGTTTCGAGCGCGGCCGCCCAGTGCAGCAGCACCGTTTGCCGCAACCGAGGCGACGACGCCCAGATGCCCCGGTCGAAGGCCCGTCGCGCGGCGGCGACGGCTGCCTCAGCCTCCCGGGCGCCACCCTGCGCGAGGTAGCCGACCCGCTCGCCGCTCGCCGGATCGAGGCTGTCCGCCTCCGGCCGGCCGTAGGCCTCCCCGTCGATCCAGTGGCGTGCCACCGCGTCCATGCCTGCTTCCCCGCTCTCTGATGTGCGTCCCGGGCCTGGGCACCGGGTTGGAGCGGAATGGTAGGGTTGAGGGTGTTTTCCTGTCGAATAAGGATGGATGATGCGGGCGATCAGCGGGACGTCGGTTCGCCGGTCAGGGACCCGTGACGATATGGGCCTGGAGCGCGGCCGCTGCTGCCGACAGCTCCTCGCCAAGGATCTCGACGAAGCGCATCGCCGCGGGGGTGAGCGGGTATTTTGGGTGATGGATGATGACGAGCTGGCGGGTGATCCGCGGCGCCACGATGCGGTAGGCCTTGAGCGAGCCCTCAACGAGCTGCCGGCTCACCGCGATGCTGGGAAGGACCGTGAAGCGGTTCGAGCGCGCGACGAAATCCGCGATCGCGGAGGGCAGGTCGAGTTCGATCTGGGGGCTCAAGGTGATGTCCTCCGCGCCGACCCGCCGGTCGAGTTCCAGGCGTAGACCGTGGCGGGCCGAGGGCAGGACGAGGTCGAGTCCGACGAGATCGCGCGTGCGCACCGGCATGGGGATCGGCAGCGGCGTCGCGCTCCCGCCCACCACCACCATCTCTTCATCGAGAAGTGGCTCCATCATCAGGCCGAGGCGGCGGTTGGGCTTGTTGATTACCGCCAGGTCGAGGCTGCCGTCGCCAACGCCGTCGATGAAGGTCGAGGAATAGCCGTCCGCCAGAGACAGTTCCACCTGCGGGTAGGTGGCGGCGAAGCGCGCCAGCACGCTCGGCACCACGCTCATCGAGAGCGACGACAGGATGCCTGCGGTCACCCGCCCCGACACGCTCTGGGAGAGCTGCGCCATCGTGGCCCGGGCCTCGGCAACGTCGCGTAGGATCGGCTGCACGAGCCGGTGCAGCAGCCGGCCTGCGGCGGTCGGCACCATTGCCTTAGGTTGCCGCTCGAAGAGCCGCTGATCCAGTTCGCGCTCGAGCTTGGCGATCTGCATGCTGAGTGCTGGCTGCACCACGTTCATCCGCTGCGCCGCGCGCGTCACGCTGCCTTCCTCGAACAGAGCGACGAAGTAGGAGATCTGGCGCAAATCCACGTGCGGAATCCTGGCTTCCGGCGGTGCTCCAGTACGGCGGTCGGCCGTCGAAAACACGCCGTATCACAGGAGCATAAGCCTGCTGCCACGGCAATTCAGACCGCCTGATCGGCCCCATCAGCAATCCTTATTTCAGTCCGTCGCCGCAGCAGCCTAACGAGACGGGACGACGGCGCCCCGCGCGGGCCGCGACCGGGAGGACAACATGAGCGTGCCGGCCCCAACCCGATCCCTGCGCCACTGGCTCGCTCGCCTCGGGCAGAGCGGGCGCCTCAGCGTGACACGGCCGGGCATCGGGCTTCGCTACGAGGCCGCGGCGGTGGCGAACCGGCTTGACGGGCGCAGCGCCACTCTGTTTCCCCGCCCCGACGGTCAGGACGGCACCATCGTCTCGGGCCTCGTCTCCAGCCGGGCCTGGATGGCCGAAGCGCTCGGGACGACGGAGGACCGCCTCGTCGCGCATGTCCAGCAGGCCTGTGCGGCGCCGCTGCCCTGGCGCGAGCGTGAGACCGGGCCCGCCCAGAGCATCGTCCACCGCACCGACATCGATCTCCTGCGGCTGTTGCCCGTGCCGACGCTCAACGAGCACGATGGAGGTCCCTACATCTCGGCGGGGCTGATGATCTCGCGCGATCCCGAGACCGGCGCGCAGAACGTCGCCATCCTGCGCTGCCAGATCAACGGGCCCGACCGCATCGGCGTTCTCGTGCTGCCGCGCCACACCGATCATTTCTACCGCCGCGCCGAAGCCGCCGGCCGCGGCCTGGAGGTCGCGCTCGTCGTGGGCGTCGATCCCGCCTGCCTGCTCGCCTCCCAGGCGATCGTGCCGCTCGGCCAGGACGAACTCGAGATCGCCGGTGCGCTCACGGGCGTTCCCCTCGACGTGGTGAAGTGCCTCACGAACGACGTGCGCGTGCCGGCAGAAGCCGAGATCGTGATCGAGGGGAGAATCCTGCCGGAGCTGCGCGAGCCGGAGGGGCCGTTCGGCGAGTTCCCGCAATATTACGGCGAGCGGGCCGAGCGCCACGTCATGCAGGTCGACGCCGTTACCCACCGCGAGCGTCCGCTCTTCCACATGATCGTCGGAGGCGGACTCGAGCACCTGCTGCTTGGGGCAATCCCCCGCGAAGCCACGATCCTGGCAACCCTCAAGCGTAGTTTCCCAGGGGTCGAGGACGTCCATCTCTCCCTCGGCGGGGTTGGCCGCTACCATCTCTACGTGAAACTGCGCAAGACGCAGGAGGGCGAGGCCAAGAACGTCCTGCTTGGCGCCTTCGCGGCCCATTACGACATCAAGCACGCGGTCGTCGTCGATATGGACGTGGACATCCACGATCCGAAGGAGGTCGAGTGGGCGGTCGCTACCCGCTTCCAGGCCGACCGCGACCTCGTGGTGGTCGCGCATTCGCAGGGCTCGAAGCTCGACCCATCCGCGCGCGAGGGCGTGGGCGCCAAGATGGGCCTCGACGCCACGGCACCGCTGGACGCGCCGCCGATGAAGTTCACCCGCATCTGCGTGCCAGGCCAGGCCGAGATCGACCTCGCGGCCGTGGTCGTGCCGGATGCGGACTGGCGCGCGGTACTCGGGGGCTGATGCGCATGAGCGAACTGCCCCATGAGGTCGATGTGCTCGTTGTCGGCGGCGGCTCGGCCGGCTGCGTCCTCGCCAAACGTCTCTCGGCCGATCCGAACCGGCGGGTGCTTCTCGTCGAGGCCGGCTGCGACACGCCCCCAGGACAGGTGCCGGCCGAGATCCTCGACAGCTACCCGATGCCGCTGTTCTTCGGCGACACCTACATCTGGCCCGGCCTCGACGCGGCCGTCACCCGCGGGGCCGATGGGCGGATCCGGCGCCGGGCCTACGAGCAGGGCCGCGTGATGGGCGGCTCGTCGAGCATCAACGTGCAGGCGGCCAACCGCGGTCTCCCGCGCGACTACGACGCCTGGGCGGCGGCCGGGGCGAGGGGCTGGGGCTGGGACGACGTCCTGCCCTACTTCCGCAAGCTCGAGACCGACCTCGACTGCGACGGCCCGCTGCACGGGCGCGACGGCCCCTTGCCGATCCGACGCATCCTCGAACCGGCCTGGCCGCCGTTTGCACACGCGGTTGCGACGGCTCTCGACGCGACCGGCCTGCCGCGGCGCCTCGATCAGAACGGCGAATTCGAGGACGGGATCTTCCCGCCGGCCTTCTCCAACCGGGATGACGCCAGGGTTTCCTCTGCCGCGGCCTATCTCGACGCGCCCACGCGGGCGCGCGGGAACCTCGTCATCGCCGCGCACACGCAGGTCACCGACCTGGTGTTCGACGGACGGCGCGCCGTCGGCGCGCAGCTGCGCCAAGCGGACGGACGCGAGCAGCGCGTGGCGGCGCGGGAGGTGGTGGTCTGCGCAGGCGCGTTGCAATCGCCGGTCCTGCTCCTGCGGGCCGGGATCGGACCCGCAGAACACCTGCGTACCTGCGGCGTGACCGTCCTCGCGGACCGGCCCGGGGTCGGCGAGAACCTGCGCGACCACCCAGCCCTGACCATCGCGCAGTACCTGCCCCGTCGGCTTCGCCTGCCGCTGAGCTACAGACGGGCGAGCTTCGTCGCCCTGCGCTCCTCCTCCGGCCTGCCGGGCGGTACACCCTCCGACATGTACCTCACCGCCTCCGCCCGCGGCGGCTGGCACGCGCTCGGGGCGAGCCTCGCCCTCTATTTCCTATGGGTGAACCAGCCGCACTCGATCGGGCGGCTGCGCCTCGACCCGGCCGATCCGGCGGGCCGTCCGGACGTCGACCTCGGCCTCCTGTCGGACCCGCGCGATCTCGAACGGCTGGCGACGGGCCTGCGCGACCTCGTTGCGCTCGTGGTCTCGCCGCAGCTCAACCCGGATCCCGCGGCGATCTTCCCGGCGAGCTTCACGCCTGCGATCAAGCGGCTCAGCCGGGTTACGCCTCGCAACCGGCGCGTCACTGCCCTGCTGGCCCGGCTCCTCGACGGTCCTGCCCCCTTGCGCCGGCTGATGCTACGCGCCGTGTCCGGCGGGGTCGATCTCGGCCGGATCGCTGCCGACGACGCAGCCCTGCGGGACTTCGTGCGCGAGACGGTCTTCGGCGTGTGGCATGCGAGCGGCACCTGCCGCATGGGCGATTCCACCGACAGGGGTGCAGTGGTCGATCCGACCGGGCGGGTGATCGGCGTCGAAGGGCTCTCCGTCGCGGACGCCTCGGTAATGCCGAGCTTGCCGAGTGCCAATACCAACGTGCCGACCATCATGATCGGCGAGAAGATCGCCGATCACCTCGTCGCGCAGCTGGGAGCCGGGGCCTGAGGCCGCCGGCACCCGGGGCGTCAGGCGAGGCGAGCCCGCGTACGCCGCTCGGCCTCCTCGATGCTTGTCGCCGACAGATCCGGATCCGCTGACCGGATGTCGGCCCGCATGTGGTCGTGCGATGCGCCGTTGAACAGCGTCCCGACGAGGGATCGGTCGAGGTCGCTGGTGCCGAACAGTGCGTCGCAGATCGGGAATGTGAGGTTGAAGTTGCGGGTCTGCATGAACCCGAGCACGTGATGAATGTAGTGCATTCGCCGCACGGTGTTCACCAGGGGGATGTGCCGCAGGTAAGGATGCCGCGTGTCATCGAGGTGTGAGAGCGTGTGCAGGCCCTCGTAGAGCAGGTAGTAGGCGGCCATCGTGAGCACGACGATGTACCCGGCATTCGACGAGATCAGCCAGCCGGCCAGAAGCGCCGGCGGCAGGGCGGCGAGCACGAAGCCGATCGGGGCGAAGGGCGGAAACAGCAGAGCCCGCCATTCCTTGTGGCCACTGTAGCCAAGGTCATGGTGCGTGAAGAACTGATGGTGCACTGTGCAGTGGCGCTTATAGATCATTGTGAGCCCGGGCACCGGGCGGTGCAGCACGTAGCGGTGCGCGGCCCACTCGCACCAATTGCCGAGAAGCACGATCGGCACGACCAGCAGCCACTCCCATGCCGAGGAGACCTCGATTCGGTTCCAACAGTACAGGACCGTACCGCCGGTGATCAGCAGCGTGAAGCCGAGATGGATCGCGCCGTGGTACCAGGGCGGGGTTTCGGCCACGAAGCGTTCGCGAAAAGTGCTCTGGCGCTCCTGCTCGCGCCGGTCGCGCTCCGGGCTTTGGAAGACGGGTGTCATTGGCTTCCTCCTCGTCTCGCTTTCCCTCTCGGACGGGGAACCTGCTTGCGAGACGTGGAGTGTGGCGCAGCTCGCGCGCAGAACCCTGATCACCCCGGAGGCTGACTTATCAATCCGGATGTTTTTCGCGCGCCCAACCAGAGTTGTAGGCGTGCGCATGGGTTAATCTCCCCAATCGGAACTATGGTGATGCCGGCCCGGGCCGGCAGGGAAGGTGATCGCGGATCGTGACCCAGGCTCTCGGAATCCTGCGCGGCGCGTTCGGCCGGGTGGCGCTCCTCGACATGGACACCTCCCTCGTTGATCACGCGCACCATCATTGCCACGTGATCCTGAAGGCGAGCGGCCCCGACCAGGATTTTATCGTCGCGGGCCGGGCGCTGCCCGTGCGCGACGACACCGCGATCTTGATCAACAGTTGGGAGCCGCACCGCTACCTGCACCGGGGTGGGCTGCAGCGGACGGCCTTCCTCGCCCTTTACATCGAGCCCGCTTGGCTCGCTGGGATTGATCGCGCGTTCCGGCCCTGCGGCGCCGGCCGCTTCTTCGAAGGGTCCTGCGTGCCACTCGACGGCACCCTGTGGAGAGCGCGCGAGGACCTTGTACGGCGCATAGGTTGCCACGATACTGACGCAGCAACGCTCGAAGACCGGATCCGTGCCCTGATCATCGCCCTGGCGCATCGCTATGGAGACCGGCAGCCCCCGCGTGTGGCACTGTTGACCGATCACCGCATCCGGCGGGCCCTTCAACTTATGGGGGAATCGGGTGCCGTACCCCGCGATCTCGACACCGTTGCGAGGTCGGCCGGTCTATCGCGGCCGCACTTCAACACGCTTTTCCGCCGCTGCACGGGGCTGAGCCCGGCCGTCTACGCCAACGCCGTGCGCGTCGAAGCTGCTGTCGCGGCTATCCTAGACCCCGCCACGACCCTTGCCGTGGTCTCTGACGACCTAGGCTTCAGCGCACCAGCCAACTTTACCCGCTTCTTTCAGCAACATACCGGTACAATACCCAGTCAGTTTAGGCGTGTCGTCGCTGAGCTTCCGTAAGTGATATTGAGTTAGAATCGCGATTGAGTAGCGAATAATCTGATCGGGAGCTGGGGGGCGGCCGCTCGATAAAGGGTCGTGAAGGGGGCGATCAGCGCTCATTATTCATCGTAGACATCAGGATAAAGGGGTGTCTATACTACATGTGGTGGAAATTCACGATTCCTAAAGCTGTCAACGGCCTCTGAAGTGTGTATCGCTTCGCTGAAAATTTGATATCAATACCTATAATATAAGTCGCATATCTCACCGGGCCATGTGCTATATGCCTTTGCGACATTTTCGAACCCAAATGTCCGGAAGCTGCTTGCAACCGGGCGTTTCTTATACGCATCATGAAGGGCCGCTTCGGGTCAGGAGTTAGCCTCAGGGCGCTTGGAAGCTCTCCGGCGACCACCGTCGACCGCGAAACGCCGCAGCTTGACTGCCTGCACCGCGAGAGGCAGCACGAGAAGTGGTGATATTCAAGCGGCATTGAATTTCTACTAAATTTTCTATCGCAATATTACATCCATGCAAAGGCTATGCATCGACAGGCGCTGATTCGCTCCAGTACGAGCGTTGAATGGCACGAGCCGGGACGTCTTACGACCGGAGAATCCGGCGAGGAACCACCTGTCTCCATACCCTGGCGGCAGGCGGGGACCGTCCGCCAACAGCGCGACCGAGCCGATCAAACAGACGCCCGGCCGTCGACGGGAGCGGCTTCGGCCGTGCTCGATCCGGTGAGGGAGCGAATGAGCGAGGTTTTCACGCTCGCGACGTGGTCGCGCATCAGCATCTCGGCGCGCCAAGATTCCCGGCTGAGGATCGCTTCGACGATGCGGTGGTGGTCGTCGTGGCGCCGGCGCACGTCGCGCACCTCGAAGGCGACGACGTTGCGCGGCGAGGAGACCGGGACGTGCTGGCACAGCCGCACCATGTCGGCCAGCATCCGCGAGCCGGCGGCGGCGTGGATCGTCTCGTGGATGGTCGAATTGACGTCGCGGTAGACGCCGCGGTCGACCGGCGAGAGCGCGCCCCCGGCAAGTAATTGATCGCCGTCGGCGAGTGCGCGCTCCAGAAGTGCCCGGTGCACCGCGGTAAGGCCCCGCTCGGTCGCGAGCCGCGCGGCAAGGCCTTCGAGGACGGCGCGGACCTCGTAGGCGCTGATAATCTCGTCGACGGGAAAGTCGCGCATCGCGTAGCCGCGGTTCGGCGCGTAGTCGAGCAGTCCCTCCGAGGCGAGCTTCTGCAGAGCGCTGCGCACCGGCGTGCGCGATACGCCGAGCCTCGCCGTCAGCTTGACCTCGTGCAGCCGCTCCCCGGGCGCGAACTCGCCGCCGAGGATGGCGCTGCGCAACGTCTCGATCACGGATTCGGACCGGGTCGGGGGGCTGGCAGGCGGGCGCGGAGGGGATGAGAACATCGGGGACACGTGCGGGATCCACCCTGAAATGTATACTAAGCCGCATGGGCGCGCCATGGTGGCCACTCCCCGCCATCGCGGCTTGGAACTGTCCAGTCAATACCGCGCCGAAGAAACTAACCCTGGGAGAGGCAAGGCCGCCGCTGGAGCCGCGCCGGGCACTCCCGCGACGGTGCGGCAAAGGCCCGGGCAGCCGGCGCTGCCCGGCGATTGGTCAGTCCGGCGCCCAAATCTCGGGCAAAAATGTATACATTTTTGTTTGACGGATCGCGTCAGCAGCGTTCATCATGCCGGGCATGCACCGCACAGAGTGCACGGAGGGTTCATGACGGCGCTCCAGCAGGCGGACGACACGATCGAACGGATCACCGCCGATACGTCGCCCCACTACGAGCCCTATGGCTGGCACCACTGGCCGGAGCACCCGTGGTTCGCCTACCAGTTCCGCCGCGGCCTCGGCGAGACGCAGGAGGGCGGCGGCGCGGTCAGCGAGTGTTTCCAGGTCGCGGCGCGCATCGTGCCGGGCGACCTCGAGAGCTGGCACGCCGAGTGGTCGGCGGTTGCCGACCGCAACTGGCGCCGCGGGCTGGCCGCGGACGGGGCCGGCCACGTCCGCACCGCGATGAACTGCTTCCTGCGCGCCGCGGACTATTACCGGCAGGCGGAGTTCTTCCTTGATCCCGACGATCCCCGCCGGCTCCCCACCTTCGAGAAGATGGAGGCAGCCAGCCACCGCTTCCTCGCCGGCCTGAACCCGCCGGGCGAGGTCGTCGAGATCCCCTACGAACCGGGCAAGCCGATCTGCGCCTACTTCGCGCGCGCGCCGTTCCCGGGCGACCGGCTGCCGGTCCTGATCTGCATGGGCGGTCTCGACTCGATCAAGGACGAGATGTGGTTCATGCAGGCCCATGGCTGCCTGCAGCGCGGCATCTCGGTGCTGATGATCGACGGGCCCGGCCAGGGCGGCACCCTGCGGCGCTACGGCCTCACGGCGCGTCCCGACACCGAGGTGCCGATCGGCGCCTGCATCGACTGGCTGACCTCCCGCGATGACGTCGATCCGGCCCGCATCGCGGTCTGCGGCTCGTCGATGGGCGGCTACTACGCCGCCCGCGCCGGCTGCCACGAGCACCGCCTCGCCGCCGCGATCTCGCACGGCGCGATCTACGACGTGCACGAGATGTGGGGGCAGAAGGGCGAGGATTTCGGGCTCGCCATGCACATCAAGTGGGTGATGGGCGCAGCTTCGATGGCCGAGGCGCACGGGATCATGAAGGCCTTCACCCTCGAAGGCCACCTCGATCACATGCGCTGCCCGTTCCTAATCGTGCATGGTGGGCACGACGTCCTGACCGTCTCGCAGGCCGGCCGGGCGCATGACTACGCCAAGGCGCGCGGCGTCGACGTGACCCTGCGGATCGTCGCGCCGGAGGAGACCGGCGCCGAGCATTGCCAGCACGACAACCCGACGATCGGCCAGGAACTCATCGCCGACTGGCTCGCCGACCGCTTCGGCATCGACCAGCGCGCACTCCTGCTCACCGGCTGGAATCCCCTCGTCTAAGCAGACTTGCGTTGTCAAGCCAACGCTTCGTCCGCTTAGGTTCTCGTTTTTGTCGCAGATTTTTGGCGCCGAACCGGTCACCACTTCGGCGAAATCTGCTTAGGATTGAGGCTCATGAACCTCGGCGTCGACATCCCGAAGACCGCCATCGTGGCGATCGATCTCCATCGCGGCCACCTCGACATGGGCGTCGCGACCATGCCGACCTCGCCCGAGGTGGCGCGGCAAGTCATCGCCGCCAACAAGCGGCTGTTCGACTGGGCGCGCGCCGCCGGCATCCCCGTCGTGCATCTCCTTACCCAGTACCGCAACGTGCCGGAGATCGCCTCGAACCCGTTCTGGCGCACCCGGGCGGAGGATCCGAAGGCGACGCGCAAGAACGTGCTGCGCCACAACCTCAAGGGCATGCCGGGCGTCACCGTGATGCCCGAGCTCTACGATCCGGCGCGCGATCTCGTCGTCGATACCAAGAAGCGCTACGACTGCTTCCTCGGCACCGACCTCGACTTCACCCTGAGGGCGCACGGGATCAACACGCTCCTGATCACCGGGGTGAACACCAATTCCTGCGTTCTCGCGACGACGACGGCGGCGAACGTGCGCGACTATGCGGTGATCGTGGTCGAGGACTGCGTCGAGACGATGGACGGTCCCGCCCTGCACGAGGCCGGCCTGCTCTGCATCAGGACCGCCTTCGGCTTCGTCCTCGACACCGACGCGGTGATGGCGCTTCCCGCCCTCTGCCCCGCCCGGGCCGACGCCGCGTGAGTGCCGCGCCCCTCCCCGTCGTCGCGCCGGCGACGCTCGCGATCGCCGGCACGGACGAGCGCTTCCCGGTGCGCCGCATCTACTGCGTCGGCCGCAACTACGTCGAGCACATCCGCGAGATGAAGGAGGGCGACGAGCGCGACCCGCCGTTCTTCTTCCAGAAGCCGGGCGACGCGGTCGTGGCGGACGGGGCGACGATTCCCTATCCGCCCGACACGCAGGACTTCCAGTTCGAGGTCGAGTTCGTCGTCGCGATCGGCGCGGGCGGGCGCGCCATCGCCCGCGATCGGGCGCTCGACCATGTCTACGGCTACGCCGTCGGCATCGATCTCACGCGCCGCGATCGGCAGCGCGAGATGCGCGCGCTGATGCTGCCCTGGGAGCGCGGCAAGGCCTTCGACGCCTCCGCCCCATGCGGCGCGCTCCACCGCGCCGCCGAGATCGGCCATCCCGTCCGCGGCGCGATCACCCTGTCCGTCGACGGGGCCGAGCGCCAGCGCGGCGACCTCGCGCAGATGATCTGGAACGTGCCGGAGATCGTCGCGAACCTCTCGGCCTCCTACGAGCTCAAGCCGGGGGACCTGATCATGACCGGCACGCCGGCCGGCGTCGGCCCGGTCCGTCCGGGCGAGACGATCGCGGCGCGGATCGAGGGCGTGGGCACGCTCGACCTGTCCATCGGACCCAGAGAGACCGGAACGGGAAAGGCCTGACATGCTGCCGACCGAGCGCATCTCGTACTCTGCGATCTCCGAGCGCCCGCCGCTGCGCCTGCCGGGCGGCGCCCGGATGGCGGTGTGGATCATCGTCAACGTCGAGGAGTGGGACCCGAAGGAGACGATGCCCCGCACGGTGCTGACCCCGCCGGCCGGCGGCGCGCCGATGCCCGACATCCCGAACTGGGCCTGGCACGAATACGGCAACCGGGTCGGGTTCTGGCGCATGCTGGAGGTCTTCGACCGCCACGCCGTCCCGGCGGCGCTCGCCATCAACGGCAAGGCGATCGCGAGCTACGAGCCGATCGCCCGGGCGGCGAAGGAGCGGGGCTGGGAGTTCATCGGCCACGGCTACGGCCAGAAGAACATGCAGAAGGTCCCCGACGAGCGCGAGGACATCGCGAAGACCAGGGAGGCGATCCGCGCCTATACCGGCCGCGACCCCCGCGGTTGGCTCGGGCCCGGGCTGACCGAAACCTGGGAGACCCCGGACCTCCTCGCCGAGCAGGGCTTTGACTACGTCTGCGACTGGGTGCTCGACGACGAGCCGGTGGTGCTGCGCACCCGCACGACGCCGATCGTCAACATCCCCTACACCCAGGAATGCAACGACGTCGCCATGATGCTGATCCAGCATCACAAGGCGAGCGAGTACGCCGACCGCGCCATCGACCAGTTCGACCAGCTCTACGCCGATGCACAGGGATCGGCGCGGGTGATGGCGCTCGTCGTCCATCCCTACATCATGGGGGCGCCGCACCGGCTGAAGTACTTCGCCAAGGCGGTCGAGCACATCAGGCAGCACGACGACGTCGTGTTCTGGACCGGCGAGCGGATCCTCGACTGGTACCGCGGCGAGCGCCCCAACGCGCTGGCGAAGAGCTGACGCGCTGTGGCGGCGCGCTGCGATCGGCCAAGGACGCTTCCCTGATGGGCATCAACCTGTTTCAGATCCTCAACGGCCTGACCTTCGCGGCGCTGCTCTTCATCGTCGCCTCGGGCTTCACGCTGATCTTCGGCCTCCTACGCATCGTGAACCTGGCCCACGGCGCGCTCTACCTGTTCGGCGGCCTCGTCGGGTACTCGGCCGCGCAGGCGACCGGCTCGTTCGTGCTCGGCACGCTCGCCGCGATGGCCTGCGTGGCACTCCTCGGCGTCGCCCTCGACCAGGGGCTCCTGCGCTTCGTGCGCGGGGTCGAGCTGCGCCAGGTGCTCCTCACCCTCGGCATCGCCTTCGTGCTCAACGACCTCGGCCTCGTGATCTGGGGCGGTGACACCTACACCATGCCGGTGCCGGACGCCTTGCGCGGCGCGGCGCGGATCGGCCCGCTGTTCTACCCGAAGTTCCGGCTGTTCGTGCTGGGTCTCGGGATCGTCGTCTTCGCGGCGCTGTGGCTCCTGATCAACCGCACCCGCCTCGGCGCGCTGATCCGCGCCGGCGTCGACGACCCGGAGATCGTCGAGGCGATGGGCATCAACATCCGTCGGGTCTTCCTCGGCACCTTCGCTCTCGGCGCGGCGCTCGCCGGGCTCGGCGGCGCGGTCGGCGGGGCGTTCCTGACGCTCTATCCCGGGGCCGACGCGGAGATCCTCGTCTTCTCGCTCGCCGTCGTCATCATCGGCGGGCGCGGCAGCCTCGTCGGCGCCGGCGTCGGGGCGCTCCTCGTCGGGCTGCTCAACGCGATCGGCCAGGTGCTGTTTCCCGAGCTCGCCTACTTCGTGATCTTCGGGCCGATGGCCCTGATCCTCGCCTTCCGGCCCCTCGGCCTCTTCGGCAGGACCGCCTGATGACCGCTCCCCTCGCCTCCACCCTGCCACCGCTCGAGCGCAACCTGCCCCGCGGCCGGACGCTCGGCTGGCTCGCCGCGCTCGCGGTCGCCCTCGTCGGGCTGCCGCTGGTGCTGCCCGGCTACCAGGTCTCGATCGCCGCGCAGATCCTGATCTTCTCCGTGCTGGCGATGTCGATCGACGTGCTGGCGGGTTTTGCCGGCCGCACGCCGCTCTGCCATGGCGCGATCTTCGGCGCCTCGACCTACGTGGTGATCTACTGGACGACGACGCTCGGCGGCTCGCTCTGGGCCGGGGCGCTCCTCGGCATCCTGGCGGCGACCGCGCTCGCGGCTTTGTTCGCCCTCCTGGCGATCCGGACCTCGGGGGTCTACTTCCTGCTGCTGACGCTGGCGCTCGGCATGATCGTCTGGGGCGTCTGCCTGCGCTGGACGAGCGTCACCGGCGGCGAGAACGGCCTGCGCGGGGCCGGGCGCCCGGCCTTCCTCGCCGACCACGTCTCGTTCTACTACGCGGTGCTGGCGGTGGTGGCGCCGGTCACCTTCGCGATCTGGCGCTTCGTGCACTCGCCGTTCGGGATGACCCTGCGCGGGATCCGCGACAGCGAGAGCCGGATGCGCGCCCTCGGCTACAACGTGCCGCTCCACCTCTTCCTCGCCTTCACGATCTCGGGCGCCTTCGCGGGAGTCGCGGGTGCGCTCTACGCGGTGTTCAACGACTTCGTCAGCCCCTCGACCGTGCAGCTGTCGCAGTCGGTCGCCGGGCTCCTGATGGCGATCACCGGCGGGATCGGGACGCTGCTCGGCGCCTTCGTGGGCGCGGCCTGCATCATCCTACTCGAGAACGTCGTCAGCCTGTTCACCGCGCGCTGGCCGACCGTGCTCGGCCTCGCCTTCATCCTCATCATGATCTTCGCCCCCGAGGGCATCGTCGGGCGCGCCCGCCTGGCGCTGGCCCGGCGCCGCTGACCGTTTCGCCCGGGAATACAAGGACCAGACGACTATGGACCGCAGAAGCTTCCTCAAGGCGACGGCGCTGACGGCGGCCGGCACGTTCCCGATGCCCGGGCTGGTGCGGGCGCAGGGCGCACCGATCCGCATCGGCCTGCTCGCGCCGCTCACCGGCGTGGTGGCCGCCGGCGGGCGCGAGATCGTCGACGGGTTCAGCCTGTTCTGGGACGAGCGCGGCCGGCAGGTCGGCGGCAGCAAGGTCGAGCTGATCGTCGAGGACGATGCCTCCAACCCCGACACCGCCCTGCAGAAGGCGCGCCGCCTCGTCGAGCAGTCGAAGGTCGACATGCTGTTCGGCAACCTGCTGGCCAATACCGGGCTCGCAGTGGCGAACTACGTCAAGACCAACGGCACGCCGTACTTCATCCCGGTCATCGCCGCCGACGACCTCACCCAGCGGGCGCGGATCAGGAACGTCATCCGGGCCGGCGGCTACAGCGCAAGCCAGTTCTCGCGCCCGCTCGCCGACTGGGCCCTCAAGCAGGGCTACCGCAAGGTCGCGATGATTGCCCAGGACTACGCCTTCGGCCACGAGCAGTGCGGGGGCTTCGCCCAGACCTTCACCGAGGGCGGCGGCAAGGTCGTGGGCCAGTTCTGGCACCCGCTTAACACCTCCGATTTCAGCCCCTATCTCGGCCAGGTCGGCAGCCTCGGTGCCGACGTGGTCTTCGCGATGGAGACCGGCGCCGATTCGACCCGGCTGCTGCAGCAATACGCGAGCTTCGGCCTCAAGGAGCAGCTGCCGCTGCTCGGCGCCCAGAACGCTACCGACCAGTCGGTGATCCGCACCATGGGCCCGGAATGCGAGGGCGTGATCACGGCGGCCCACTTCGCCGAGGGCGCCGACCTCCCGGCCACACAGGCCTTCGTCAAGACGTATTCGGGCAAGTTCGGCAAGATCCCATCGCTCTACGCCTTCTCGCACTATGTCGGCGCGATGTGGGTCGCCAAGGCGATCGAGGCGATCGGCGGCAAGGTCGAAGACCGACCCCTGTTCCTCGACACCGTGCTCAAGACCGACCTACCGGACAGCCCGCTCGGCAAGCCGGTCCACTTCGACGCCTACGGCAATCCTGTCTACGACGTGTTCATCCGCAAGGTCGTCAAGAACAAGGACGGCAAGTACTGGAACGTTCCGATCGCCACCTACCCGCAGGTGTCGCAGTTCTGGCACTACGACCCGGAGACCTTCATGAAGCAGCCGCCGTACTCGCGCGACTTCCAGGGCATCAAGAAGGCCTGACGCGTGACGGAGCACCTCCTCCGGCTCGACGGCGTCGGCGTCCGCTTCGGCGGGCTCAAGGCGGTCGACGGCGTCTCGCTCGCCGTCCGGCCGGGCGAGCGGCGCGCCATCATCGGCCCCAACGGCGCCGGCAAGACGACCCTATTCAACGCCATCACGGGGGTCGTGCGGGCGACCTCGGGCAGGGTCACGGTCGAGGGCCGCGACGTCACGCGGGCCGCCCCGCACCGGCGCGCGGCCTTCGGCATCGGGCGGACCTTCCAGATCACCAACCTGTTCCCGACGCTCACCGTGCACCAGAACATGGAGATCGCGCTGCGCGGGCTCTCGGGCCGCAAGTTCTCGTTCTTCGGCTCGGCCGTCCTGTCCGACGAGGAACACGCCGCGGCCGAGCGGGCGCTCGGCCTCACCCGCCTTTCCGGGCGGTCCCGGGCGCTGGTGCGCGAGCTCTCCTACGGCGAGCAGCGCCAGCTCGAGATGGCGATGGCGCTCGCCACCGCCCCCCGCCTCCTGCTCCTCGACGAGCCGGCGGCCGGGCTCTCCCCCGCTGAGCGGGTCATCGTCGCCGACGTGATCCGCTCGCTGCCCGCCACCATCACCATCGTGCTGATCGAGCACGACATGGACCTCGTCCTGTCGCTGGTCGACTGGGTCACCTGCCTCAGCAACGGTCGCTTCCTCGCCGAGGGCGCGCCAGGCGAGATCCGCCAGAACCGCGACGTGCAGGACGTCTACCTCGGACGGGCGCGCCCCCATGCTTGAGATCCGCGATCTGCACAGCTTCTACGGCGACGCCCACGTGCTGCACGGGGCCTCGCTCGATGTCCGCCCGCGCGAGGTCGTGGCGCTACTCGGCCGCAACGGCATGGGCAAGACGAGCCTGATCCGCTCGGTGATGGGCCTGTCCACGCCACAGGTACGCGGCGGCAGCGTCGCCTGGAAGGGTGAGGCGATCACCGGGCTCAGGGCGCACGAGGTCGCTGAGCGAAAGATCGCCCTCGTGCCGCAGGGGCGCCGGCTCTTCCCCTCGCTCACCGTGACCGAGCACCTGACGATGCTGAAGCCTGCGCGCAATGCTGCGAGCTGGACGGTCGAACGCGTCTTTTCGCTGTTCCCGCGCCTAGCCGAGCGGCGCAACAACCGCGGCAACCAACTCTCGGGTGGCGAGCGCGGCATGCTGGCGGTGGGCCGCGCCCTGATGCTCGATCCAGAACTGATCCTGATGGATGAGCCCTCTGAGGGCCTCGCCCCCGTGATGGTGCAGCATCTCGAGGGCGTCATCGCCGGGCTCAAGGCGGAGGGGCTCGGCATCCTGCTCGTCGAGCAGAACCTCTACTCCGCCCTCGCGGTCGCCGACCGCGTCTACGTGCTCGAGACCGGCCGCGTCGTGTTTGAGGCGGACGCTGCCGCGGTCGCCGCCGATCCCGACCGGCTGACCCGCTACCTCGGCGTCCACTGACGCGCGCCGAGGAACCGACGTATCCAGGACACGGATCGATGACGACAGCCGCAGGCCCGCTCGGCCTCTACATCGACGGGCGCTACCAGCCCGCCTCGACCGGCCGCACCATCGCGGTCGAGAACCCAAAGGACCGCACGATCTGCGCCGAGGTCGCCGAGGGCGACGCGTCCGACATCGAGACCGCCCTCGACGCCGCGGAGCGCGCCGCCCCGCGCTGGGGCGGCCTGACCGGTGCCGAGCGCGGCGACATCATGCACCGGGCCGCCCACCTCCTCGCCGAGCGGCTGCCGGAGCTCGTGCGGATCGAGGTCGACCAGATCGGCCGGCCGCGGCGCGAGATGGCGGCGCAGCTCGCCCGCCTGCCGGAGTGGTTCCGCTACTTCGGCGCCGTGGCGCGCACCCACGAGGACACGGTGCCGCCCTTCGGCGGCAGCTTCCTAAACTACACCCGCCGCGTGCCCCTCGGCGTGGTCGGCCACGTCACGCCCTGGAACCACCCGCTGCTGATCCTGACCAAGAAGGTCGCCCCCGCGATGGCGGCGGGCAACGCCATGGTGGTCAAGCCGAGCGAGCTCGCCCCGGTGACGCCGCTCCTGCTGGGCGAGATCCTCAAGCAGGCCGGCGTGCCGGACGGCGTCTACAACGTGGTGCCGGGCTACGGCGCCACCGCCGGCCTCGCGCTCGCCTCGAGCCCGCGCATCGCCAAGATCGACCTGACCGGCGGCACCGAGACCGGCAAGGCGGTGGCGGGCATCGCCGGGCGCAACCTCACCCGCGTCGCCGCCGAGCTCGGCGGTAAGGCCTCGGTGATCGTGTTCCCCGACGTGACACTCGACCGCTGCGTCGCCGCGACCCTGTTCGCCTCGTTCATCGCCACCGGCCAGACCTGCGTGCAGGGCGCGCGCCTCCTCGTCCACCGCTCGGTGCACGACGCCGTCGTCGACGCCCTCGTCGCACGCACCCGCGCGATCCGCATCGGCGATCCGCAGGACCCCGCGACACAGATGGGGCCGCTCGTCTCCGACAAGCAGCGGGCCCTCGTCGAGCGCTACGTCAGGATCGGGATCGAGGAAGGCGCGACCCTCGCCGCCGGCGGCCGTCGGCCGGAAGGCGCGGCGTTCGAGGCCGGGTACTACCACGAGCCCACGGTGTTCACGAACGTCACCAACGGGATGCGGATCGCCCAGGAGGAGATCTTCGGGCCGGTGGTCTGCGTCATCCCCTTCGACACCGAGGAGGAAGCGGTGGCGCTCGCCAACGGCACCGAGTTCGGCCTCGCCACATCGATCTGGACCCACGACCTCGCCCGCGCCCACCGGGTCGCGCACCGGCTCCAGAGCGGCATCACCTGGATCAACGACCACCACCGCATCGACCCGTCCTCGCCCTGGGGCGGATTCAAGATGAGCGGTCTCGGGCGCGAGAACGGCCTCATCGCCTACGAGGAGTACACGCAAATCCAGAACATCATCGTCAACCTCTCGGACGAACCCTTTGACTGGTACGCCGAGGACGGGCGCGATAAGCGCTACAGTTGAGCCGGGAAGAGCGTCCGATGAAGATCGACATCCACAGCCACGTCATCCCGCCCCGCATCGTCGCGGCGATCGCCGCCGACCCGCAGCGGTTCCGCGCCCGTGTCGAGGGAGCGGGCGACGCCCGCAAGGTCGTGCACGACCAGGGCTACGTCTATCCCCTCTTCCCCGAGTTCCATCGCACGGACGCCAAGCTCGAATCGATGGACCGCAAGGGCATCGACGTCTCGGTGATCTCGCCGGCACCGCCGATGTTCTACTACTGGGCCGATGCCGACCTCGCCTTGCAGGTGGCCGGCCTCGTCAACGACGGCATCGCCGAGATGGTGTCGGAGAGCCCCGACCGCCTGCGCGGCATGGCGAGCGTGCCGATGCAGCACCCCGACGCGGCGGTGGCCGAACTCGAGCGCGTGGTCCGGGACCACGGGTTCAAGGCGGTCGAGATCGGCACCTCGATCGAGGGCGCTCAGCTGGCGGAGGAGCGCTTCCGCCCGCTCCTGCGCCGGGCCGCCGAGCTCAAGGCCTTCGTCTTCGCTCATCCCTACTATGTCGGCGCCAAGGCGGGACTCCAGGATTACTATCTCACGAACCTGATCGGGAACCCGCTCGACACCACCGTGATGCTGGCGAACCTGATGTTCTCCGGCGCCCTCGACGACTTGCCCGAGCTGAAGCTCGTTCTCGCCCATGGCGGCGGCTTCACGCCCTACCAGATCGGCCGCCTTGTTCACGGCCACAAGGTTCGAAGCGAGACCCGCGCCCGCTCCGGCTCCTCGCCGAAGGATCTTCTGCGGCAGGTCTACTTCGACAGCCTGGTCTTCGACCCGCAAGCCCTGCGCTACCTCATCGACCTCGTCGGGGCCGACCACGTCTGCATCGGCACCGATGCGCCCTTCGACATGGCGGATACCGATCCCGCCGGCACGATCGAGGCCGTACCGGGGATCACGCCGGAGGAGCGCGACTGCCTGTGCTGCCGCACCGCCCTGACGCTCCTGTGCGAAAGCTGCTGAGGCGGGCGGGCCGTCAGGCGCTCCTTTTCCGGACGACTAAGCAGAGTTGCATGGCGCAACTCTGCTTAGTTTCTTATTTTTGCATCATTTTCGTCGCCGAACCGGGGACCACTTCGGCGAATGATGCTTAGAAGCGGAAGGATACGACATGAGCGACGCGATCGGCGCCGGCATCCGCCGCCGCCTCGACTACGTACCGATCCACCGGCGCCCGCCCCTGGCGCTGCCGGGGGGCGCACGAATCGCTGTCTGGACCATCGTCAACGTCGAGAACTGGATGCCGACCGGCGCGATGCCGCGCGCGGTGCTGCCGCCGCCGATGGGCCAGCCGCTCCTACCCGACGTGCCGAACTGGGCCTGGCACGAATACGGGATGCGGGTCGGGTTTTGGCGCTTCCTCGAGACCCTGTCGTCCCGCGGCCTGAAGGCCAGCTTCGCGGTAAACGGCACCGCCTGCACGATCTACCGCGAGGCCTGCGAGGCGGCGCGCGACGCCGGTTGGGACTTCATGGGCCACGGCTTCGTGCAGCGCCCGATGCACAAGGTCGATGACCAGAAAGCTGCGATCCGCGACACGATCGAGGCGATCCGGGCGCTCACGGGCCGGGCGCCGCGGGGCTGGGAGAGTCCGGGCCTGACCGAGACCGACGAGACCCTCGACCTGCTCGCCGAGGCCGGCATCGAGTACGTCGCCGACTGGGTGCTCGACGACCAGCCGGTGCCTCTGCGCACCCGCGCCGGCGCGATCGTTTCGGTGCCCTATACGGTCGAGATCAACGACGTCGTCATCTCGGCGGTGCAGCAGCAGCCCTCCGACGAGATCCTGCGCCGCGGCCGCGACCAGTTCGACCGCCTCTACCTCGAAGGCGCGACGGCCCCCCGGGTGATGGCGATCTCGATCCACCCCTACCTGACCGGCGTGCCGCACCGGATCAAGTTTCTCGAACAGCTCTACGACTACATCCTCGGCCACGAGGGCGTAGTGACCTGGACCGGTGCGGAGATCCTCGACTGGTACCGCGGGCAGACCGCGCCCAGCCGCCCGCCCGCGACGGAGCCCTGACATGGCCCTGCCGAAGGTCCTGCTCGTGTCGCTCGGCGGCACGATCACCATGACGCGGTCGGAGAGCGGCGGCATCGTGCCGACCCTGAGCGCGGCCGACCTCGTCGCCGCCGTGCCCGGGATCGAGGCCGTCGCGGCGATCGAGGCGCTGTCTCCGCTGCGCAAGCCGGGCCCCTCCCTCGTCCTCGACGACCTCGTCGCCGTCGCGGCGCTGCTGCGCGAGCGGCTCGCCGGGGACGTCGACGGCGCCGTCGTCATCCAGGGTACCGACACGATCGAGGAGACGGCCTTCGTCCTCGACGCCCTGATCGGCGGCGACGAGCCGGTGGTCGTCACCGGCGCCATGCGCGGCCCGCAGGCCGCGGGCGCCGACGGACCGGCCAACCTCCTGGCGGCCACGACCGTGGCGGCGAGCACGGCGGCGCGCCGGCGGGGCGTCCTCGTCGTCCTCAACGACGAGATCCACGCCGCCCGCCTCGTCCAGAAAGCGCATACCGCCCTGCCCTCCGCCTTCCGCTCGCCCCTTGGCGGGCCAATTGGGCTGGTGATCGAGGGCGAGGCGTGCTTCCACGCCCGCACGCCGCGCCTGCCTGCGCTCGCCGGCCTCCCGTCCGGGCCGGGACGGGCCGTGGCGCTGGTGACGGCGGGCCTCGACGACGACGGACGCCTGCTCGCCGCCCTCCCCGGCCTCGGCTTCTCCGGGGCCGTCGTCGCCGGCATGGGTGTTGGTCACCTGCCGGCCGCCTTCGCACCAGTCGTCTCCGACCTCGTCGAGGCGATGCCCATCGTGCTCGCCTCCCGGGTCGAGACCGGGCCGGTCTTCGCCCGCACCTACGGCTTTCCCGGCTCCGAGATCGACGTCCTCACGCGGGGCGCGCTGTCGGCCGGCACGCTCTCGGCGCTCAAGGCGCGCCTGCTGCTGATGCTCCTGCTGCGCACCGAAGAGAACCGCGAGGCGATCGAGCGCGAATTCCGCCTCCGCGCCGTCGGCCCGCCCGCGTGACCAGCGATCGAAGCATCCGGGCGATCGCAGTCTTGAAAACGCTGCGGCGCTCCCATGGGGCCGAGGTTGATGAACTCATTCACTGATCCGTACGGATGAAGCAGCCCGATTGTTGGACCTGGCGCCGGCGAAATCGATACACGCGAAGTGCGCGGATCGTCCGAAGTGCTCGGTGATGCGATACGGTCCCGGGACGATCGTACGCTTTCCAAGCGATTGCTTCGCGATGCGGAAAGAGGCCTCGCTGAGGCGCCAAGCGGGCTTGTGATACCGTTTCCGCAAGGAATCGTCCGGAAATGGCATCACTTTCGACGATTGCACCACGAGCACGCGCGTCGTTTGAGTGAAACCGTATCGGGTATCGCGAAGCGAGCGACCGACAACCGTATGATACCAAACCCGGAAGATCGCTTCCGGATTTGGTGTCACAAGCCCGCACGGCGCTTGAGCGGGGCCGGAATTCGCATTGCGAAGCAATCAGTTGGATTTCGTATGACGAACGAGCTAGGCGGCTGGAGCACCTTCATACGGAACCTCCGGCGCGTGAGACGCGACCTCGTGATCTCGTTGCTCGTCTTGCTCGCGGCAACAACCCCTGCACCTTGGTAGCGAGTGTCCGCATCGCGCCATAAGCGGACTTCCAGCGTACAGCAGTACTTGAGCTGCTTGCCACTTGTGAGCGGACATTGCAATCGTCGGCGCACATTTTCGAAATTGAATGCTGAGGACAGCGTCGCCGTTGTCCCGATTGAATCCTTACTGGGCTTAAAGTCGGGTGGCAGTCGGCCGATCACGGTACCGCGGCAGTGATACGGCCGAGGAAGTCCCGAGTCAGTCGCGCGACATCGTCCGTAGCCTCGTCCAATGCGAAGTGCCCGGCATCAAGGAGATGAAGTTCCGCGTTCGGCATATCACGCAGATAGGCCTCTGCTCCTGGCACGATGAAGGAGGGGTCGTAGCGCCCCCAGAGGATGAGGGCCGGCCGCAGATGCTTGCGCATCCAGGCTTGCCAGGCCGGATAGGATGCGACGTTCGTGCGATAGTCGTAGAGGAGTGCCGCCTGGATCTCCCGCTCGCCCGGGCGACCCAGGATGGCGTGCTCGTCCCTCCATAAGTCCGGGTTGTAGCGCTCGGGATTGGGGCTCGTCCCGAGGTGGCGCTGCTTGGCACCCTCGAGCGAGGTAAAGGCGTCGACCTGCTCGGGATGGGACGTGGGATCGGCCCAGTACCGGGCGATGCCCCGCCACTTGGCACCGAGGCCCTCCGTGTAGGCGTTGGCATTCTGGATGATCAGCGCGCTCACCCGCTCGGGGCGGGCCATCGCCATGCGGAAGCCGACCGGACCCCCATAATCCTGCATGAAGAGCGTGTATCGTTCGAGACCGAGGTGAGCGACCAATTCCGCCATCGTCGCCGCCAAGTTGTCGAACGTGTAGGCGTATTGCGCGGGCGATGGTGCGTCGCTCTGACCGAATCCCGGGTAGTCGGGGGCGATCAGGTGGTAGCGGTCAGCGAGCAGTGGCAGCAGCGAGTCCCATTGCCGCGACGACGACGGGTAGCCGTGCAGTAGCAGGATAGTGGGCGCGTCCCGTGGACCGGCCTCGCGGTAGAAGATGCCGACGCCGTCGACCGCGACGCGATGGTACGTCGTCGTGGCCGCAATCGAGGGAAGCGGCTTAGAAGAGCTCTGACCAAGCATCAGGGCAGTGGCGGCTGCAAGGATTGTCCCTGTCGTCATGGTTCGCCTCCTTGAAGGGTCTCACGGTCCGGTTGGTGAAGAACGACGGGGACGTAGGCTGGCACGCCGAGACCCCCGCCCCACGTTCACTGCGAGCCCCCAGCGAGGTACCGGGTCGCGCCTAGCACTCAACGGAAAGCTTCCTTTCGGGGACGATTGTCTTGCCCGAACCGGCGGAAAGTCAGGATGGAGCTAGCCACGCCGTCCTGACAATCCTCTTCAGGCATGCAGGAAGTCCGCGATGGCCTCCGCGATGACAGCGGCATGGGTCTCCAGGGCGAAGTGCCCCGTGTCAAGGAACCGGATCTAGGCATCCGGGATATCGCGCCGGAACGCCTCCGCGCCGGCCGGCAGGAAGAACGGGTCGTTCCGGCCCCAGATCGCCAGCAACCTCGGCCGGTGCGTGCGGAAATAGGTCTGGAAGGCGGGGTAGAGCGCCACGTTGCTGGCATTGTCGCCGAACAGGTCGAGCTGGATCTCGTCGACCTCCGGCCGCTGGATGTACCAGGCGTCGAGGGCGCTCCCATCCGGCGAGACCAGCGACGTGTCGGGCACGCCGTGCTCGTACTGCCAGCGGATCGAGGCAGGGGTCAGCAATTCGCGCAGGGCCTGCCGGTTGGCCTCGCTCCGGTCGCGCCAGTAACGCTGGATCGGGTTCCACCCCTCGCTCAAGCCTTCCTCGTAGGCGTTGCCGTTCTGCGAGATGAGGGCGGTCACCCACTCCGGGTGCGCCATGGCCACGCGGAAGCCGGTGGGCGCGCCGTAGTCGACTTCGCGACGCCGCGCATTCGCGCATCCCTGGGTACCATCGTCGCGTACGCGTAGGAGCCGGTCCGCCGTTCGACTCGGGACGATCGTTTCCCGGGCGGCCGGACAGCCGGTCACATCATCTGCATGACGACGTCGCACCCTCGAACAGACCTGTCCGAAAGCGCGAGGGTACGAGACAGCGGCCGTACGAACGCGAGAACGGCTCATCGCGCTCTCCTCGCTCGCACGGTGAGCCGTGCATCGGTTCCGAGTGGGCCGACGCTCAGGCCTGGGCGGCCATGCGCCTCGCCACGTCGGCGGCGCTGATGCCCTCGAGCGCCAAGCCGTAGCCGGTGCCTTCCTCGACGAGCCGGCGCAGGCGCTGCGTCAGCGCGATCCGGGTGTAGCGTCCGGTGAGCGGCGGCAGCGCGGCGATGCCGTCGGCGATCTCGTGCGCCCGCGCCAGCAGCCGGTCCCGCGGGACGATCTCGTTGACGACGCCCCAATCCTGGGCAGTCCGCGCATCGAGGATCTGCCGCGTCAGCAGGAAGTACCGCCCGCGGATCGAGCCGATCACCTCCGGCCACAGGATATGCATCCCGTCGCCCGGCACGATGCCGAACTCGAAGTGCGGCTTATCCTGGAACACCGTCTCGGGCGTCGCCAGGATGATGTCGGTCAGGAGCGCGTACTCGCTGTGCAGCAGCACCGGGCCGTTGAGCGCGGCGATCATCGGCACCTCGATGTCGAGGATGTTGCCGAGCACCTTGCGGCCCTCGCGAAAAATCTTGTCGTAGCCCTGGGGCGTGAAGAAGTCGAAGCCCTCGGGGCTGATCGCGTCCATGAACGCGTCGCCCGATCCGGTCAGGATCACCGCGCGGGTGTCGCGGTCCTCGCCGATGGCGTGGAACAGGTCGACGAATTGCTCGTGGGTGTGGCCGTCGAAGACGAGCTTGCCGCCCTCGCTGTGCAGCACGACCTCCAGAACGCCGTTCGGCTTGCGGGTCAGGCGGGCATTGGGGAAGGCGTCGCGGTAGCTGTCGAAGCGGGCCATGGAGGCTGTCCTCGTTGTCGTGCCGGCCCTGGTCCGGTCGGCGTGAGGACGAGTTAAGGGCTTACACCCGGAGACGGATGACGGCGCGTAGCGATAAGGCTTATGCCGGCACGGAATGGGCGGCCGCGTCCGCCATCACCGCCTCGACGAAGCCGGCGAAGAGCCGGGCCTTGGTGCTCGCCATGCGCCCGGTGGGGAACACCGCCCACAGGTCGATGGCGGGCAGGCTCCAGGGCAGGAGCAGCCGCCGTACCGCGCCGCTCGCGAGCTCGGGGGCGAACATCCAGTCGGACGCGATGGTGAGGCCGATGTCAGCGAGGACCGCCGCGCGCAGGCCCTCGGCCGCGCTGACCCGCACGCGCCCGCGCACCGCCACCGAGATCTCGGTGCCCTCCCGGGTGAAGGCCCAGATCTCGGGCTGCTGGCTGTAGATCACCGCCTCGTGCTCGGCGAGATCCGCGGGCGCGTGCGGCTCGCCCGCCCGGGCAAGGTAGCCGGGGGTGGCGAGCACCGAGCGCGCGCCGGTCGCGAGCCGGCGCGCCACGGCAGCGGAATCCGGCAGTGCCCCCATGCGCAGGGACAGGTCGACCCCCTCGCTCACGAGGTCGATCACCCGGTCGTCGAGGATCACCTCGATGTCGAGGTCGGGATGCTGGTCGAGGAAGCGCGGCAGCATCGGGACCACGTGGAGCCGAGCGAAGGTAGTCGCCGCGGACACCCGCAGACGGCCCGCGAGCCCGGCTCCCGCGCCGCGGGCGGCGAGTTCAGCCTCGTCGGCCTCAGTGATGGCCGCCCGCGCCCGCTCGTAGAAGCGCAGGCCAGCTTCCGTCGGGCTCAGGCCGTGGGTCGAGCGGAGGAGCAGGCTGACCTGAAGCCGGTTCTCCAGCTGCGCGATCGTCTTCGAGACGGCGGGCTGGCCGACGTTGAGGAGCCGCGCGGCCCCTGAGAACGAGCCGGCCTCGACCACCCGCACGAAGGTCGCCATCGCCTGGTAGCGGTCCAAGTCGCTTCCCCCGTCAATCGTTGCTCCCGGGAGGTCATTCCTCCTGGGAATGAGCGTTATCGCCTCCGGCCGGCTGCCCCGTCCATCGCCCGAGGAGCATCACGGTGACCGTTCCCACCGCGAGAGCCGCGGTGGCCCGTCCGGAGCCCGGTTGCCATGTTCGAGGTCTACGCCTTCGCCACGCCCAACAGCATCAAGGTGCCGATCGCGCTGGAGGAACTCGGTCTCCCCTACCACCTGCACGGCGTGAACGTGCGCCGCGGCGAGCAGAAGGCGCCGGACTTCATCGCGTTGAACGCCAACGCGAAGGTGCCGGTCCTGGTCGATCCCGCTGCGGCCGGAGGCCGGTTGGTCCTGACCGAATCCGCCGCGATCCTGGTCTACCTCGCCGAGACGAGCGGCCAGCTGCTTCCGGCCGCTGGCGAGGGCCGGGCGCGGGTGTTCGAGCAGCTGTTCTTCCACGCCTCCGGGCTCGGACCGGCCTTCGGCCAGGCCGGCTTCTTCCAGCGCCAGGCTTCCGAGCCGCAGCCCCTCGCCATCGCGCGCTTCTCGGCCGAGGCGAGACGGACGCTGGCCGTGCTCGACGGCGTGCTGGCCGAGCGCTGCTTCGTCGCCGGCGACGCGTTCACGGTGGCCGACATTGCGCATTTCGGCTGGCTGTGGCGGCGCGACTTCGCGGGCGTCGGCCTCGACGACATGCCCTACGTCGCCCGCTGGTACGAGGCCGTGTCGGCGCGTCCCGCCGTGCAGCGCGCGGTCGAGCGGGTGAACGCCCTCGTCCCGCAGGCCTGACCGGGATCCGTCCTCTCTCCGCAGGCCTCTCCGCAGCTGCCCTGAGCCCGACGCGGATGGCTGGTGCCCCCAACCCTTCGTCCAGGAGCCGATCCATGACTCTCCAAGCCAAGCTCGATGCCTTCAAGGCCGATTTCCAGGCCGGCAAGCCGCCCTACAACGTCCCGCCCTCCGTGATCGAGACGATGCGAAGGGCCACTGCCGAGCTGATCGCTTCGGGAGTGGCTGCCCGCGCCCTGAAGGCCGGCGACCGGGCACCGGCCTTCACCCTCGACGATCCCGACGGGCGGCCCGTCGCCTCCGCCGACCTGCTGGCCCGCGGGCCGCTGGTGGTCAGCTTCTACCGAGGGGTGTGGTGCCCCTACTGCAACATGGAGCTCCAGGCGCTCCAGGAGGCCCTGCCGGAGTTCCGGAGGCTCGGGGCGCGCCTCGTGGCGATCTCGCCGCAGAGCGCGGCCAACAGCCGAAAATCGGTCCGCCAGAACGCGCTCGCCTTTCCGATCCTGTCGGACCCGCACAATGCGGTGGCCGCCGCCTTCGGCCTGCGCTTCGCGCTGCCCAGTTACCTGGTCGAGCTCTACAAGAGCCTAAAGAACGACCTGCCGGCGTTCAACGGCGACGAAAGCTGGAGCCTGCCGATGCCTGGACGCTTCGTGATCGGGCAGGACGGGACGATCCTCTACGCCGAGGTGAACCCGGACTACACCCGCCGGCCCGAGCCCGAGGACATGCTGCCGGTGCTCCGCAGGGCCCTCGCCGTTTCCGCCTGACCCCTCGCGCCCGGGCCGCAAGGGGCGGCCGGGCGCTCCCACAAGAAGGAAACCTGAGATGTCCCGGACCTTCCTCGTCACCGGTGCCAGCAAGGGCATCGGGCTCGCCCTCGCGCACCGTCTCGCGGGCGACGGCCATCACGTCGTCGGCCTCGCGCGCCACAGCGCCGAGGGCTTTCCCGGCACGCTGGTGGCGGCCGACCTCGCCGACGACGCCGCGACCGCGGCGATCCTCGCCGACCTGTCCCAGCGCCATGCCTTCGACGGCGTGGTCAACAATGTCGGCCTCGTGCGGCCGCAGCGGCTCGGAGCGGTCGAACTCTCGGCGCTCGACGAGGTGCTGCGCGTCAACCTCCACCCCGCGCTCCAGGCGGTGCAGGCGGCCCTGCCGGGGATGCGGCAGCGCGGCTTTGGCCGGATCGTCAACATCGCGAGCCTCACGATCCTCGGCAGCGTCGAGCGCACGGCTTATGCGGCCGCGAAAGCGGCGCTCGTCAGCTTCACCCGCTCCTGGGCGCTCGAACTCGCCGCGACCGGGATCACCGTCAACGCGGTGGCGCCGGGTCCGACCGAGACGGAGCTGTTTCGCGCCAACAACCCGCCGGGCAGCGAAGGCGAGCGGCGCTACCTCGCCGGCGTGCCGATGGGGCGGTTCGGCCGGCCCGACGAGATCGCCGCGGCCATCGCCTTCCTGATGTCGGACGGGGCGGCGTTCATGACCGGCCAGACGCTCCACGTCGATGGCGGCGCCTCGATCGGCAAGGCGGCGTTCTAAGCATCATTCGCCGAAGTGGTCACCGGTTCGGCAACGAAAATGATGCGAAAACAAGAATCTAGGCAGAGTTGCCCCGTGCAACTCTGCCTAGACATCCGTCAGCGCGTCGCGTCCGCATCGAGCTCGGTCTCCCCGCCGAGCAGCGTCAGGCACCATTCCGTGAACACCCGGACCTTGGCGGCCCGGTGGTGCCGCGACGGGTAGATCGCGTAGAGGGGAAAGGTCTCGCCCGGCCAGTCCGGGAAGATCTCGACGAGCCGGCCCTGGCCGAGGATGTGCCGGGTGCCGAGCTGCATGACCTGGGCGATGCCGGCCCCTTCGCAACAGGCACCGATCATCGTCTCGACGTCCGACACCATCAGCCGCGCCGGCTGGCGCACCGGCAGCACCTCGTCGCCGCGGCGGAACTCCCATGCGAACGGGCGTCCGGTGAGCGGGTCCTGGTAGTCGATGCAGGCGTGATCGAGGAGGTCGCGCGGATGCGCCGGGCGGCCGTGCGCCGCGAGGTAGGCGGGCGAGGCGACCGTCAGGATCCGGGTCCCCAGGAGCTTGCGGGCGGAAAACCCCACGACCGGCGGCTCGCCGAAGCGCAACGCCATGTCGAAGCCGTCGGCGACGAGGTCGCCGATCTGGTCGCGCATGATGAGTTCGAGCCGCAACTCGCGGTGGGCCTCGAGGAAGCGCGCCAGCTCGCGCGACAGGACCAGTCGCGAGAAGAAGGGATCGACGTTGACTCTCAGGCGCCCGCGCACCGTCCGGGCACTGCCCGCCGCGTCGAGCGCCGCCGCCTCGATGCCGTCGAGGAGCGGCCCGACCCGCTCCCAGAAAAGCCGCCCCTCGTCGGTGAGCCGCAGGGTCCGGGTGGTGCGATCGAGAAGGCGTACGCCGAGGCGCGCCTCCAGCCGCTGGATGGCGCGCCCCACGCCCGACTGGGTCAGCCCGAGCGCCTCGGCGGCCCGGGTCATGGTCCCGGCCTCGACCACCGCCATGAGCACCGTCACGCCGGCCAGCAGCCGGCCATCGTAGGGCATCGGGCCATGACTCCGGATCGTTCCATGACTTCAGGTCCGGATTGTTCTGACAGATCGGCGCTCATCTCGGAAGAGTTGGTGCGCCATGGAATCGGCAGCAGATTCGTAGGAGCTTCGCATGACACAGCACGCAACGGCACTCGTCGTCGGTGCCTCGCGCGGCCTCGGGCTCGCGCTCGCGGAGGAATGGCTCGGGCGCGGCTCGCGCGTGATCGCCACGGCGCGCGGTCACTCCGCAGGCCTCGACGCGCTGACAGCCCGCTTTCCCGGCAGCCTCGAGGTCGAGAGCGTCGACATCAACCAGGCCGCCACCATCCAGGCACTCCGCCGGCGGCTCGACGGACGGCGCGTCGACGTCCTGTTCGTCAACGCCGGCATCGCGCGGGCCATCGAGGCGAGCCCGGCCAGCGCGAGCGAGGCGGACTTCCTCGACATGATGCTGACCAACGCGTTCTCGCCCGTGCGCGCGGCCGAACTGTTGCGCGACCTGGTGCCGGCCGGGGGCACCATCGCGATCATGACCTCGGAACTCGGCAGCATCGCGAACGCCACGGGCGGGTGGCAGCTCTATTCCTCCAGCAAGGCCGCGCTCAACATGCTGATGAAGGGCTACGCGGCCAAGCACGCCGATGACGGGCACGCGGTGCTGCTGGTCGCCCCGGGCTGGGTGCGGACCGAGATGGGCGGCAGCGACGCGCTGCTCTCGATCGAGGAGAGCATCCCGCGCGTCGTCGACATGATCGAGGCGAACCGGGGCCGTGCGGGCCTGCGCTACGTCGACCGGTTCGGCGCGCCGCTTCCCTGGTGACCGGGTGCCGCCGACGCGACCCTGGCGGCACGGCCGCCGATGCTCTGACCGGAGGACCATCATGGCACGCATCCTCATCACCGGGTCCGCGGACGGGCTCGGCCTCATGGCCGGGCAGCACCTCGCCCGCGAAGGGCACGGGGTCGTGCTGCATGCCCGCAGCGACGCGCGCGACGAGGCGGCTTGCCGAGCGCTGCCGGAGGCGGCCGGCATCCTGATCGGCGACGTCGTGACGATCGCCGCGATGCGGGCGGTCGCCGCGCAGGCGAACGCGACCGGTCGCTTCGACGCCGTCATCCACAATGTCGGGATCGGCTACCGCGAGCCCCGCCGGATCCCGACCGCGGACGGGCTGTCCCACCTCTTCGCGATCAACGTGCTCACCCCCTACCTCCTGACTGCCCTGATCGAGCGCCCCGACCGGCGGGTCTACCTGAGCTCCGGCATGCATCCCGGGGGGGGCCGGACATGGACAACCTTCAATGGGAGCGGCGGCGCTGGAACGGGTCGCAGGCCTACGCCGAGAGCAAGTTCCTCGACGTGGCGCTCGCCTTCGGGGTTGCGCGCCGGTGGCCGGACGTGCGGGCGAACGCGCTCGAGCCGGGATGGGTCCCGACGCGGATGGGCGGTCCGGGCGCACCGGACGACCTGGCCCAGGCTCACACTACCCAGGCTTGGCCGGCCGTGAGCGACGAGCCCCTCGCCCACTCGACGGGACACTACTTCTACCACCGGGCGATGCGCGAGCCGGACCCGCTCACGCGGGACGAGGCGTGCCAGGACGCGCTTCTGGATGCCTGCGCGCGGCTGACGGGCGTCCCCTTACCGCGATGACGATCGGGCTCGGATCGACCGACGCAACCGATCGAACGGGACCTCAAAGGACACATCTCGGCCGAGCAGGCATTCGCGTTGTCCCGCAACGCGACTTCTTCCAACGACGGGCGAGTCATGCGTCGGATATGCTCGCGTATAGTCCGGTCGGCGTCCCTGGCGCACCTCCTCCCCTTCGCCGCACCAGATTTGAACGATAGCGCACGCCGGGCGTCTTTCGCGGACCCGGCTGTTTGGCGACAGTGACGTGGGATGACGACAGCGATGCTTTCGATGCTCAGACCAGGTCCGCCGCCGGTGCGGCCGCCCGCGCCCTCACTCCTCGCCGGCAGCCCGCCCGGCGTCGCCGGTTCCGGTATCCGCCAGGGGCTCTGCAAGGGGGTCGGCGCGGTTGCGGTACGTGCTCGGATCGCAGCCATAGGCCGCCTTGAAGGCGTGCGAAAAGTAGCTGCGGCTGGCGTAGCCGACGCTCTCGGCGATGACCTTCACCGGCATCGGCGACGTCGTCAGCAGCTTGGCGGCCAGTTGCAGGCGCGCCCGTTGCAGGAACTCGATCGGCCCCTCGTCGAAGGTCGCGGAGAAGCGCTCGGCGAAGCCGGTCCGGCTCAGTCCGCAGCGCGCGGCGAGGCTGTCGACGGTGTGTGGCGCGCCGGGCGCGTCGAGGATCGCCGCGATGGCGGGCACCAGCCGGGGATCGCGCAGGGCCTCGAAGATCGGCGACCGGGTCCCCTTCTCCAGGTGGACGCGGAGCAGGATCGCCAGGCACTGCTTCATCAGCGCGCTCGTCACTTCCTGCGTGCCGAGGCCGGGCCGGACCAGCTCCTCGATCATGAACGCGAAGGCGTGGCGCAGCCGGGCGTCGGCCGACAGATCCTCCGCCAGCGGACCATGCAGGCGGTCGAACAGGCCGAGCGAGCCCGCATAGCTCGCCGAGATCGACCCGCAGGCCAGGAGGATGTCCCGGCTCCCATTTCCCGCCGTGTACGCGACGAGGCCGTTGGGAAGGAGCCGCCGCACCTCCCCGCTCGTCACAGTGCTGGCCGCGTCCATGGACCCGATCGAGTAATCGACGTCGCGGGGCAGGATGATCATGCTGTTTGGGCCAAAGAGCAGCGGCGGCTGATCCGCGACCACGATCGAGCCGGAGCCCGCCAGGACGTAGTGGACGAGGAGCGCGTCGGTCAGGGCGCTCTTCGCCAGCCGCCAGCCGGTCTGGATCTCGCAGAACGCAAAGGCGTGGACCTGCACGGACAAGGTGGGCAGCAGGCTGGCGAGGACGGTGCAAGTCATGCGGCCTCCATGGATCGCTCGTCGCAACGCATTTGCGATCCATAGCGATCTATGTGACGTCGATCAAGGTATTTCCGTATAATAAATGCAAAACTATCCGTGATTTTCATGACATAAACATCGATGTATCTTCGCGCTTCCATACGATGACTTGAGGAAATGCTTCGCATCATGAGACCGAATCCTGACAGCGCCGGGCGCCGGCTGCATCCCTGGCCGGTGCGCCTCATGCACTGGACCAACGCACTGGCGATGGTCGTGCTGATCGGCTCCGGCTGGGGCATCTACAACGACTCCGTCATCATCCACGGGATCTACTTTCCCAGGACGCTCCGGATCGGCTCCTGGGCGGCCGAGAGCCTGCTCTGGCACTTCGCCGCGATGTGGCTGCTGATCGCCAACGGCGCCGCCTACCTGGCCTACGGGATCGCGACCGGGCGCCTGCACGAGCGCCTCCTGCCGATCCGCCTCCGCGACGTCGTCCAGACCCTGCGCGACACGCTCAAGCTCAAGCTCGCCCACGAGGACCTGACGACCTACAACGCCGTCCAGAAGATCCTCTACATCGTGGCGATCCTCGCCGGCATCGCTCAAGTCGTCAGCGGCTTGGCGATCTGGAAGCCGGTGCAGCTCTCCGGCCTCGTCACGCTGCTCGGCGGGTTCCAGGGCGCGCGCCTCGTCCACTTCGTCGGCATGGGCGTCCTCGTGGGCTTCCTCCTCGTCCACGTCGCGCTCGCCCTGCTGGTGCCGCGGACGCTGCGGGCGATGCTGACTGGCGGCCCCGTGCTCCGGCCGACGCCTTCCGCCGCGGCGACGGAGTCCGCCCGATGAGATCCCCTTTCCGCCCCCTCACGGTGCCGGATCCCGGCATCCTCGACGACCATCGCCCGCTCCTGCGGCGGATCGAGCGCCGAGGCTTCCTGCGCGGCGGCCTGTCGCTCGGCGCGCTCACGATGCTGACCGGCTGCGACGTGAGCGATTCGGGCGCGGTCGGCCGGGCCCTGCGCGCCGTCTCCGACCTTAACGACGGCGTCCAGGCCGCGCTGTTCGATCCGAACAAGCTCGCGCCCGAATACCCGGCGTCGATGGTGCTCAAGCCGCCGCGCTTCAACGCCTACTACGACGTCGAGGAGGTGAAACCGGTCGACGGCGACGCGTGGCGGCTCGAACTCGCCGGCTTGATCACCGACAAGCGGCCCTGGACGCGAGGCCAGATCGCGGAGCTGCCCGAGCGCGAGATCATCATCCGCCACGTCTGCGTGGAGGGCTGGGACTATATCGGCCAGTGGTCGGGCGTGCCGCTGCGCACGTTCCTCGAACGGGTCGGGGCCGACCTCACCGCCAGGTACGTCGCCTTTAAGACGGCGGACGACTACCCGAGCAGCATCGACATGGCGAGCGCGCTGCACCCCCAGACGCTGCTCGCCACCAAGTACGCCAGTGAGAGCTTGCCGGACCCCTACGGCTACCCCTTGCGGCTGCGCACGGCGGTCAAGCTCGGCTTCAAGAACCCCAAATGGATCACCGCCATTGAGGTCACCAATAGCTATCCGGGCGGGTACTGGGAGAGCCGGGGCTTCAACTGGTTTTCCGGGCTATGAGCGCCCGTCCTGCGAGCGGCCTCGCCGCCTGCCTCGCCGTCTGCCTGGTCTTGGCGCTCTCCGTCGCCGCGCAGGCGCAGACGGCGGGCCCGTCGCCGGCCCCCGACCACATGCCGGTGCCCGGCATGACCGTCCCCGACATGGCGGCGCGGGCGGCGCGGCGCTTTCCCCAGCCGGTGCGCGTCGGCGACCTCGCCGGCCGCCTGCTGCTCCAGCCGGAGGAAGCGCAGCCCGTCCTCGGCCGCGTGACGGGGCTCGTACGCCGCGGCGATGCGGTCGCGGTCGTCGTGCGCCTCGACGGGGCGTTGGGGCTGGGATGGCTCGGCCTGCAGCGGATCGATTGGAGCGGGTTCGGGCCGCGCCTGGTGGCGGTGCCGGTCGAGGCGGTGGCGCTGCTCGGCGAGCACGTCGCCCTGATGGGCCTGACGTCCGAGGGCCTGCGCGCCCTGCCGAGCGTCGCGCCCGACTCCGCCGCCGCTATCCCGCCGGACGCGACGATCCGCGTCGGGATCGTCCGGCCCTTCCACTGAACAAGCGCGGGATCCCCGCCGATGACACGACGACCCAGCCCAGAGGCGGCCGCGACCTGCGCGATCGGCGTGATGGCGAAGGCCCCGCAGAGCGGCCGCTCCAAGACGCGGCTGTGCCCGCCGCTGACCCCGAACGAGGCCGCGTCCTTGAGCGCCGCCTTCCTGCGCGACACGACCGACACCCTCGCGCGGGCGGCGCGATCCGCTCCGATCAGTCCTTACGCGGCCTACGCCCCGCCGGGGGCCGAGGCCCTGGTCGCCTCCCACATCACGCCCGGAACCGCCCTCGTGCTGGCGGACGGCACCGCGCCGGCTCCGGCGGCGGTCGCGGGATTCGGCCGCTGTCTGCTCCAGGCCGTCCAGGGCATGCTCGATCGCGGCCACGCGGCGGCCTGCGTGCTCAGCGCCGACGTGCCGACCCTGCCGGCGCGGCTCCTGGTCGAGGCGGCCCGGACCCTGCTCGCGCCGGGCGACCGGGGCGTGCTCGGCGCCTGCGATGACGGCGGCTACTACCTCCTCGGCCTCAAGCGGGCCCATGCCCACCTGTTCGCCGAGATCGCATGGAGCACCGCGTTCGTCGCCGACGCGACCCGGGCCCGGGCCCGCGAGATCGGCCTCGACCTCGTCGAGCTGGAGCCGTGGTACGACGTCGACGACGCGGCCTCGCTCGCGCGTCTCGCAGCCGAGACCGCCGGCGCCCCGGCGCCGGTGACCCGCGCCGCCCTGGCGCGCCTCGCCCGTGAGGCCGTGCCGGCATGATCCGAGTCCTCGCCGACCCGGGCGGGCGGCTCGCGGCGCTGGGAATCCTGCTCGCCGGCATCAATCTCGGCGCGCTCGCCCTTCACGTCCCGGGCGCCGACACCGTCGGCTCGCCGGCCCGCGCCAACGCCTTCGTCGGCGTGGTCGCGCTCGGTCTCGTCGTCTACCTCCTCGCCGTGCGCCTGGTGCTGCGCGAGCGGCTGCCCCGCGCGGCCGTTTGGATGATCCTCGGCCTCGCCGTGGCGATGCGCGCCGCGCTGCTGCCGGCACCGCCCTTCCTGTCGAGCGACATCTACCGCTACGTCTGGGACGGGCAGGTCCAGGGTGCCGGCATCAACCCGTACCGCTACGTTCCGGCCGACCCGGCCCTGGAGCCCTTGCGCGATCCGGCGATCTACCCGCTGATCAACCGCAAGGACTACGCCCACACGATCTACCCGCCCGCCGCGCAAGCGGTCTTCGCCGCCGTCGGGCAGGTCTCCCGGAGCGTCACCGGGATGAAGCTCGCGATGCTGGGCTTCGAGGCGATGAGCATCCTGACGATGCTCGCAGTGCTGCGCAGCGCCGGCCTGCCGCCGGAGCGCATCCTGATCTACGCCTGGAACCCGCTCGCCCTGTGGTCCTTCGCCTGCGACGGGCACGTCGACGCTGTGGCGGTCGGCCTCCTCGGGCTGGCGCTGCTCGCGCGCACCCGCCGTCGCGACGGACTCGCGGGCGCCCTCCTGGCCGTGGCGACGCTGGTGAAGGTACTGCCGCTCGCGGTCGCGCCCGCCTTCGTGCGCGGCGGCCGGCTGTGGCGGCCCGTGCTCGCCGGGATCGCGGTCATCATCGTCCTCTACCTGCCCTATCTCGGCGTCGGCTGGGGCGTGCTCGGCTTTGCCGGGTCCTACGGGACGGAAGAAGGCTACGACACCGGCGCGGGCTACTGGCTGCTCGCCGGGCTCGGCCATCTCGGCTTCAGCCCCCCGGGCCTCGTGCGGGCCTACCTCCTGTGCGCCGGCCTGGCGCTCGCCGCCCTCGCGCTTCGGATCGCCTTCGGGCGGAACGACAGGCCCGGCACGGCCGACGCCGTCGCCCTGTGCCGCGACGCCGGGATCCTGGCGGCGCTGGCGACCTGCGCGGCGAGCCCGCACTACGCCTGGTACTATCCCTGGCTGACGCTGCCCGCGGTCGTCGCGCCGCTTCCGGCCGTGATCTGGCTCGGCGCGGCGCCCCTGCTGCTGCTCATCGACCCGTTCGACGACCGCTTCCTCTGGCCGGCGCTCGTCTTCGTGCCGGGCCTCGTCCTGGCCGCCCGCGCGGCGTGGCAGGCCCGCAGGCCGCGCCCGGCCGCCCTCCTCCCCCAAGGAACCGCCCGATGACCGCCTCCGCCGCCCTTAAGGATCCGCGCCGCTACTTCGAGGAGATCGGCGCCGCGCGCACGGCCGAGGCCGTCGCGCCGCCGGTCTGCCTCTACCTGGAGGTCACGAACCGTTGCAACCTTCTGTGCGAGACCTGCCCGCGCACCTTCGAGACCCTGGAACCCCCGGCCGACATGAGCTGGGAACTGTTCACCCGGATCGTCGACCAGGTGCCGAACATCGCCCGGGTCGTGCTCCACGGCGTCGGCGAGCCGATGCTGGTGCCGGCGCTGCCGCGCATGATCCGCTACCTCAAGGACCGCGGCACCTACGTCCTGTTCAACACCAACGGCACCCTGCTGCAGCCGAAGCGGTTCGGGACGCTGATCGAGACCGGGCTCGACGAGCTGCGCGTCTCCCTCGACGCCGCCGACCAGGCCTCGTATCTCAGGGTGCGCGGCAAGGACTTCTTCGACCGCATCGTGCGCGACGTCGGACAGTTCGTCGCCTACCAGAAGGCGACCGGCGCCACGACGCCCCGCGTGTCGCTCTGGCTCACCGGCCTCAAGGAAACCGTCGACCAGTTGCCCGCCTTCGTGCGGCTGGCCGCCGCGATGGGCGTGACCGAGGTGCATCTCCAGCGCCTGGTCTTCGATGAAGCGGGCTACGGCATGGCCCGGGCCGACCTGTCGCTGTTCGAGAGCGCGCGGTCGGAGGAGAGTGCGTCCATCGCCGAGGCGGAGGCGCTCGGCCGCTCGCTGGGGGTGACGCTCGACGCCTCGGGGGCGACCGAGCCCGGGATCAGCCTCAGGAAGCAGGACGACCGGGCCTGGGCGACCTGCCGCCGGCCGTGGTCGCTGATGTACTTCACCGCCCATGGCCGGGCGCTGCCCTGCTGCATCGCGCCGTTCTCGGTGCGCGGCTACTCGCACTACACGCTCGGCGACGCCACCCAGGCCACGTTGCGGGAGATCTGGAACGGCGAGGCCTATCGCGACTTCCGCGCGGCGCTCCTCTCCGACGCGCCACCGAGCCCGTGCCGCAATTGCGGCCTGCGCTGGAGCCTGTGAGCCGATGCACCCGGTCAGCATCGTCATCCCAACCCTGAACGAGGCCGAGGCGATCGGCGCGGTCATCCGCGAGATCCCGCGGATTTTCGCGGGCGACGTCATAGTGGCGGATGGCGGCTCGACGGACGGCACCAGGGGCGTCGCCCGGGCCGCCGGCGCCCGGGTGGTCGAGGCCGGCCGCGGCTACGGCCGGGCCTGCGCGCTCGGGGCGGAGGCGGCCGATCCCGGCAGCCGCGTCATCGTCTTCCTCGACGGCGACGGGGCCGACCGGGTGGACCTGATCGAGGCGATCGCCGGCCCGGTGCTCGCCGGCACCCAGGACCTCGTCCTCGCCTCCCGGACCCTCGGCCACCGCGAGCCCGGCGCGATGCTCTGGCACCAGGTGCTCGCCGGGCGTCTCGCGGGACTCGGTATCGGCCTGCGCTACGGCGTGCGGTACACCGACATGTGCGCCTTCCGGGCCATCGATCGTGCCGCGCTCCGGGCCTTGTGCCTGCGCGAGACGACCTACGGCTGGAACATCGAGATGCAGTTGCAGGCCGCCCGCGCGGGCTTGCGCGTCCTGGAGGTGCCGATGTCCTACCGGCGCCGGATCGGGGGCGCATCGAAGGTCGCGGGGTCGTTGTCCGGGACGCTGCGGGCCTCGGCGCGCATCGGCGCGACCTACCTGCGCGTCGCCACCCGTCCGGCGCCGCGCGCGTGAGGATCGCTGTGGAACTCGACGCGGACGCCTCGACCGACCGCTGGATCGACGACGTGCAGGAGGAGGCTGGGATCGACCGGCGGGAAGGCGGTGGCCCGCCCTCCCGGTCCTTCGCCATGGCGGATTACCTGAACCGCTGGTCGGCTTGTGCGCATCTCGATCTCGCGGCGTCCGATTCACAGCCGCTCTCGCTATCCACGCTGCTGCGCCTCGCCGGCCCGGACGACCGCTTGCGCTGGCGGAGCACCGGTCTGGGCTACGCCGATCCGCGCGGCTCCCTCCGGCTGCGCAAGGCGATCGCCGCCCGCTACGCGACAGCCGGGGCGGACGACGTGCTCGTCGGTGCGGGCGCGCAGGAGACGATGGCGTGCATCCTCCATGCGCTGCTGGCGCCCGACGACCACGCCGTGGTGGTGGTGCCGATCTACCAGCCCCTGGAACTCGTCGTGACGGGCCTGTGTGCCGCGGACGGGGTCGCCCTGTCCAAGGACCGGGCCTGGAGCCTCGACCTCGACCGCCTCGCCGCGGCCTTGCGCCCGAACACGCGGCTGGTTCTGACGAACTTCCCCAACAGTCCGACCGGCGCGACCCTGGACCGGCCGACCCTGGACGGCCTGATCGCCCTCTGCTGCCGGTATGGCCTCTGGCTCGTCAACGACGAGGTCTACCGCCAGACCGACCCCGGCCCGGACAGGGCCGTTCCGCCCGTCGTGGACCTCTACGAGCGCGGGATCTCGATCAACGGGCTGTCGAAGGGGTTCGGGCTGCCGGGCCTGCGCGTCGGCTGGGCCGCCTGCCGAGACCGCGCCGTCCTCGGCCGCGCCCTCGCAGCCAAGAACCTGCTGTCGAGCTGCCTTGCAGCTCCGAGCGAGATCCTGGGCGAGATCGCGTTGCGGGCCGAGCATCGCATCACCGATCGCGCCCGCGCGATAGGACGGCGCAACCATCGCCGCCTGCGCGCTCTGCTCGATCGCCATTCCGAAGTCTTCGAGGCGGACGAACCAAGGAATCTCGCCTTCGCGTATCCGCGGTTTCGCGGGCGTGAGGGGGCGACCGATTTCGCGCGGACGCTCGCATCCGAGGCCGGCCTTCTCGTCCTGCCGTCAGTTCTATGGCGCTCGTCTCTGGCGCCGATCCCCGAAGACCGTCTGCGTCTCGGCCTCGGTCGTATCAGGAGCTTTGCGGCGCTTGGGGTACTTGAGAAGCATCTGCTCCGGCATGCTCGGTAAGGAGTGCGGTCCATCCGCCGCTATACTCTTCGAAGCGGACCTTTGAGATAGGTCAGATAAATGTCTGCATGGGGTCACGAGTCAGCATCCGTCCATTCAGAATCTTCCGACACCGGTTGTCGATCGCCAGAACGCCACAGCTTGATCGACCGCCACGCAAGAAGCAGTCTGGAAGGCAGCGGTCCCCCGAGCGCGGGGGTGATCCGCCAGGGCGCCGGAGACAAAGAGTTCGCGACACGCTTTACAGCGACAGACCTTCCGCCCATCCGAGATAATCTACGGCCTGTGCATCGAGGTCGTCGCGTGGTCGAAAGCCCGTCTCTGCGGCGATGCAGTGAGTTGCCATTGCCGCCCGATCTTGCGCGAGATTGTAGCGAATAGCGGGCTCCTCACCCTCTCGGGCAAGGCGCCAGTCGGTTTGCAGCCCGGCCCGGCCGAGTGCAACGCACCACTGCGGCAAATCGCTCGTCCGGCCAGCTCCGAGATTGTAGAGCGTACGGGTGAGCTTATTGCTCAGCAGGAGCTTGACAAGGCCGGCGGCGGCATCCCGTGAATAGAGCCAGTCCGCGGGCATCGGGCGCGGCAGGACGATTGACCGGCCGCCGCGGGCGGCGGCGAGGATCTGCTGGTGCGGACTCATCGCGTCGCGCAGGCCGGTCGCGTATTCCCACGGCCCGAAGACCGGGCCGAGACGGGCCACCCTCGTGTCCAGCTTGTACAGAGCGCCCAGGCGCAAAGCCGTCTGCTCGGCGGCGAGCTTGGAGATGCCGTAGAGGGTCGCCGGCGCCGGAGCCGAGCCCGCCTCCTCGTAGAAGCACGAGGCGGCAGGCGGGGAGAAGCCGTAGACGGCGACCGAACTGAGGACGACGACCCGTGCGAGGCCGCACTCCGCAGCGCACGCGACGGCATTGGCCGTGCCACCGATGTTGACCTCGAGGATGGTGCGGGCCTCGCGCAACTCCCGCTCCGGTCCCGGCGTGATCGCGGCGGCATGGACGAGATGGGTCGCCCCGCTCGCAGCGAGCGCCGCACCCAGCGCATCGGCCGAGCGGATATCGCCCGTGACGATGCGCAAGCGGTCGCAGGCCACCCGTTCGGCCAGCGCGTCGGGCGGTGCCGCGGCGGAGAAGAGGCAGACCTCCGCACCGTCCGCCAGCAGCTTTTCCGCCAGGGCGAGGCCGACGAAGCCGCTGCCGCCGGTGATCAGGACCTTCATGGTCGCGGCCGTGCTGCAAGGCATGATCGATCCCCTTCCCACTTTAGCGCTGCATCTGCGCGCGCCGCTCCAGCACTGCGACCCAGCGTGCGAAAGGCCAGAGCAGCACGACGTAGATCGCCGCGGCCGCCATCAGCGGCGTCGGGTTGTAGGTCTGCTCCTGGGCGACGCGGGCCGAGCGCAGCAGCTCCGGCAGCGCGACGAGGGCCGCGATGGATGTGGTCTTGACCAGTTCGAGCGAGTTGCTGGCGAAGGGGGCCAGCGCCTTGCGCAGCGCCTGGGGCAGAATGATGAGAGCGATCACGTGCCGGCCGCGCAGGCCGAGCGACCGGCCCGCCTCGATCTGCCCCATGGGTATGGATTCGATGCCGGCGCGGAAAATCTCACCGAAATACCCAGAATTGTTCAGGGCGATCGCCAGAACCGCCGCAGTGAAACCGCTCAGCTTGAAGCCAAGGAGCGGCAGCCCATAGAAGATCAGCACGAGCAACACCACCACCGGAAAGGCCCGCACGAAATCGATATAGCCGATCAAAAAAATATTCAGCACGCGATTGTGGAATGAACAGGCGATCGCCAGTGCCAGTCCCCACAAGATCGAGAGCGGCAGCGTGACGACCGCCAACAGAACCGTCAATTGCAGGCCTTGCAACAGGAGCGGATAGACCTGCAGCAGTGAGTCGAGGTTGAGAAAATTTTCGGCAAAGAGCTCGATCATAGTCCCGTCCTCAATGCCCCGGCCCGAAACGCCTCTCGACCATCCGGCTGAGCGCGACGAGGGGGATGAACAGCGCCAGGTAGAAGAGCGCCGCCAACGTCAGCGGCGACGGGTTGGCGACGATCGCCATGACGCTCTGCGCCTGGCCGAGCGTCTCCGGCAAGGAGACGGCCGTTCCCAGGGCCGTGCCTTTGCCGATGGCGATCGCCCGATTGGTCAGCATCGGCAACGCCAGTCGGATCGCCTGGGGGAGGACGACCAGCGCCAGCACATGGCGCGGCCGCAATCCGAGCGCCCGGGCGGCGTCGCTCTGGCCACGCGGGACGGTGAGCATCGCCGACCAGAAGATCTCCGCCGCGAAGGCCGACAGGATCATGCCCAGCGCCAGGACCATCGTGACGAAGGGCGACAGCGCGAGCCCGGCATAGGGCAGCCCGAAATAGATAACGATGATAACGACAAGTTGCGGCAGCGTCCGGAAGGCATCCACATAGATAACGATTAACAGATCGACCGCGCGGATGCGTAGCGTGCGCAGCAAGGCCAGCCCGAGTCCGGCCGAAAGTCCGGAAATGATGACCAGCAGGGTGACCAGCACGGTGATGCCGAACCCTCGCAGCACGGCGGGAAAGGCCTCCGCCATGACCTGCAGATTGAAGTAGTTGTCGGCGATCCGGTCCATGCTGCGCTCGGACGAGTCGGGAGACGGGAACCGCGGCCTCGCTTCCGACGATGCTGGAGACTTGGCCGCTCATGGCCGGGTGCTGAACACGAGACGGCTTCGATGCGCGGGCGAGCGCCCCGCTCCCGGCCGGTCACGTGCAGGCGCGAGCATGCGGCGCCGGATCGTAATTCTTGAAACCCGGCGCGCCGTAGCCGGGATAGACGACGTCGATCGATGTTCCCTTCTCGGGCGCGGTGCCGTACCACTTCTCGTAGAGTTTCGCGAGCCAACCCTCGGCCTTCAGGCACTCGATCACAGCGTCGACCTTGTTGCGGTACTCCACGCTCTCGAGCCGGAACGCATAGCCGAAATTGCGACCGTTGAAGTCTTTGAACGCGACGGTGAGAGCCTTGTTGCGGCTGGCAGCATAGACCGTGGTCGGGATTTCATTCAGCGCGGCGAAGGAGCGCCGGGTGATCACCGACTGGACCGTATCGGGGAAGCTGTCGTAGCGCTGAACCTCGAAGCCATACTTCTCGGCATTCGCGGTAGCCCAGGTATCCGAGATCGTGCCGCGATTGACCGAGACCGACTTGCCCTTGAGGTCCTCGAACCCTTTCATCGTCTCGCCAGCGCGCGTCAGGAATCCGTTTCCGGTGGCGAAGAACGGTTCGGTGAACAGCATGCGCTCGGCCCGCTCCGCCGTGATGTTCAGCGGATTCACCGTGAACTCGATGCGCTTGGCAAAGAGTGCGGCAAACAGCCCGGAGAACGGCACGTCGACGATCTCGACGCCGGGACGCCCGAGCCGTTTGGCGATCTCGACGATGAGGTCGTGGCCGAAGCCCTCGGGACCGTTGGCGCCTCGCATGATCCACGGCGCGACGCCGAAATCTGTTCCGACGACGAGAGTCTTGCCGCCCGGGTGATCCGCCTCCTGGGCGAGGGCGGGCCAAGCGGCGAGGCCGAGCACGATCGTGGCCGCTGCGACCCGGCAGCAAAGACGTCCGATCATCGTTGATCCCTTATCGTGGTGGTGCTTCGAAGGCGCGTCTCAGACGGCAGGCGGATGCATCTCGCGCCAGTGGCGGGCGATCTCGACGCGTCGGCAGACCCAGACATCCTCATGCCGCAGCACGTGATCGAGGAAGCGTTCGAGCCCGGCCGCACGCCCGGGATGCCCGGCGATCCGCAGATGCAGGCCGACGGACATCATCCGCGGCTGCTGTGCGCCCTCGCGATGAAGCATGTCGAAGCTGTCCCGCAGGCTCTCGAAGAAGTCGTTCGCCGTCGCGGCGTGACCGGTGATGAACTTCGCGTCGTTGGTCACGAGGCTGTAGGGCACGACGAGATGGTTCCGCCCCAGAACACGTGTCCAGTATGGGATTTCATCGTTGTAGGCGTCGGAATCGTAGAGAAACGAGCTGTTCTCGACGAGAAGCCGCCGCGTATTGACGCTCGGACCGTATCGGCAGTACCAGCCGTCAGGTCCCTGCCCCAGCGTGCGTTTCAGGCTCTCGACTGTCCGCGCGATCCGCGCCCGCTCCTCGTCCTCGCTCAGGCCCTGGTGGCGTTCCCAGCGCCAGCCGTGGGCGCAGACGTCGTAGCCCCGCGCCACGATCTCGGAGCAGGCCGCCGGGTTGCGCTCCAGGGCGAGCGCGCAGGCGAAGACCGTTGCCGGCAGGCCGCGCTCCGCGAGCAGGCGGTTGATGCGCCAGAAGCCGACGCGGCTGCCGTACTCGAACATCGACTCGGCGGCGAGGTCACGGCCTACGAAGCCCCCTCCTCCCTCGGTGAGGCGCGTCTCGCTCAGACCGTCCCCATCCGGAAAGGAGGCTTCGGATCCCTCCTCGAAATTGATGGCGAGGTTGAGCGCGAGCCGGGCGCCGTCGGGCCAGCGCGGGTGCGGCGGCGTCGCACCATAGCCGGTGAAATCGCGCGCGAGATGGGTATCCCGGTTCATCTGTCGGTGTCTCCGGCGAGCGCCAGCACCGGGCTGACGACGACG